>MEXZ01000058.1:0-130 GCA_001773855.1 Candidatus Aminicenantes bacterium RBG_13_64_14
CCGACCGTTGCCTCGGTGAATCCCACGTCCACGGCGCCCATGGCCGCGTAGAGAAGGGCCGAGACGAAGCTGAACACCGTGAGCGAGACCACGGCCGTCAGGAGGTTCTTGATCATGAGAGCGGTCACGG
>MEXZ01000058.1:145-4556 GCA_001773855.1 Candidatus Aminicenantes bacterium RBG_13_64_14
TGACGCCCTCGACGAGGATGAGCCCCAGGACGAGGAGCATGACGCCCAGGGTGTCGCTCTTGCCCGTGGCGTGACAGCGGGAGTAGAAGTCGGGAAAGCGGAGGAGCCCGATGCTTCCGATGAGGAGGAAGAAGGAGCCCGCGGCCAGGACGGGCAGGGCGGCGATGTGGAGACCGCTCATTTCTTTTCTTTTCCCGAGGTGAGATATTTGGCGATGGCGATCGTGCCGATGAAGTTCAGGACGGCATAGGCCAGGGTGATGTCGATGAACATGTCCACCCGGTCGAAGATGAACCCGATAAGGAGGATGAGGACCATCGTCTTCGTCCCGATGGCGCTCGCGCCCAGCATGCGGTCGGGCAGGGTCGGCCCGGCGATGACGCGGTAGAGGGGCAGGGAGATGATGACCGTCAGGGCCGAGGCCAGGATGACGAAGAACCGGTATTCAAACATGGCGGGCCTTGCGGAACAGCTTGATCTCGGAGACGACGTCATCGGGCTTGTCGCCGAAGAGCCGGGCCACCTGCCCGGGGAGCGACCCATCGACAATGCCCGCGTGGGAGGCCTCCATCAGGGAATGGACCAGGAACTCGTCGTCCTTGATGCGCAGGGTGAAGGTCCCGGGAGTGAGGGTTATGGAATTGCCGAGAATGACCAGGGCGGTGACGTTCGGCAACCGGGCCTTGAACCGGACCAGGCTGGGGTTGATGGGCATGCGGGGATGGAGGACGGCATAGGCCACCTGCAGACTGGCCAGGACGATCTGTTTCACCAGCCAGGGAACGTAGAGAGCCAGGCGGATGGTGCGCAGCGAGTGGCCGGCGGCGATGCGCTTGTGATAGTAAAGGTGGCGGTTGATCGGGACGTGAATCAGCGTCACGAGCAGCGAGCAGAAGACGCCGGCGCCTATGTGGAAGGCGTCCATGTGCCCGCTCAGGAGCAGCCACAAGCCGAGGAGCACGGCGAATTGAAGGAGGGTGCCCTTGACGAACGCTTTTTTCATGCCCGTTACCCGTCGAAGCGGCTAAAGACTATCTCTCTTAGCACAAGGAATGCCGCTTGTCAAAAATCCAACGGCCGCGGGAGGACTCTCCTTTTGTGTGATGACCGTGATCTTCATGGGGTCCTGTCGACAGAATGCGTGCGCGGCCCGGTCAGTACCAGAACGCATAGCCGATGGACAGGCGGGGGATGCTGTCGCCGTCCCGGAGGATGGCAAGGGCGCGGAAGTCGAAGCGGATGCCGGAGAAGCGGTCGAGGCGGAATTGAATGACGGCCGCGGGGCCGATGTAGGGCCCGGTCGACTTCCGGGACGTGAACTGCTTGAGGCTGTCAACCTCATGGGTTTCCGAGACGTGCATGACACCCCAGGCGACTCCGGCGTCGAGGAGGATCCGCCCGCCGGCGAACTCGAAGCGGAAGAGATAGTTCATCCCCGCGCTCAGGGCGGTGCTGGTGATGGCTAGGCCGGGGATCTGGGAGCGCTTGAGGGGGTCGAAATAATAGAAGAGCTCGGGCTCGAGGCGCAGATTGCCTTTGACCGGCAGGTTCAGGCACAAGCCCCAGGTGAAGGCGGAATGGAAATCCCCGATCCCGCTCCCCAGGCTGAGGGAAAGCTCCCGCTGCCGCGTCGTCTCCTCGCCCAGGCACGTAGCCGTGAGCAGGAGCGCCGCCGTCCAGGCCGTCAGGATGCGTTTCATTTTCTTAAAAAACATAATACGCGCCGGCGGAGAGCCGCAGCACATTCCCCTCCCCTCCGGAGAGGAAAAGCCGCCTCGCTTCGAAGCCCATTCCGGCGCGCGAACCGAGGGAAATCAGGAGGCCTCCGAAAAGCGCGGCGGCGAATCGGCTCCGCGAGAGAATTTCGCGCTCGGCGGGCGGCCGGTCGGTCAGGGTCGAAAGATAGAGAGAGGTTGCGCCCAGGCCGAGATAGGGCGTCACGCGTCCGCCCGGCTTTCCCAGGGCGCAAGTTCCCGAGAGCGACAGCCCCAGGCCGGCGCTGCTGCGATGGAAGCCCGGCGGCGGGTTCTGCTCCTCTTCGGCGGGGTTGAAGTAGTAGGCGAATTCCGCTTCAGCCGCCAGCCTCGGGTGGAGAGGGAATGCGGCCGCCAGGATGAACGACGGGCAGGAGTTGAAGGCGCCCAAGGAGATCCCGGCCCCGAGGCTCAGCCGGCGGCCCGGCCAGACGCGGGGGGAGGCCGAGGCCGGCCGGGAGAGAAGGCCGGCGAAAAAAAAGAGGAGGAATAGGATGATTAGGCCCCTCGATTTAATCACGGCTTCAATCCCGCCCCCTGAGATTTTGCCTTAGAGTGAGGATGCGCCGAAAAGCCGTTGCGCGCGGAACAGAACTCAAGGTCAGCGCCCTAACGACGTGTAATCGAACTCGGACCCGAGGAGGCTGTGGGGGATGAGGTAGACGACGAGCATCATCAGGGCTGCGCCGAGGATCCAGAAGCGCGTGCCGCGGCCTTTCCGGCCGAGGAGGAGAGCCGCGAGCCAGCCGAGAAAGACGATGAGCGTTTTATTGTCCGTCAGGTCCGTGCCCAGCGGAAAACCCGTCCAGAGGGCGCCGAACGCATATTTCTGCATGAGCGGACCGAGGATGAAACCGCCCAGGAAGAGCAGGATGAGGGTCCAGAAGGCCAGGACGCGCGGCCTGCCGCCCGGCCGCAGCGCCTCAAGGCCCGCGGCCACGCCGAGGAGAATGGCCAGGAACATGATGAGGATGTGGGGGATTATAGCCCAGGCCGGAACATCGCCGCGGAAGCGAATAACGACCGGACGGCCTCCGTTGAGCACCGCTTTTTCGTCGCCGCAAGACAGGGTCACCTTGTAGGCCAGCTTGCCGGCCATGGGCGCCCGTCCCTCCTCGCTCCCCGGCCAGAGCAGCGGAGCGGTGAGAGCCGGGACGGCCTTTTTTCCGCCGTGCGTAAGGGAGACGAGCTCGTTGGTCATGTCTACAGTCCGTTCCGGTTTCCAGGCGTCTCCTTTCTTGAAGCGCTGGTATTCGACCGTGCCCGTGATTCCGGATTCCTTCGGCACGGGCACCTTGAGCCTTAAGGGACGGGTGATGACTCCGCTGCGCTCCAAGCGGTAGGAGACGTCCCGGCCGCAGAGCGTTTCCCGGCCCCGCAGGGGATGGGTCGGCCCGGTTCTCCACTGATAGAAGAACGAGGCCAGAGTGAGGACTCCGGCCAGAAACCAGAGCACGCTTTTTTTCATCTCAGCTTTTGACTTCCAGGCCTCCCATGATGACCGTGCCCCGGACATAGAGCGTGGCCTTGGCTTCGGCCTCGGGAAGCGAGGCCGTCTTGTTTTCGACGCCCCCCAGCACGGGCGAGATGTCCGCGACGACATTCCAGTTGCGGGGGACCTTGATGTCGATGCCGCCCATGACGACGCTGACGTCGATGGTCGCTTGTCCTTTATCCAGGGTCGCGTCCCTGAGGTCGATGTCAAGCCCGCCGAGGACGACCGAAGCCCTTCCCCCCCTGAAGGACTTGGAGGTGATGATGCGGTTGACGCCGCCCAGGACGACCGAGGCGTGGAGGTCGTCGGCCACGATCGCCGGTCCGGCCGCGGCCCGGCGGCGGAAGACGGGCCCGAGGATCAGCCACAGGCCGACGAAGATGATGACCGTGGGCCAGACGTAGACCCAGACATTGTGAGGCAGGCGCCCCAGCCTCTGAAGGAGAAAGATGACTCCCAGGGCGATGAGGAGAAGGCCGGGAAAAATATCCCGGTAACCGCTGCTGATAAGCTGCCAGAGGCCGATGACGATAAGGATGACCGGCCAATACGTGCTGAAGATGTTGTGGGTGCTGACCTTCCCCATGTTTCCCAGGAGAAAGATGACGCCCACGGCGATGATGATCAGCCCCCAGATGAAACGGTCTCCTCCGCTCCGATGTTGCGGCATTGTTTGACTCCTTTGATCGACTGAATGAATATCCCGCTTTTTATATCAAAAAGAGGGGGGCTTCACAAGACCGGGACCGGACGGGTTCATACAATTTCAAACAGCCATCCCGCCGGATCGAGGCCGCAGGATTTCAAGCCATTTCCGAGCTTCGGCGGCCCTGGCGCCGGGTTTGACCAGGTCGGCGACAAGGGCTGAGCCGCAAAATACGCCCGCCGGGTCGAGCTTGTTGAGCATGCCGAGATTCTCGAGGGCGATGCCGCCGGTGTGAATGACCGTCAACCCCGGATAGGGGCCGCGCCAGGCGCGAGCCAAGCCGGAAAAGACCTGGCCTCCGGCCGCGGCGGGGAAGAGCTTGTAGATCCACTGGTGAGGATGCTTCTCCTTGAGCTCGAGGAGTTCGCAGCCGTAGAGCGCCGCCTTGTGGACGAGCTGCTTGCCGCAGTCCGACAGCCCGCCGGGCACAGCCATGGCGTCTGCGGCGACACATTC
>MEXZ01000058.1:4654-7969 GCA_001773855.1 Candidatus Aminicenantes bacterium RBG_13_64_14
CGGGATTTAATCATGGGCTTTCTCCCCCGCGGCGCCCTCTTGGCCTCAGAGCCTCCGGATGTTCATGCCGCCGCTGACTTCCAGGCAGGCGCCCGTAGAGAAGCCGAAATCCCCCCCGGCGAGCGCGGGCACTGCCCGGGCCACGTCCTCGGGCGTCCCCCAGCGTTTCTGCGGCACGACTCCCTCGGCGATCAGCCGGTCGTACTTGTCCTTGACCGGCGCGGTCATGTCGGTCAGGATGATGCCCGGCCGGACTTCATAGACGTTGATGCCGGATGAGACCAGGCGGTCGGCGAAGAGCCGGGCAGCCGCGCCGGCCTCGGCTTTGGACAGGCAGTACTCCGCCCGCGAGGGTGAGGAGACCTCGGCTGAGATCGAGGTGATGAAAATGACGGCCGGCCTTACCGCCCGGCCGCCCTGCGCCTGTTCGACCAGCCACCGGGCGGCTCGCTGCGTCAGGAAGAACGTCCCGCGGGCGTTCACGGCCATGACACGGTCGTAGCTTTGCGGCTCGGTCTCGAGGATGTCCCGCCTCTCCAGGGGCGCAACACTGGCGTTGTTCACTAGGAGGTCGAGACGGCCGAACGCTCTCCGCACGGCATCGAGAAGGCCTTCATGCCTGTCGAGGTCTGCGATGTCGCCGGGAACAGCCAGGAATCCGGCTCCCTCGGCTCTGACCAGCCTTTCGAGCTCGAGCTGGTGCGCCGCGGCGGCGCGGCCGGGCTCTTCGAAGGTGACGGCGTTGGCGGCGATGTCATAACCGGTCCGGGCGAGGGCCAGGGCGACGGCCCGGCCGATGCCCCGGCCGGCTCCGGTGATGAGGGCGACGGGTCGATGCTCCATGGTGATCGCTCCTAGCGGATGATTTCATCGCCGAGGTATTCGCTCCAGACCGTCTCAAACCAGCTCTCCCCGCCCGGAATAGGCCGGACTTCGACCCAGCGCCGCGCAACACGCTTTCCGCCCTCGTAGCGGACTTCGAGCACGTTCCGGCCGACATAGGACTCCTCGGTTTCGAGCGAGAATCGCCACTGGTCTTCGAGCACGGGGTTGGGTTTCTCCCCGCCGGCGTCGAGGATGATGAAGGAGCCGCGGCTGCGGCCGCCCTGTCGCACGTACTCCCGCATGGCCTCGAGGTACAGGGCGTGGGTCAGTCCAGAATCGAGCGCCTTGAAGGCTAGGGCGAGGTCTTCGGGGCGCCGGACGCCCGCCGAGTCCCGAAGCCGGGCGAGCCGCGTCCAGGCCCGAGTCGCTTCGCCCCCGATCCCGCCGGCGCTCCGCACGGGGCCGCCGTAGCGGGACATGCCGTCGCGGAGCTCGGACAGAACCCGCTCCATGGCCCGCTGGCCGGAATCCCCGCGGTCGAGGAAGAGCTTGGCCGTCTCGAGACGCTCCAGGACCCTCGGCCCGGCGGAGGCGACGAATTCTGCGGCGTCGCGCGGCTGTTCCCCGCAGCGTCGGGCGATGAACATGGCCGCCCTCATGCTTCCCACCTGACCCGCGTTCAAGGCTGAGCCGCCCGGCCGCCGCACTCCGTGCGTCCCGCATACCTCGCCCACGGGGAAGAGACGGCGCACGTCCGACTCCCACCAGATGCTCGCCTTGAAGCCGCCGTTCGAGTGCTGGGCGCAGAGCGCGATTTCCAGGGGCTCGCGGCTGAGGTCGATCCCCTTGCCGGCATAAAGCTCGAGGGCCGAAGGGTTCATTTTTTTCAGCCGTTCGAGAGGAGTGCCGAGCAGAGCTCCGGAGCGCTCGAGGTAGGAGCGGGCTTCCGGGGACAGCTTATCGAGCGAAAAACTCCCCGTGCGCCGGTCGCCCTCCGGGTTGTGGGTGAAGTCGAGGAACACGCGCCGGCCGCGAACGACCGTCTCCCGATAAACGAGCAGGTCAATAAGCGAGGAGCCTCCGCCCCGGATTTTGTTCGAGTCGAAGGGCCACTCGTATCCCTTGAGAAAGATGGCCGTGGCCAGGGCGCCCATATCGGGGAAAAAGTCGTTGAGAAAAGCCCGCTCGTCCGACCCGTTCGCTTCCGTGGAGAAAAAACGGGGGATGGATTGCTGGTAGGTCCCGGACAGGTTCCAGCGGAACTTGATCGAGGCCATCCCGAAATGGGATTCGGTGAGGTTGTGGGCTGTCGCGCCGGCCTCGAAGGCCAGGCCGTGCGAGCCCGTCTGGCTCTCGGGATAGACCGACGCGGCGTAGATGCCGGCCGGGCCGCCCGTGCCCAGGACGACGTTCCGGCAGTTGAAAAGCGTCAAGCCGCGGTGCTGCGCCGAAGCCCCGGCGGCGTCGAGCCCAACGGCGCCGATCACGCATTTTTCTCCGTTTTCCTCCTCGGTCAGCAGGGCGATGATGGGCAGGGCTTTGAAGACGGTGACGCCCCGGCGCTCGATTTCGGCGGCCAGGCGTTCGACCATCAAGTGGGAGGTGAGGGGGCCGGCCGAGGTCGCTCTTTGGCGCGGGTCGTTGTCGGTCTTGTAGCCGGGGTAGGAACCGAACCGGTCATGGGGAAAGGGGACGCCGAATTCGACCAGGTGAAAAAAAGCCTGGATCGAGCCCGCCGCCTCCGAGAGGGCGATGTCGCCGTGCATTGAGCCGCCCCGGAATAGGGTTTCGGCCATGAGACGCGGGGAGTCGATGGCGCCGGCGTAGAGCGAGAGCTTATAATAAGTTTGCTTGTCCGAGCCGGCGTTGCGCGACGCTCCCCCTTCCCAGGACTCGGTGGCTAGGGCGATGTCCGTCGCGCCCAGGCCATGGAGCCGGACCGCGGCATTGAGAGCGGCCGCGCCGCTGCCGACGATGAGCGTATTCAGGGAATAAAGCGGAAACTTTATTCCCTGAAGCTCGATCTCCGTCTTGGTCACGGTTGCCGGCCCCTTTTAGTATTCATGATGATTCATGGGCTCAGGGGCGCCCGCCTCCCAGTCCTGGCCGTCTTCCGGAGCGAGCCGCGCAGGGCTTTATAAACGGCGGCGTATGGCTCTTTATCCCGGACGACGCAGCCGGCGGGACCGCCGGCCTTCAGAAGCTCGCTGCACCTGGAGCAGGCGGTGCAGACGCGGCGGGGGTCGAGCCGTCCCCTGTCCTGAAGATCCCTGACCCATTCGGGATAGGCGAGCGCTCCCCGGCCCAGGCCGGCGAGCGATGCCAGGCCTTCTTTAACCGCGCCGGAGGCGACCTGAGGGACGAATTGCCGGAGCCAGGAATAGCCTGCGCCGAGCAGGGGAAGGTCGGGGACCGTTTTCTGAATGGCGCCGACGATGTTGATGTGGCGGGTTACACCCGCGAGAGGATGCTCATCGGGGAAGTCTGCGC
>MEXZ01000058.1:7989-8467 GCA_001773855.1 Candidatus Aminicenantes bacterium RBG_13_64_14
GGCCTGCCGATATGGGGATGGAGCGCGGGGATTCCGACGGTGACGCTGAGGAGGGGAGCGCCCTCGGCTGCAAGCTCCCTAACAATGCGTTCCGGCTCCTCGAGGTTTTCGGTAAGCCCGCCGTCGGCGGCGCTGCACCCGAAACCGGCCGGCGTCACAGGACCGTCATAGGCGCTCAGGCGGCACGTGACCAACAGGGAGGGGTTTTCGGAACGGATCCGTCGAATCGTCTCTTTGAGCCAGCGCGTCCTGTTTTCGTATGAACCGCCGTAGCGGCTCTCCGTTCGCTCGAATGAGGCCAGGAGCTCGGCGATGAGATAGCCGTGACAGGCCTTGACGTCCACGCCGTCGAACCCGGCTTCGGCGGCCAGGCGCGCCGCGGCCGCGTGCGACCCGGCCAGGCGGTCGAGCTCCGCGTCCGGGACGAGGGGATGGCCGCTGTTGATGCCGACCATCCCGTCGAGCAGGGGATGGCGCC
>MEXZ01000059.1:0-1312 GCA_001773855.1 Candidatus Aminicenantes bacterium RBG_13_64_14
GAGTAGAAGATCGAACGGGACACGGCGTAGACCCTGGCGTCGGACTCGAGGATGTCGAACTGCTTCTCGGGGAGAAGATAGCGCATCTGCCGGGGGGCCCATTTCACGCCTTCGAATTTGGCCATGAGTACGCTCCTTGATTGACGAAATTAGCTACTTGACGACGGGTTTCAGGTGCTCGATTAAATATTCGACCCGGCTCTCGCCGTAGCGCGGGAAGGCGATGCCGTGCTGCTGCTCGGGGTAGATCATCATGTCGAACTTCTTATTTTCCTTGAGCAGGGCCTGGACGAGCTGGATGGTGTTGCCGGGGTGGACGTTGTCGTCGACCGCGCCGTGATGGATGAAGAGCTTGCCCTTGAGGTTCTTGGCGTAGGTCAGGCAGGAGCCCTTCTCGTAGCCGTCGGGGTTGTCCTGCGGCCGCCGCATGTAGCGCTCCGTGTAGATGGAGTCGTAGTTCCGCCAGTCGGTGACGGGCGCGCCGGCGACGCCGACGTGGAAAACGTCGGGCTCCTTGAGCAGGGCGATGCAGGTGAAATAACCGCCGTAGGAATGGCCGGTGACACCGACCCGCGTCGTGTCCGCGTAGGGCCGCTGGCCGAGGGCCTTGACGAAGGCGACGTGGTCCTCGAGCTCGACCTGGCCGAGCTTCATGTAGTGGAGGTTCTGGAAGGCCTTGCCCCGTCCGGAAACGCCCCGGTAGTCGCAGACCGCGACGAGGAAGCCGAGCTGGGCCAGGGCCTGGTTGCCGTCGGTCATCTTGTAGGAGTTATTGACGCCCTTCGAGCCCGGTCCGCCGTAGACCGAGAGAAGGAGCGGATATTTGTCCTTGGGATCGAAGTGGGCCGGGAAATAAACGAGCCCGTCGAGATCGTACTTGCCGTCGGCGGACTTGAAGGTGAAGCGCTCCGGCTTGATGAGCTTGAGGTCGAGGAATTCCTTGGTCGGAACGGAGGTTGCCAGAACCTTGACCTCCTTCCCGTCGGCCTGGTAGAGCGTCGACTTCATGGGCTGGTCGAAGCTCGAGAAGGCGTCCGTGTAGTAGTCGAAGTTGGGGGAGAAGCCGACGTTATGGGAGCCGGGCTCCTTGGTCATCTTGGCGAAACCCGTGCCGTCAAGCTTGACCTTGTAGGCGTAGCTCTCGGTGCCGTTCGCTTCGAGGCCGCCGAAGTAGACCCAGCCGCGGGCCTCGTCGACGCCCTGGATCGAACGGACCGGAAGCTTGGCATTTGTCAGCTGCTTGAGGAGCTTGCCGGTCAGATCATAGAGGTAGATCTCACGCCAGCCGCTCCGCTCCGAGGTCCACAGGAAC
>MEXZ01000059.1:1328-4578 GCA_001773855.1 Candidatus Aminicenantes bacterium RBG_13_64_14
GGAAGATGAGGCCGGTCTGCTCGTCGATGTAGCAGGGATCTTCGTCGGTGAGGAACAGCCGCGTTTTCCCGGTGGCCGGATCGGCGGCGAAGAGCTCGAGCTTGTTCTGCCAGCGGTTGAGGCGGTGATAGGTGAATTCCTTAGAATCGTTGGTCCACTGGCCCCGGTAGAGATAGACGTCGAGGTCGTCCCCCGTTTCCAGGCGGACGAGCTTTTTCGAGGCGACGTCGGCGACGAACAGCCGCACGATGGGGTTGTTACCGCCCGGCTTGGGATAGCCCAGCAGTTCGAAGCGCGGGATGGGCTGGACGTCGTGGACGATGGGGTACTTGGTGACCGGTTTCTCGTCGAATTGCATGAAGGCGATCTTCTTCGAGTCGGGCGACCACCAGAAGGCCTGGTACTGTCCGAGTTCCTCGGGATAGACCCAGTCGGGGAAGGCGTTGCGGAGGTCTTCCGTCCCGTCCGTCGTCAGGGCCGTCTCTTTGCCGTCCATGTCCTTGACGTAGAGGTTGTAGTCCCGGGCGAATGCCCGAACCTTGAGGTCGGGCGAGAGGATGTCGCTGTAGGCCCGGCCCCGGACGCCGACGATGGCCGGTTCCGGCTCGTAGAAGACGAGCTTCGAGGAAGCGAGGTCGTAGACGAACACTTTGTTGAAGGCCGAAAACTGGATCTTTTTCCCCTCGTCCAAATACTGGAAGCGGTTGAAGAAGAGCTTGGCTTCCTGCCGTCCCGTCATGGCGTTCACCGCCGCCAGGAGTTTGGCGTCGTCGAAGAGGGGCGTTTTCTCGCCGGTGAGGATGTCGACGCGCTTGAAGGTTCCGTCCTCATTGATGTAAGAGGCCTTGCCGTCGGCCGTCCAAGAGAGTCCGGGCTGGCCCTCCATCTTGACCAGGGTCCGCGCCTCGCGGCGGAGCTTATCGTAGAGGGCTTTCCCGACGATCCTGTCTTGGGCGAAAGCCTGCCCGGCGATGAGGACGACGAGCAGGAGCCCGAGGACGGCGGCCGTTTTTGAATTCTTGCGCATGGTTTTTCTCCTTGGTCGTGTTTATCTTTCGATTCTGCGGATGGATATGATCTTGACCGGCGGCTTGAGGGCTTGCCCTTCGGCCGGCAGGACGTGGATGGCCTTGACGACGTCCATTCCGGAGACGATCTTGCCGAACGCGGCGAAACCCTGGCCGTCGGGGTTTCTCTTGCCGCCGAAGTCGAGTTCGGACTGGAGACCGATACAGAAAAAGAAACTCGACGTGGCGCTTCCCGGAGTCCCTCGGGCCATGGAGATCGTGCCGTCGAGGTGCTTGAGCCCGGTCGTCGCGGTCGTCTCGTGGGCAATCGGAGGGAACGCCTTAGCATCTGGCAGCAAGCCGCCCTGGATGACCTCGATGCGCACGGCGTCATCCGGCTGGTTGGCCAAGGTCACCGTGCGATGGAAAACCGAGCCGTCGTAGAGCTTCCCGTCGACATAGCGGAGGAAATTGGCCGCCGTGACAGGCGCCCGGGCGTGGTCGACCTCGACCGTGATATCGCCCTTCTCGGTCTTGATAAGGACGAGGGGGGCTTCGGCCGCGGCGGCCGCGAAAGCGGCCAGGGCCAGGAGGCCGGCGAGCAAGAGACGCATTCTCATCTGGGTTCTTCTCCTCCGGGAAGCTCTATTCTATTTTTTCTTGGAGGCCTCTTCAATCTTTTTTATGGCGGACTCGGCATTTCTCTTGAGCAGGCCCCGCGGCGACTTGAGCGCGGCGGCCCTCGTCTTTCCTTACTTGTTCGTCAGGCGGCCAAGGGCCTCGAGGAAGCGGTCGACCGTTCCCAAATTGTCGTAGTGGGCGAAGCTCGCCCGGCAGATTCCCTCCGGCCGGCCGAGGTGGCGGACGACGGCGGCCGAATAGTGGTTGCCGTCGGCGATCTGGATCCCGGCGTCCTCCCAGAGCCTCTTCTTCGTTTCCGTGGCGCCGAAGCCCGCCACATCGAAGGCGAAGGTCGGAACTCGCTCGCCGGCGCGGGACGGCTCGCTGATGCCGAACAAGCGGAAACGGCCGGCGTCGAATTTCCGGAAGCCTTCGAGGACGGAGCGGGTGAGTCCCGTTTCATATTCGGCGATGGCGGTCAGGGCCGAACGGAATTTCGAGGACCTGTCCGGGATCGAGGCCTCCGGTCCAGCGGAGGTCAGGGACCGTCCCCAAACGGGGACTGCTCCCGTTTGGGGGCTGTCCCTCTTATGAGCGACGAGGTCGGCCAGCCAAAGCAGATATTCCAGGGCAGCCCCGAGGGCGGCCAGGGACGTGTTGTTCAGCATGCCCATCTCGAACTTCCAAGGCGGCTCGTTCTTGTTGGTCTCGACGCGGTAGGGGCGGAGTCTTTCGAGCAGGGCCGCCTTGCCCCAAAGCACGCCCTGCATGGGGCCGAAGACCTTGTAGCCGGAGAAGACGAGGAAGTCGCAATCGGCCTCCCGGACGTCGAGGATGCCGTGGGGGGCGTGGTGAACGGCATCGACCGCGACAAGGCAATGCGGGGCCCTTTCGCGGACGGCGGCGATCGTCCGCGGCAGGGAGACGAGAGAGCCCGTCCCGTTGGAGGCCGATGTCACCGCGAGCAGTCCTGTCCGGGAGTCGACGAGCGAGAGGAGATGGTCGACGTCCAGCTGCCCATCGGACGTGACATGGGCGCGTCTGACTTCGAGGCCGCGGCCCTCTCTCCAGACGGCTTCCCAGGGTGAGACGTTGGCCATGTGGTCGAGGTCGGTTACCACGAGGTTGTTTTCGGGCCTGAGGACGCCGCGCAGGGCATAAGCGAGGTTGAAAAGGGCGGCCGTGGCCGATTGGTGAAAGCTGATCTCGCGGCCGTCCCCGGCGTGGAGGAAGTCGGCGGCAAGGTCCCGAATCCGGCTGTGGAGGCCGGCCGTTTCGGCTTCCCCCGCGGCGACGACGCCGGGCATCGGATTGAGCCTTCGCTGGGCGTCGAAAGCTGCTTCGGAAGCGGTATCGACGGTGAGACTTCCTGCCCCGGTGTTGAGGTAGATACGAGGATTCCCCATGGAATCGCGGTCGATCATGGGGAAACGGGCGCGGACCTTAGGATTAAGGATCTCGAGTGGATGGACCAGGTCCTGGGTGCTCATGGTTCGTCTCCTCTTCGGACAGCACACTGTATTAAAACCGGCCCGGAAATTCAACGGATTTCGTCGGACCTATTCGTCAAAATTTTTCGTTATTCAGGGCGGTGCCCTTCATCGGCTGTAATGGGGACCATC
>MEXZ01000059.1:4607-5884 GCA_001773855.1 Candidatus Aminicenantes bacterium RBG_13_64_14
ATGAAGAAATTCCCGGCAATAATCGTAGCGGCTATCGGCCTTCTGGGGAATATCGTCGCCTGCAAAACAGAACAGACGTCGGAATGGAAGCCCGTCGGGGGCCGGATCATGACCCGATGGGCGGACGAGGTCAAGCCCGACCTCGTCCTTCCCGAATACCCACGGCCGCAGATGATCCGCGGGGAGTGGAGTAACCTCAACGGCCTTTGGGATTACGCCATCGTCGACAAGGACGCCGGCCGGCCCGCGGCCTGGGACGGAAAGATCCTCGTGCCGTTCGCCGTCGAGTCGGCGCTCTCGGGCGTCGGGAAGCCGGTCGGGGCGGGTAAACAGCTCGTGTATCATCGGACGTTCTCCCTGCCTCGGAAGTGGCGGGGCAGGCGAATCCTCCTTCATTTCGGCGCGGTCGATTGGGAATGTTCGGTCCAGGTAAACGGCCAAGAAATTGGGACGCACCGCGGCGGCTACGACCCCTTCACTTATGACATCACGGATGCGCTCGCGGCCGGGGCGAAACAGGGGATCGTCCTGCGCGTCCTCGACCCGACCGACGAGGATAATAGCCCGATCGCCCGGGGAAAGCAGGTCATGAAGCCCCACGGCATTTTCTATACGGCGGTGACTGGCGTCTGGCAGACGGTCTGGCTTGAGCCGGTGCCGGAAACCTTCTTAGAGAAGATGAAGATTACGCCTGACGTGGACGGGCGGACGATGACGATCGAGCCAACGGTCATAGGAAACTTAACGGGCGCATCGTTGGCCGTAACGGTCAGCCGGGGCGAAACGCTCGTGGCTGCGGCAGAAGTCCCGGCCAACGTTCCGGCGGTCCTCGATATACCACAGCCCGAGCTTTGGTCACCCGGAAGTCCGGTCCTCTACGATATCAAAGCGGTTCTCAAGAAGGACGGCAAGGTCCTGGATGAAGTCGCGAGCTATGCCGGGATGCGGAAGATCGCGCTGGGCAAGGATGACCAGGGCTATGTCAGGTTGTTCCTGAACAACAAGCCGCTTTTCCAACTCGGTCCGCTCGACCAGGGCTGGTGGCCCGACGGCCTCTACACGGCGTCGACGGACGCTGCCCTCCGTTACGACCTGGAGACGATCAAGGCCCTGGGCATGAACATGCTCCGCAAGCACGTCAAAGTCGAGCCGGACCGGCTCTATTATTGGTGTGACAAGCTGGGCCTTCTCGTCTGGCAGGACATGCCCAGCGCGCTGTATGACCGCGAAGCCCATCCCGCCGGCGTTCTCGCTGCGAGGGACGCCCAATGGGAGGG
>MEXZ01000060.1:0-1636 GCA_001773855.1 Candidatus Aminicenantes bacterium RBG_13_64_14
AGAAGAGCCAGTCCTGGAGGAAATGCCCGACGAAGGCCCGGACGTCCCCCAGGTCGCCCCGCCGCGCTCGTGCCGCCGCCTCCTGGACGACGGGGTAATAGCGGTAACAGAAGTTGATGGCGGTCAGGGTCTTGTGCTTTTCGGCCAGCGCCAGAAGTTCCGCGGATTCGCGGGAATCGAGGGCCAGCGGTTTTTCGGAAAGCACCTCTTTGCCGGCCCGGATGGCCTTGGCGTTGATGTCGAAGTGGACGTTGTTCGGGGCGCAGTTATGGACGACCTCTATCCCTGGATCGGCGATCATTTCGTCGGCGCTTCCGAAGACCCGGGAGATCCCGAATTTTTCCGACGCTCCCTTGGCCAAGTCCTTGTTCGTGTCGGCGACAGCCGCGACCTCGACGCCGCCGAGGCGCCTGAGCATTTCCAGGTGGACCATGCCGATGTAGCCCGTTCCGATAAGCCCGACCTTGATCGTCTTCATGTGTCCCTCCGTTCTCCGGACAGCATAAACCATCCAGGGTCTCCGGGTAAAGACAATCGCCGACGATTGCCATTCCGGCCGAAATTTAGTAATTATTACGCATGGCCCACTTGACCGCGAGAACGGGTTACCAGAAGCTCGCCGGGCGCCTCAACAAGTCCCCTCAGGGAGCGCCCCCGTCCGAGCTGCTCTTTGAGATCCTCAAGCTTCTCATGAGCGATAAAGAGGCCTCTCTCGTGGCCCTCGTGCCCATCAAGCCGTTCACGGCCGGGACGGCCGCGCGGGCCTGGAAAACGAGCCTTCCGGAAGCCGAGAAGACCTTGGACGCTCTGGCCGGCCGGGCCTTGCTCATCGACGTCCAGGGGCGCAAGAACCGTTATTACGTCCTGCCGCCGCCCATGGCCGGTTTTTTTGAGTTCTCCATGATGAGGCTCCGGGGCGACATCGACCAGAAGGTCCTGGCCGAGCTCTATTACAGGTACCTCAACGTCGAGGAGGACTTCATCAAGGCCCTGTTCACGCGGGGCGAAACCCAGCTCGGCCGGGTCTTCGTCAACGAGCCCGTGCTCTCGAATGAGAACGCCCTCCACGTCCTCGACTACGAGCGGGCGAGCGAGGTCATAAAGACGGCCTCCCACCGGGGCATCGGCCTCTGCTACTGCCGGCATAAGATGGAGCACGCCAGCCACGCCTGCGACGCACCGCTCGACATCTGCATGACCTTTAACACGACGGCGGCCTCGCTCATCCGGCACGGCTACGCCCGGGCCGTCGACGCGGTCGAAGGGCTGGCCCTGCTCGACGAGGCGCACGGCCGAAACCTCGTCCAGTTCGGCGAGAACGTCAGGAACGGGGTTTCATTCATCTGCAACTGCTGTGGCTGCTGCTGCGAGGCCATGATCGCCGCCCGTCGTTTCGGAATGCTCCATCCCGTCCATACCACGAATTTCCTGCCCGTGGTCGACTTCGCAACGTGCACGGGGTGCGGCGAGTGCGCGGCCGTCTGCCCCGTCGAGGCCATGACCACTGTTTCGTCTAACGACCCGCTCCGCCCCAAGAAGAAAAAGGCCAAACTCGACGATAACCTCTGCCTGGGCTGCGGCGTCTGCGTCCGGGTCTGTAAGACGAAAAGCCTCCGCCTCGTCGGGAGGCCCGAGC
>MEXZ01000060.1:1783-1981 GCA_001773855.1 Candidatus Aminicenantes bacterium RBG_13_64_14
CGGTCAAGCAGGCCATGGCCTCCAAGCAGATGAAGTCCCGCTATCTCGAAACGCTCATCGCCCGCTTAAAACTTTGAGGGAAAAAAGGTTCCTCTCCCGATTCAGGGTAACTCACCTGTTCGGCTCGGCGAAGGATATCGCCCTTAGCCCCCCGGCCCCCCCGGGGACCTGTCCCGACGGTCCCCCCGCCTTCGGCGG
>MEXZ01000060.1:2050-2652 GCA_001773855.1 Candidatus Aminicenantes bacterium RBG_13_64_14
CAGTTTGAACATTAAGCCGGCGCCGCCGATGACACCGTAGTCGTACCTCTCGTAGTTCTCTGTCACCGGTTCTTCGGTTACATCGCCGTCTATCGAGGTTACCTCATTCGCCTTGAGGAGATAGGCACCGTAGCCCCCGGCATAAACGAACGGGCGGATGGGTCCGGCCGGGATGACGTTCAGCTTGAGGAGAACCGGCACTTGAATGTATTCTAGCCTTTCTTCGAGACTGTCTTCGAGGATTTCGATCTTTCCGCCCATTCGGACATAGAGGACTTCCGGCTGAATCGCCAGGGGGCCGAGTCCGAGGCTGAAGAAGATGCCGCCGACCGGAGAAGGCAGGTTGGAGAAGATACCTCCGACCGGCGCAGTCGCGAACTTGGACAGGGAATACCCACCCTTGATGCCGAAGCCGGCCGAGAGCGTCTGGGGCAGAAGCACGGCAACGCACAGCGCGGCCAGAGACACGATCATAAGTCTTTTCATTGAATCCTCCTACAATTGTACCTTTCGCCTTCCACTCTAATCCAGCTGCCCGGAGGGTCAATCATCTCAATGGGGGTTATAGGGGGTGAAAAATCGGCCTCGGGGCTAACCTCCCG
>MEXZ01000060.1:2662-4683 GCA_001773855.1 Candidatus Aminicenantes bacterium RBG_13_64_14
CCGGTTGACCGCCCCTGATTTTCCATGTTATAAGCCGGGGAGGAATCCCATGAAGAGACGCGAATTCGTCAGGTCCGCCGGCCTGGCCTCTCTGGCCATTCCCCTGGCCAGGTGTGGTCTGGCGGTCCGCCGGTCCCTCCGACGCCCCAACATCCTCTTTATCATGGCCGACGACCATGCCTCCCAGGCGGTCGGCTGCTATGGGGGCCGTCTTAACCGGACGCCGGGAATCGACCGGATCGCCCGCGAGGGCGTCCGCTTCGACAACTGCTTCTGCACGAACGGAATCTGCGCACCCAGCCGGGCCGTCATCCTCACGGGAAAATACAGCCACCTCAACGGGGTCCGTGATAACGCCGTCGCCTTCGATGGAAGCCAGACGACTTTCCCTAAACTCTTCCAGGCCGCCGGCTACGAAACCGCTTTGCTCGGCAAGTGGCACCTCAAGAGCGACCCGACCGGATTCGACTACTGGAATATCCTGCCCGGACAGGGCGATTACTACAACCCCGACTTGATCGAGATGGGCGCGAAAAAGCGCGTCGCCGGGTACGTGACGGATATCCTGACCGATATCGCCGTGGATTTCCTGGAGGCCCCCCGGACCGAATCCAAACCCTTCCTGCTCATGCTCCAGCACAAGGCCCCTCATCGCAACTGGCAGCCGGCCGCGCGCCACATGGCCATGTACGACACAACCGAATTCCCAGAGCCGCCGACACTCTTCGATGATTACGCGACGCGCTCCCGGGCGGCCTTCGAACAGGAGATGACCATCAGCGAGCACATGACGCTCGACTCCGACCTCAAACTCGGACCTCCGCCGGAGCGGCTCGACGAAGCGCAAAGAGCGGCCTGGGAAAAGGCCTTCGGTCCCAAACGAGAAGCGTTCAAAAAGGCCAACTTCTCAGGCCAAGCCCTCGTCCGCTGGAAGTACCGCCGCTATCTCCAGGATTACCTCGGATGTATCGCCGCCGTTGACGAAAGCGTCGGGCGCGTCCTCGACGTCCTCGATAGGACGGGCCTGGCCGAAAACACACTGGTCGTCTACACCTCGGACCAAGGCTTTTTCCTCGGCGAACACGGCTGGTTCGACAAGCGGTTCATGTACGAGGAGGCGCTGCGGATGCCCCTCGTCATGCGCTTTCCGGGACGCATCGAGCCCGGGGCGACGAACGGGGACATGGTCTCGAACCTCGATTTCGGCCCGACCTTCCTCGACGTCGCCGGCCAGGGCAAGCCGGCCCCAATGCAGGGCCGGTCGTTCCTGCCGCTCCTCCTGGGGCGGCGCGTCGCCGGCTGGCCGGAATCGGTCTACTATCATTATTATGAATTCCCGGCCGTCCACATGGCCAAGCGCCACTACGGCATCCGCACGAAACGCTACAAGCTCATCCATTTCTATCACGATATCGACGCCTGGGAACTCTACGACCTGGAGAAGGACCCGCGCGAGCTTCGAAACGTCCACGCCGACCCGGCTTACGCCGCGGTCCGGCTTGGCCTCGAGGCCGAGCTTTCACGCCTCCAGGCCTTCTACCGGGATTCCGACGCGCTCAGCCGCATTTTCATCGACGTCGACAAGAAAAAATAGGATGTATACATCATCATCGTCCGGACCCGCTTCGCCTCGGAGATCGAAGGACTCCTCAGCCTCGGGGCCGGCGACCCGGCCCGCAACGGAGAGGATCGCCGACCTCCTCGCGGCAGGGACGGCCGAGACATATTTCGTTGGCAAGGATGCCTGGCCGGCCGGCAAGACGCTCGGCGACATCGACCGGGCCTTCGATTACCTGACGACGGGGGAAACGGACAAACCGGGCTCTCCCGGCGGAGGCGCCGGAGCTTGAACGTCCGGCCGTGGCCGTCGATCCTGCTCGTGGGTCCGACGGGCTCGAAGCGGTCGAGAACCGGCTGGCCCTTTTTCGCGAGAGGACGGTCCCGCTCGTCTCCTACTATCGCGAGCGTCGGGCTCATATCGTCGAGATCCCCGTGACGCCGGCCATGACAGCGGCGGAGGC
>MEXZ01000060.1:4702-5513 GCA_001773855.1 Candidatus Aminicenantes bacterium RBG_13_64_14
CTCCTATCTCTTTGATCCCTGAGCGGACCGTGAGGGGAACCATCCATAAAGAACAGGGACACGTACCTTAGGTACATGTCCCTGTTCTTCTTGACAGGTGTGCCGATGATTGCATACATTAAAACTCCTGAGACCATCGGAGAGGAGACTAGCTTGAACAAACCCCGATTCAACAAGATCGCCGGCCGAGGACTCGTCCTTTCGGTCGTCCTGCTCGCGGCCTTCTGTGTCGTCTCGGCGCAGAAATCCGGCACGCCGCTCGGCGCGGCCGCCCAGGCTTGGGTCGACGACCCCGACAGCTGTACGTCGATCCAGGTCGGCCGCCTGGCCACGGTTGACGGATCGGTCATCACATGCCACACCTGCGACGGCCCCTACCGTCAATGGCTGAACATCGTCCCGCACCAGAAGTGGCCGGAGAAGTCCATGAACAAGATCTACTCCGGCAAGATGCATACGGAGACGTCGACGGATCTTCGCGGCATCGTCCAGGCCGGCGAGATCCCCCAGGTCGCTGAGACCTACCGCTTCATGAACACGGCCTACCCGGCCATGAACGAGCACGGCCTGGTCATCGGCGAGACGACGATCGGCGGCCGGCGGGAGCTCGTCAACAATGAAGGCATGTTCATGATCGAGGAGATCGAGCGTCTCGTCCTCGAGCGCTGCAAGACGGCCCGTGAGGCCATCAAGCTTGCCGGCGAGCTCGTCAAGCAGTACGGCTACGGCGACTACGGAGAATGCATCACCATCGCCGACGGCAAGGAGGTCTGGCACTTCGAGATCATGGGCGCCGGGCCTCTGGAGAAGG
>MEXZ01000060.1:5527-5937 GCA_001773855.1 Candidatus Aminicenantes bacterium RBG_13_64_14
GCCGTCCGCATCCCCGACGACCACGTCGGCATCTCGGCCAATATCCCCCGGATCGCCGAGGTCAACCTCAAGGACGCCGACCGCTACATGGCTTCGGACAACGTCTTCCAGCTGGCCCAGGACATGGGCTGGTGGGATCCGAAGAGCGGCAAGTCGTTCAAGTTCTGGGAGGCCTACAACGGCCGCAAGCCGTTCTCGACGCGCGAATTCTTCGTCCTCAGCACCCTCGCGCCCTCGCTCAAGCTGACCATGGACATGGCCGAGCTGCCTTTCTCGGTCAAGCCCGAGAAAAAGCTCTCGGTCCGCGACGTCCTGGCCATGTACCGCGACCCCTATTCGGGAACCGACCTCGACATGACCAAGAACCTCCTCGTGCCGAAAGGGCGGCTAAGGCCGAAAGCCGGAGAAGC
>MEXZ01000060.1:5993-6286 GCA_001773855.1 Candidatus Aminicenantes bacterium RBG_13_64_14
GGATGTCCCGCGACGTGATGAACCTCGTCAACACGCTCAAGCCGGGAACGATCACACCGGCGCGGACGATCCCGATCTCGGGCTGCGCCTACGCCACGGTCATCCAAGTTCGGGGCTGGCTGCCGCCCTCTGTCGGGGCCATCTGCTGGTTCGCCTTCGACAACCCGGCCATGAGCGCCCGCATCCCGGTTTTCGCGGGAACGACCGAGCTGCCGCCGAGTTTCGAGATCTGCGGACAATTCCGGTTCCGCCTGGATTCCGCGGCCTGGGCTTTCCGCCGGGCCAACCGCCTG
>MEXZ01000061.1:0-3446 GCA_001773855.1 Candidatus Aminicenantes bacterium RBG_13_64_14
GCTGATTCGTAGTCAGACGCTCTATCCAACTGAGCTACGGGCGCGCAAGGCGGAAAAGCGCGCATAATATAGCGTATCGGGCCGTTATTTGCAACGGAGGCCCCGTGGAATTCAGTGGACGTATCGCAAAAAGGGGACCATGTCCCCTCATCACTTGTCCCCTTATCCCCCTTCCCAAATATCAGCCAAGTTAGCTGATCTTGAACACGGCGGCGCCGTTGACCTTGCCCGCCTTGAGCAGGCACAGGACGTCGTTGGCCTTCTCCAGCGGAAATGTCTGGACGGTCGTCCGGACGGGGATTTCGGCGGCGATCCTCAATAATTCCTCCCCGTTCTTACGGGTAGCGTTGGCGACACTGAGCATCTTGCGTTCGTGATAAAGATATTGATCATAGTCCATCTCGGGGATGGGCGACATGTGGATGCCGGCCGAAGCCACCGTCCCTCCCCTATCGAGGACCCGCAGGGCATCGAGGTAGAGGCTGCCGACCGGGGCGAAAATGATCGCGTTCGTCAGTTTAGCGGGAGGATCGTCTTTCACCGTCCCGGCCCAGTCCGCTCCGAGGCTTCTGGCCAGTTCTTGATGCTCCACGCTCCTGGTAAAAACGAAAATCCGCGCGCCCCGGTGCTTAGCGATCTGGAGGGCGATGTGGGCCGAGCCGCCGAAGCCATAGAGTCCGAGAGTCCCGCCGGATTGAATGCCGCTGAGCTCGAGCGCCCGGTAGCCGACGATCCCGGCGCACATCAACGGAGCGGCTTCCTCATCGGCGAACCTATCCGGAACGGCATAGGCGAACTTCTCGGGAAGGGCCATGTACTCAGAGTAGCCGCCGTCGGCATGATACCCGTTGAACCGAGCCGTCTCACAGAGATTCTCCCGACCGCTCCGGCAGAATCGGCACACCCCGCAGGCCCACCTGAGCCACGCCGCGCCGACCCGATCGCCCACCTTGAACCTTCCGGCCCTCTCCCCCACCCTTTCCACGACGCCGATGACCTCATGACCGGGTATGAGCGGGAGTTTGACGTCGGGCAGTTCCCCTTCGACCGCATGCAGATCCGTATGACAGACGCCGCAGCAGCGCACCTTGAGGAGAACGTCCTCCGGCCCGACCGCCGGGACGGGGACGTCCATCATTTCGAGAGGATTCTCGGCCGCCGACCGAATGGCGCCGAGGACCATGGCTTTCATCGTCCCGCTGCCCCCTTCCCTTTCGCCATCTTGCCTTTGATGCGGGCGATGCGCTTCTCGAAATCCTTTTCCACCGCCATGGACTTCCCCTTCGACAGGGCCAGCCCTTCTGTCGCGACGCGGATGGCCTCTCCGTAGTCCTTGGCCGTGTGCTCGAAATACATCGACAGCTCTCGAAAACAATCGGCCTCGTCGCCCCTGGCCATCTCCTGCCAGAACGCCAGCGCTTTGTCCCAGTCCTTGTTCTTTTTGAAATGGTGGGAGAGTTTTTTCCGGGCGTTTAGGGACACCTCGGCCGTCAAGCCCCGCCCTCCGGCCAACGCCTTCTCGAGAAGGGCGGCCGAGGTCGTGGCGTCGCCCGCCCTCTCAAAGAGCCGGGCCACCCCATAGAGGTCCATGGCGTCGTCCTCTCCCCTCTCCGCGCCTTCGCGGTTCCTTTCGACAAGGACGGCCCCGGCCACGACGACCCCCAGGAGCGACAGCAGGTCCTCCTGGTTGTGGTAGAGGATGGGGTCGATGAGCGAAAAATCGCCGTTCCGGATGTATTGGAAATAACGGAGAGGGATCTCCGCGCCGGGAATGTCCTCGGACCTCTCGGCCTGGACGATCTGCTGGGCCAGGTTGAAGAGCCGGCAGCTGTCGTGCTTGTGCTTCCACAGGCTCCGGGCCGAGAAGAGAAAGTCGAGGTGAGGCAGCCCCCGGAGCGGGCAGGGCGTCCGGTGCATGGCGAAGCGCGTCTCGAAGAGAGGCATGTCGAAGGCCTTGCCGTTGTAAGTGACGATGGACTTGAACCCCATGTCCTGGATGAATTGCCCGAGCTCGCGGATGAGTCGGTCCTCCTCGGCCATCTCGCTCAGGAAGAACTGGGTCACCTTGAAGCGCTCGTCCCGGAAATAGGCCAGGCCGATGAGGAAGGGCAGCGTGCCCGTACCGCCGGCGAGCCCGGTCGTCTCGAGGTCGAGGAAGACGGCCGTCGAAAGGTCGAGGCCGTCGAACGCGCCGTCGCGGCTGAGGAATCCCAGGATCGTCCCCGGGATCTGGAGTCCCATCGAGATAGGGATCTGTCCATAGCGCACGCCGAGCGCGTAGGAATTCTCGAAGACCTGGACGGGCTCGCGGCGCTTCTTCTCGACCGGCCTCGTTTCGGAACGGCCGGCCATGCCCCGTCCCTTGTCCGTCAGACTGATCAGGCGCTCGAGTTTTTCCTTGACCGAAAGGCCGGCGTCCTCGTCGATCGTCTCCCACGTCGTCTGGATCTTCCGGGCGCGGCCGCGGGCTTCCCGCTCGCGCCTCAACTGCTTGAGTTTATCCTCGAAAGCCATGCGTCCTCTTCGCGGCCGGTCTTGATCTTCGGCTCATATATTAGGCCAAACCGCGGCGTATTTCAAAACGCCCCACCGGAAAATTCGCGAACTGGAAATTCATGGGACACAATCCCTTTTCAAGAGAAAAGGGTTATGTCCCGAATTTCCAGGGCTTGAAAACATCCGGCGTTCAGAATATATAAAGAACGCGAGTCTCAAGAATGCCGCGAACAACGAACCCGGCCCATTTCCTGGCCTTCGATCTGGGGGCCGAAAGCGGCCGGGCCGTCCTCGGAACGCTCCACGGTCATAAGCTCGGCATCCACGAGGTCCGCCGTTTCCCCAACACGCCGCGCGCGCTTTCCGGGCATATCCATTGGAACGTCTACGCCCTGTTCGACGAGATGAAAACCGCCATGCGGGAAGAGGCGGCCGCTCTAGGCGCCCGGCCGGAAAGCGTCGGCGTCGACACCTGGGGGGTCGACTTCGGGCTGCTGGCCGGGAACGGCGATCTTCTCGGCCTGCCTTTCTGTTACCGCGACCACAGGAATATCGGGGCCATGGAGGAATATTTCAAGATCGTGCCGCGCCCGGCCCTCTACGAAGCGACGGGCATCCAGTTCCTGCCCTTCAACACGCTTTTCCAGATCTACGCCATGGTCCGCGAACGATCGCCGCTGCTGGACGCCGCCGCCGACCTCCTCTTCATGCCGGACCTCTTCAACTACTTGCTGACCGGCAAAAAAGCGGCCGAGTTCACGATCGCCACGACCTCCCAGATCCTGGACCCCAGGACCAAGGCCTGGATCCCCGGCCTCTTCCAGGCGATAGGACTGTCGAAGAGGATCCTCCAGGATATCATCGAGCCGGGCACCGTCCTCGGGCCCCTGACCGACGAGGTCATAGCGGAGACCGGGTTCCGCGGAGTCCCCGTCGTCGCAACGGCCGGC
>MEXZ01000061.1:3489-8352 GCA_001773855.1 Candidatus Aminicenantes bacterium RBG_13_64_14
GCAACTGGGCTTACATCTCGTCGGGAACCTGGTCTCTCGTCGGCGTCGAAGAGAATGCGCCGATCATCTCCCCTCAGTCGCTCGAATCGAACTTCACCAACGAGGGCGGCGTCGGCGGGACCATCCGTTTCCTCAAGAACGTCACCGGGCTCTGGCTCGTCCAGGGATGCCGCAAGGAATGGGCCAAGGCGGGCCCGATTTCCTACGAGGAGCTGGTGAAAGCGGCGGCCGCCGCCCCGGCCTTTGCCGCCTTCATCGATCCCGACAACGCGGATTTCCTCAATCCGCCGGACATGCCCGAGGCCTTAAACGATTATTGCCGCAAGACCGGCCAAAAGCCGCCCGGATCGAGGGCGTCCCTGGTCCGTGTTCTCCTCGAGAGTCTGGCCCTTAAATATCGCTTCGTCATCGACCAGCTCCGCCTGGTCCTCGGCCACCCCATCGAAATAATCCACGTCATCGGCGGCGGCTCGCGCAACGAGCTCCTCTGCCAGTTCACGGCGGACGCAACCGGCCTTCCCGTCGTAGCCGGCCCGGCCGAAGCGACGGCCGTCGGCAACATCCTCGTCCAGGCCATGGCCCTGGGCCATGTTTCTTCTCCCGCGGAGATCAGGGCTATCATTCGCGAATCCTTCGAGCTTCGGACATACGAGCCGGCTGAACAAGCGGCCTGGGAGGCGGCCTACGCCCGCTTTCGAAATATCCTCGCCGCTTGACAGCCCATGGGAGTAGAGATATAACCATGCCGTTCCTTCGTGGAGGGTTGAGGATGGATAGTACAGCTATCGAAAAAACCTATGCGTCGGCACGGGAACGGTACGCCCAAAGGGGGGTCGACACGGACAACGCCCTGGCCCGCCTGCAATCGATCGCCATATCGCTCCACTGCTGGCAAGGCGACGACGTCGGCGGCTTCGAAAAACAAGCCGAGGGCCTGGCAGGAAGCGGCCTGCAGGTCACCGGCGCCTATCCGGGCAAGGCCCGCACCGTCGATGAGTTGCGCTCCGACATGGCCCAGGCTTTCGCCCTCATCCCCGGCCGCCACCGGGTCAACCTCCACGCCATGTACGGGGAGTTCGGCGGAAAAACCGTCGACCGCAACGAGATCGAGCCCGAGCACTTCCGCGGCTGGGAGGAATGGGCCCGCGGTCTCAACCTGAAGATCGACTTCAATGCCACCTGCTTCGCCCATCCCAAGTCCGCCTCCGGATTCACCCTCAGCAGTAAGGAGAACGGCGTCCGCAAATTCTGGGTCGACCACGTCAGGTGCTGCCGGAAGGTCGCCGCCTCCATCGGCCGCGAGCAGAAGACCCCCTGTCTCCACAACCTCTGGATCCCCGACGGATCGAAGGACGTCCCGGCGGACCGCTGGGGCGCACGGGCCGCGCTCCTCAAATCGCTCGACGAGATCTTCGAAGTCGCGTACAGCCCCCAGCAAATGAAGGATTCGCTCGAGAGCAAGCTCTTCGGCATCGGCAGCGAGTCCTTCGTCGTCGGCTCGCACGAATTCTACATGGGCTACGCCTTCACACGGGGGAAAATCCTCTGCCTGGACACGGGCCACTTCCATCCGACGGAATCTGTGGCCGACAAGATCTCGGCCATCCTGCCCTTCTCCGGGGAGATCCTCCTCCACGTGAGCCGCGGCGTCCGCTGGGACAGCGACCACGTCGTCCTTCTCAACGACGAGGTCCGCGACCTAGCCGCGGAAATCGTCCGCAGCCAGGCGCTCGACCGGGTCCACATCGCCCTCGACTACTTCGACGCCAGCATGAACCGCGTCGGGGCCTGGGTCCTGGGCGCCCGCTCCCTGCTCAAAGGACTGCTCATCGCCCTGCTCGAACCCCTGGAGAAGATAAGGGAGCTCGATGCCGGATCCCGGACTCTCGCCCGGCTCTCCCTCCTCGAAGAGCTGAAGGCCCTGCCCTTCGGCGCGATCTGGGACACCCATTGTCTCCGTGCAGGCGTCCCACCGTCGGACGAATGGCTCCGGGAGGTCGACGCCTACGAACGCCGGGTCCTCAGCAAGCGCTGATTTCTTTTCATCGCCGCATTCTTTCGATTGACGAACCCGGCAAATTGATTAAACTGAAGTGGTGCCGGGCGGGAAGCCCCAACTCGAGCGAAAATGGCCAGCCTTCAGAAACCACAACAAGCGGGCGGAGCGGAAAGCGGCGCCATCGACCCGGCCAGCGTCGAAAAGGCCCGGGACCTCCTGCATTACCTGGCCAACACCGTCTCGGCCATGAAGATCTTCCCCTCCGAGCACGCCACGATCAAGAACTTCGTCGACTTGCTCACCCAGAAGTTCACGGATTTCTTAGCCACCTACCAGAAGCTCCAGATCGGCATCGAGGAATATTCCTTCACTTTCGGAGGCAAGCCCGTTTTTTCCGATGAGCTGACCATCAAGAGCCTGCCCTTCTTCTTTTTCAAGGACGGCCTGCAGATCCTCTTTTTTTACGAGGGTTTGAACCGGCAGGAGATCCTGGAATTCCTCGAGCTGATCGCGGCGGAAGCCCAGAAGCCGGCCGAGGACAGCGACATCGTCACCGCCCTCTGGGAACGCGACTTCCCGAATCTTCAGTACTACGCCCCGGACGAGTTCCTCGAGAACCGCATCCTGGCCGAGAGCCGCGACTCCCAGGCCCGCCAGGAGCTTCCCGACCTGCCCGACGACATCGCCTACGAGACGATCGAAGTCCGGGTCGATTCTTCGAAATTTTCCCAGGGCAAGATCGAGCTGACATCGGAAGACCGGGAGGAAGTCCAGAAAGGCCAGGCCCGGGCTGAACAGGAGGACGTCGCGGATGGGACGACGGCGGCCGCAGAGGGCGCCGTCCCGGAGACGCCCGCCGAGAAAGACGACGGGAAGAAAAGCCCGGCGGCGGCCATGGACCCAACCCTGACCGAAGACGAGCTCCATGCTCTCGAATCGATGGTCCGCGTCAACCGTACGATCTCCCCCGAGGAGGGGTACATCAACCTGATGATGGAGATCATCTTCCTCGAGGAAAGCTTGGCCAACTGCCAGGTCAGCCTCGACACACTCCTGGAATACCATTTCGACCAGCTCCAGCACGGCAATTTCCACGTGGCCATGCTTATTATCCAGAAAACCCACGAGCTCGGGCGATATCTGGACAAGGCCCCGGAAAAAGCCGCGCTCCTCGAATCATTCCGCAAACGGACGGTCAGCCCCAAGACCGTCGAGGCGGTCCAGGCCCTTCTGGCCAAGAAAAAAGCCATGGACTGGGAGTCCCTGCTGGGCTTCTTCGGACTGCTCGGGCCCCCGGCCCTCAGCCTCGCGGCGGACCTCTTCGACATCGTCCCCGGCGGCGAAGGCAGGCATAAAATCCTCGGCTTCATCGCCGACGCCGGGACCCCCAACCCGGGACTCCTGCCGAGCCTCGCCGACAACGCCAGGCCCGACTTGGCCCGCGAGATCATCGGCATGCTGTCCCGGATCCCCGAGAACAGGGGCATCCCCCACCTCTCGGCCTTCCTGATCTTCCAGAACAAGCAGATCAAGCTCGAAGCCATCCACGCCTTGGGCCGGGCCCGGGACGAGATGGCTAACAGGATCCTGCTCGGCTTCCTGAAGGACCCGGACGAGGAGGTCCGGATCCAAGCAGCCATGAAGCTCAATCCGACTGAGGGGGGATCGCGAATCCAACAACTCGTACGCGAGGCTTCAGCGCGCAAGTTCCAGGGAAAGAGCCTCAAGGAAAAAGAGGCCATCCTGTCATTCCTGGGCCGGACACGGTCCCTCGAGGCGCTCGAACTCCTGCGCCGGACGCTCGAACGGGCCCCCCTTTTCGCCTCGAAGCGGGTCCTTGAGATGCGCCTGGCCGCCGTCGCCGGATTGGAGAGCATGGGGACCGAGGAGGCTCTGGGCGTCCTCCAGAAGGGGGCGGTCGGACGGACGAAGAAAGTCCGGGAAGCCTGCACGGCGGCGCTCGTCCGCCTGCCGCCGGCGGGCGGGGCGAAAAGGTAGAGGACGCGGATGGACGAGAAAGACATCACGAAACCGGCGCCCGAAGCGCGAACCGCCCCCCCGCCGCGGGGGGCCGAATCCAAGGCCTTCCAGAAAACCGGCGTCGATCTCCTCATCCGCTTCCACATCGTCGACAAGCTCGCCAAGATCTACGACACCAACAACGACGCCTTCCAGGAGCAGGGCAAGCTCCTGTTCGAGTCCCTGACGGACATGCTGAAGGAGAAAGACGAGGCGACCTTCCGCGTCCGTCACGGCGCCCTGCTCCTCAACGGCGTGCGCTTGAAGTTCGGCGTGGGGACCTACGGCATATTCAAGTCCGTCCTGGAGGAACTCCGAACGAGGAACGTCGAGGCCGTCTCTTACCTACCCGGCCTCGGCCAGGAGGAACTTTTCCATTTCATGTCTCTTTTCGCCAAGAGGGAGAAGAAAGACGAAACCGTCTACGCTCAACTCGTGGCCGACCTCGCCGCCGCGGGGGTGGAGCACGTCGAGCTCGCGAAAATATCGGCCGAAGAAATCGTCCTCGATCTTCACAAGAACACGGCCCGGATGTTCTTCCTCAGCATCGTCCATCTCAAGGAGTCGTTCGCCCGGGATCAGAGGAAGGAACCCATCAAGATCAACACGACCCGCCGGCTGATGCAGTCCATCTACAACCATATCGTCGAGGACGAGGGTTTCGTCCACGGCTTGACGAACATCAAGAACCACGACGAGTACACGCTCAACCATTCGGTCAACGTCTGCCTGCTGGCCACCGCCCTGGGCCGCAGGCTCGGGCTGAGCCGGTCCGAGCTCGTCGACCTGGGCATGGCCGCCTTCTTCCATGACCTCGGCAAGACCGAAACCCCGCTCGACATCCT
>MEXZ01000062.1:0-2411 GCA_001773855.1 Candidatus Aminicenantes bacterium RBG_13_64_14
TCATGCGCTTCGGACACACCGGTACGGGTGTCGAGAACGCTCCCGCGCCCGCGAGCGGCCGCGGCCTTGAGTGCGACAAGCTGAGCAAGGAGGGCATCGAGGCCCAGTTCGCCGGCATGATGGCCAAGCTCATCGCCGACGTCGGCCCCGCGGCCGGCAAGGCGCTGGTCGCGACGCACATCGACAGCTGGGAGAACGGCGCCCAGAACTGGACGGCGCGGATGAGGGAGGAGTTCCAGAAACGGCGCGGCTACGACCCGCTCACTTACCTCCCCGCGATCACGGGCCGGGTCGTGGACTCGCTCGAGATCTCGGAGCGTTTCCTCTGGGACCTGCGGCAGACAGCGAACGACCTGCTTCTCGAGAACTATGCCGGACACATGGCGGCGCTTGCCCGGGAGAAGGGCTTGCATCTAACCATCGAGGCCTATGGCGGTCCGAACGATGATCTCGCCTATGGCGGCCGGGCCGACGAACCCATGGGCGAGTTCTGGATCGGCGGCGGGGCCTGGGAGACGCTCAAGTTGATGGCCTCGTCAGCCCATATCTACGGCCGTCCCATCCTGGGCGCCGAGGCGTTCACGGCCAACGACCGCGAACGGTGGCAGCAGCATCCCGCCTCGATCAAGGCGCTCGGCGACCGGGCCTTCTCGGAAGGCGTCAACCGATTCGTCTTCCACCGCTACGCGATGCAGCCGTGGCTCGATTACCGTCCGGGCATGACCATGGGACCTTGGGGCTTGCATTACGAGCGGACCTCGACGTGGTGGGAGCTTTCGGGGCCCTGGCACGAGTATCTGGCGCGCTGTCAATACATGCTGAGGCAGGGGACGTTCATGGCCGACATCTGCTACCTTCAGCCCGAAGCCTCGCCGCAGGAATACAAGTGGCATGAGAGGAACGGCTATGACTACGACGACTGTACCGCGGAGGTCGTGCTGACGCGGATGACGGTGAAGGAGGGACGCCTCGTCCTGCCCGACGGCATGAGCTACCGGGTGCTCGTCCTGCCGGACACGACCCGGATGACGCCGGCGCTGCTCGGCAAGGTCAAGGAGTTGGCCGAGGCGGGGGCCACGATCATCGGCTCGACAAAGCCCGCGAAAGCGCCGGGCTTGAGCGATTTCCCGAAATGCGACGAGGAAGTGGCGCGCCTCGCGGAGGAGCTGTGGGGGCAAGGCAAGGTCGTGACGGGCAAGACGGCCGAGCAGGTTCTGGCCGCGATGGGCGTGGGGCCGGACTTTTCTGCGGCTCCGAATGTCCGCTGGATCCACCGCAAGGCCGGCGGGGCGGAGATCTATTTCGTCGCGAGCAACAGCCCGCAGGCGAGAGAAGTGACGTGCACGTTCCGGGTGGCGGGCTTGCGGCCGGAATTCTGGCGGCCGGAGAAAGGCGTGATGGAGCCCGTGCCGGTATACGAGGAGAGGGGCGGCCTGACGCGCATCCCCATCTCGTTCGAACCGAGCGGGTCGGTCTTTGTCGTGTTCCGGGAGGCCGCGGGGACGTCAGACCCGGTCGTGGGCGTGACGCTCGACGGCCGGACGATCGAGCCGGCGCCCGAGATGAAGGGCCGGGTCATGATCACGAAAGCCGACTATGGAGTGCCCGGCGACCCGAAGCGCATGCGCGACGTGCGGGCCAAGCTCCAGGCGATAGTGGACGGGGGCGAAACGAGCTTCACCGTGTCGCGCCTGGCCGCGGGCGATGATCCGGCCTACGGCATCGTCAAGACGCTCGAACTGGAGTATACGGCCGGGGGCAAAACGTTCGTGGTGAGCGGCAAAGACCCTGACACGCTGAGCTTCCCCATCATGCCGGGTACCGAGCCCGCGGCCGAGGTGCATTACGACGAAAAGGGCGAGCTGATGGTCGAGGCCTGGCGGGCGGGGCGATATGAGCTGAAGACGGCGTCGGGCCGCGTCAAGCAAGCCGAGGCGCCGGTCATGCCGGTGGCGCAGGAGATCGAGGGCTCGTGGGAGCTGCGGTTCCCGCCGAATTGGGGCGCGCCCGAGCGGGTGGCGCTCGATAAGCTCGTCTCGTGGAGCGAGCTCACCGACCCCGGCGTGAAGTACTTCTCGGGGACGGCGACTTACGCCAAGACGATCACCGTGCCGCGGGAGACGATCGGCAAAGATCGCCGGATATATTTAGACCTGGGCAAGGTCCAGGTCATGGCGACGGTAAAGCTCAACGGCAAGGACCTCGGAATTCTCTGGAAGCCGCCCTATCGCGTGGACGTCACCAGCGCCTTGAAGGCAGGGGATAATACGCTCGAGGTCGGCGTCACCAGCCTCTGGATCAACCGGATGATAGGCGACGAAGAGCTCGCCGAGGACAGCGACCGGAATCCCGATGGCACGCTCAAAGCCTGGCCGCAATGGGTCCAGGAAGGGAAGCCGAGCCCCACCGGC
>MEXZ01000062.1:2424-6078 GCA_001773855.1 Candidatus Aminicenantes bacterium RBG_13_64_14
ACGATCACTCCGCGTCTGCTTGCGTTGACGGAAGAGATCGCGGTTTTACGCGAAAGGGTCCTTTCCGCCTCCATCCGGGTCGCTTGGATCCCCCAGATGCAGAGGGATGCGAGGGTCCGCACGGCCCACAGCTCGACCGCCATCGAAGGGAATCCTCTGACTCTGGACGAGGTCCGGGCACTTGAGGAAGGCCGAGAGCTGCCTGCGCAGAAATCCCGGGCCGAACGAGAGGTTCTGAATTATTTTGCCGGCTTGAGGTTCATCGAGAAAAACGCCGGTCTGAAGCGTATCCATCATGAACATTTACTCAAGCTGCACGCGATCATCGCCGAGGGCGTCATGGACCAGGGGCGGGCCGGGCAGTACCGGACGATCGGGGTCCGTGTCGGCCGTTTCGTGCCGCCGCCGGCGAACGAAGTTTCCGGGTTCGTGCATGAGCTCTTGACGTGGTGGAATACGCGGGCGGGCGGTCTTTCGCCGGTCATCTCGTCGGCGGTCCTGCACTACCGTTTCGAGGAAATCCACCCGTTTGCCGATGGCAACGGCCGGACGGGTCGGACGATCGCGCTCTGGGAGCTCTATCGCCGGGGATTCGACTCTCACCACATTTTTTCTGTGGACGAATTCTATGGGAGCGACAGGCCGAGATATTATGCCGCCCTGGAAGGCGTGCGCAGGGCGGGAGGCGACCTGACTACGTGGCTTGAATATGCGGCCGAGGGGCTCGAGAAGACGCTGGATAAAGTCTGGCGCCGCATCCAGACGATCGTGGCGCAATCAAGTGGGAAGACGATCTTCCTACAGCCCAAGCAGGAGAAGCTGCTTCGGCTGCTCGAAAATCAGAATGGATCGACGCCGCGTGAGATCTGGGCTGCCCTCGGCATGACGCGCCAAGGGGCGGCGAAACTCATCAAACCGCTCCTCGAGGCCGGGCTTATGCGCCGCGTGGGCGGCAAGAAGACGGGGAGATATATCAGAAGCGACTGAAGAATGTGCCCGCTCGACAACGGGACGCTCGTCCTGGACGTTCTGCGCGATCCCTTCAATGGGCTCGGCAAGCCCGAACCCCTCAAGTATCTCGGACCGAACATATGGTCGAGGCGGCTCAGCCTCGAGCATCGCGTCGTCTATCTTGTAAGGGAAGACCGCATCGACTTCCTCCAGGCCAGGTATCATTACTGAGCGGGACCCTCACCCCCAAAGGTGAGAGTTGCCTTCCGAGAGTCACCTCCAGAATCATCGCGGCAAGGGATGACGGGTCCCTGGCCCGCGGCTTATCCTATCTTTCTGGTGCCGAACATGTCTGTCTCCGAGAGTCGCCCCGGGTCCGCGGGAAAGCCGCGCATTCCGGGCCCCCCGGCCTTCCTGTCGTTCAGGAGCATCCGGGCCAAGGCCACTCTCTATGTCCTCCTCCTTCTCTCCGGGACGATCGTCGTGTCCTATGCCATTACCCAGCGGATCATGAACGACCATATCCGCGAGGAGATCATCAGGAGGGCCGAGTCCCTAAGCCGGAGCATCGCCTCGGCGGCCGGCTATAACCTCATCCTCAAGGACCTTCTCGCCCTCGACAATATGGTTTACAAGATCAAGGACAGCAACCCCGACATCACCTCGATCACCATCCTCGGGTCCGACAAGAAGATCGTCGTCGACAGCGACGCGGATCGGACCGGGGCGAGAATGGAGCCGGCAACCGGGCGGATCGCCACCCGGGGAGCGGACGGGCAACGGCTCCGGGAGGTCGTCACCCTGTCCAAGACCTCCTTCGCGGTCGAAAGCCCGATCGTTTTCATGGACAAGGCCCTCGGGTCGGTCATCCTCGATGTCAACTGGTCCGTCCTCACAGCCGCCCAGACCGAGGCCCGGCGCCGGCTCATAGGCTTCTTCGCCCTGATCCTCGCCCTGGGCGTGGTCAGCAGCGTTCTGCTTTCCTCGCGCCTGACCCGGCCGGTCAAGGAGCTGGCCTCCGCGGTCGAGGAGCTCAAGAGCGGGGTCAGGAGCAAACCGCTCCACGTCTACTCCGCGGACGAGATGGGGCGGCTGACGGCCAGCTTCAACGAGATGACCGAGCTTATCACCGACCAGCGCGAAAAGCTGGGCGTGTACGCGCACGACCTCGAGGAAGCCTACGTTTCGACGATCCGGGTGTTGGCCGCGGCCATCGAAGCCCGCGATCCCTATACGCTGGGCCACTCCACCCGGGTTTCCGAACTCTCGGTCCAGCTGGCCAAGGAGCTCGGCTTGAGCCCCGAAATGGTGGAGGAGATCGAGATCGCCTGCCTCTTCCATGATGTCGGCAAGATCCGGATCCCGGATTCGATCCTCCACAAGCGGGGACGCCTCGAGCCCAGTCAACTTCATGAGATGAGGAAGCATGCCGAATACGGGGCCGAGATCCTGAGCAAGGCCCGTTCCCTGTACAAGTATATCCCCGCGGTCCGCCACCACCACGAATGGTTCGACGGGACCGGCTATCCGGACAGGCTGAGCCGGGAGAATATCCCGGATGCGGCGGCCATCATCTCGCTGGCCGACGCCTTCGACGCCATGACCTCCGACCGGCCCTACCGCCAAGCGATGAGCAGGGAATGTGCCCTGGGCATCATCATGGGATCGGCGGGCCATCAGTTCCATCCGGAATTCGCCAGGGCCTTCCAGGCGATCATAATGAAAACGGACTTGGCCATGCCCCTCGGCGCCGAACAGAGGATGATATCATGAAGGCGCATCGCGGAGTGAAGGTCCTCGCCGGCGCCTTCGTTGTCACAAGCCTCGTTTTTGCCGCGTGCGCGACCGCGAACAGGGCTGCCGTGAAAGGGACTTCCGCCGATTCCGGGCGGGCCCTGGCGGCGGGGGATTTCGAGAAGGCGATCGAGATCCAGAAGCAGCGCTACCGGAGTGACCCGCGCGATAAAAAACTCTTGGCGGAATACATCAGGACGGTGGAAGAGGGCAAGAAGGCCGCCGATCTGGCCCTGCGCCGCGGGAGCTACGGGACGGCCTCGGGGACGTATCGCATCCTGCTCGACGGCTGGGACGGATTTTCGGCGTTCGCCGCGAAGCTCACGTTCCGCAGGGCCGAACTGGAAGCCGGGCTGAAGAGCTGCCTCATCGCCCAGTGGGGCGTCCAGTATGGCCAGGAACTCAGGGCCGGGCGATACGACAAGGCCCTCGCCGTTTACCAGGCTGGTCTCAAAGAGTATCCCGGCAACAAGACCCTCGGGGCGGCCTATGCGGGGGCGGTCGATGAGCTCGAGGCCATCGGCCGCAAGGCGCTTGCCGCCCGTGATTACGCGCTGGCGGGCAGGGTCGATGCCCTGCTGCTCAGGAATTTTGCCTCGTTCGACGGGCTCGCAGCGCGGCCCGGCGTGAGCAGGGAAAAGCTGGCGGAAGCGATCGAGCTCTGCCGCTCCAGCCTGACCAAGAACGGACTCGCGGAGTACAGGAAAGGCAACCTGGAGAAGGCTATTTCCACCTGGGAGAGCCTTCTCACCTTCGACCCCAAGAACGCGGAGATCAGGAAGGCCGTCGAAACGGCGAAGGCTCAGCTTGCCAAGATCAAATCCATGGCTCCGGGCGCGGGCCGCGGGCCGTCGAATTCCCGGGCGGACAAGTCCCAACCCGGCTCGGCATTCCCTTCTACTTGACCGC
>MEXZ01000062.1:6142-7422 GCA_001773855.1 Candidatus Aminicenantes bacterium RBG_13_64_14
GCGCGGACCCCCTCGAACGTCTTGCCGCGGTATTCCATCATCTCGACGGACTCCGGCCGGATGCGGCGGCGGGATTTCGTGTCGTCGGGCTTGAGGTAGACGATCTCGAGCTCGCCTCCCGTGCGGATGGCCTCGAGGACGAGGGCCCGCTTATCGGCGGCGGGGAGCGCCTCCTCGGCCTTCTTGTACTGGAAGCGGGTCAGGAAGTGGACGATGCGCCAGTCCATCCAGATGTGGCTCTTGCGGATGGGCGTCTTGAGGACGATGCCCTCGAACGACGTGCAGCGGCTGAGGGCGACGTAGACCTGGCCGTGGGCGAAGGCGCCGCGGCCGATGTCGATGACGACGCGGTCGAAGGTCTTGCCCTGGCTCTTGTGGATGGTCACGGCCCAGGCCAGGCGCAGGGGATACTGGGTGAACGCGCCCACGGACTCCGACTCGATGCGGTCGGACTCGGGTTCGTAGCGGAAGTGGAAGAGCTCCCAGGTGTTGGGCGTGAGCTCGACCTCTTTGCCGTCGGGCAAGTCGACGACGATGACGTCGTCCTCGTCCGGGACCTTGACGATCTCGGCGACGCGGCCGATCGTGCCGTTGACGAAACGGCCCTTGCGGTCGTTCGTCAGGAGCATGACCTGGGCCCCGGGCTTGAGCTCGAGCGTCTCTTCGGTCGGTAGGGAGGAGCGGTCGAATTTACCTTCGATGAGGGCCTCGTAGGCGCGGGCCCGGCCGGGGAGTGAGGCCAGCTTCTCGCGGTTCCGGGCGGCAGCCAGGTCGTTCGTGCTGGTCAGAGTGATGGTGAATTCGCCATCGGGCGGGGAGTAACCGGGACGCAGGCGGCTGTTGAGGTGGACGATCTGATCGTCGTCGACGGAGCGGTTGCGGATGGCGTTGAGGAGGCCGATGAAAGCGGGGTCCGTCTGGCGGTAGACCTTCTCGAGCTCGACGAAGTCCATGTCGAAGGTCAGCTCGCCGAAGATCTTGGCCGAGAAGAAGTAGGGCGAATCGTAGCGGGCTGTGGGGGCGTCGGGGTCGGCGCCGGAAGCGACGCGGGCGCCGAAGAAGGGAGAGGGGTCGGCGGCGAAAAGCCCCTTCTCGCGGCTCGTGACGACGGGCGGCAGCTGGTAGAGGTCGCCGATGAAGATCATCTGCAGGCCGCCGAACCAGTCCTTGGGCCGCGGGCCGTTGAGGCGGAGGAATTTCTCGACGCAGTCCATGAGGTCGGCCCGGACCATGGACACCTCGTCGATGATGATGGCGTCGAGGTTGCGGTAGAGGGCGGC
>MEXZ01000063.1:0-154 GCA_001773855.1 Candidatus Aminicenantes bacterium RBG_13_64_14
CAGGCCGCCTCGACGATGAGCGCGAAGACCTTGCGGGCGTCCTTCTTGCCGACGGCCGTCCCCAGGTGCGGGTCGATGAGGTCGTAAGCGGCGCCGGCCTTGAGGGCGGCCATGAAGGCGTCGGTAACGGCGATAGAGATGTTGAAGTTCGCGA
>MEXZ01000063.1:263-4983 GCA_001773855.1 Candidatus Aminicenantes bacterium RBG_13_64_14
GGTCGCGGCGTCGATGACCCTGAGGAAGGAGACGGGGCCGGAGGCGACGCCCTGGGTCTTGCGGACGAAACTGCCCTTGGGCCGGAGAAGGCTGAAGTCGAAGCCCGTGCCGCCCCCCTCCTTGTGGACGAGGGCCGCGTTCTTGACCGTCTCGAAGATGGAATCGAGCGAGTCCTCGATGGGCAGGACGAAGCAGGCGCTCAGGCACATGCCCCGGCCGGCGCCGGTCAGAGTGGGGCTATTGGGCAGGAAGTCGCGGCCGGCCATGGCCCGCAGGAACTCCTCGGCGTATTTTTTCCGGCCGGCCTTGGTCCTCTCGGCCGAGGCGACGTAGGTCGCCACGCGCCGGAAAAGGTCCTCGGGGGACTTGTCGACGGGCTCGCCTTTCTCGTTCTTCAGGAAGTAGCGGGCTCTCAGGATTTTCAGGGCGTTCTCGTTGAAACCGCCGGTCGCAGCCATTCTATCCTCCAACCTATCGCTGGATTTTCGTCCGGAAAATAATCACTAGTGGAATACTAAGAATTATAGTCCTGCCGCCCGCCGATTGCAAGATTTTTTTCCCCCCTCCGCATCCTTAATGCTAGTCCGATATTTGGGGTCGGACCACAGCAAGTCGAAATGACACTTGAACTTAACCCCTGTTCGATGCTGAAAACAGGCCTTATTTCGATGTTTTAGGGGCCGAAAACGAATAATTAATGAGACCCCGGACAATAGCACGCGGGCTCAGGCCATGATAAAATTGAACTCGCCGCGTATCAAGGAGAGATGAGCATGAAGGCTGTGATATTCGACTTGGACGGCACGCTCCTCGACACCATCGAGGACATCGCCGGAGCCACGAACCGGATCCTCGAGGCCCGCGGCTTGGCTCCCTTCGGCGTCGAGGAAACGAAGCTTCTCGTCGGCGACGGCATCGATGAGATGGTCCGGCGGACCTTCGCCCTGCGCGGCATCGACACGCTCTCCGACGCCGAGGTCGACGTCATCATCCAGGAGTACCGCCGTGAGTACCAAGCGTGCTGGCGCAGCCACAGCCGCCCGTACACCGGTGTCCCGGAGCTGCTCGGCGAGCTCGCCCGGCGCGGTACCAAGACGGCCGTCCTCTCGAACAAGTCCCACGTGTTCACGACCGCGATGATTGCGGAACTTCTCGCCGGTTCCCGTTTCGACCTCGTCCGTGGCGCTATCCCCGGCGTCCCGCTCAAGCCCGACCCCGCTTCGGCCCTCGCCATCGCAACAGAGCTCGGAGTCCCGTCGGAAGCTTGTCTCTTTCTCGGGGATACGAACATCGACATGAAAACTGCGACGGCGGCGGGAATGTTCGCCGTCGGGGCGCTGTGGGGTTTCCGCTCGGCCGACGAGCTCCGGGAAAGCGGCGCCGCCGCCCTCGTTTCTTCCCCCCGCGAGCTGCTCGGGCTTCTCTAAGTCGCTTTTCCCGAGCTAATTCTTTTTAGCATAAGCGCGGAGTTTATCCGCATCAACGAGGTCCTGCGGACGCCCCGCGGCCGCCGCCCCCTCCCCCTTCTCGAGGGTGTACCTCCCCTGAATCCCCCTGATCCCCCCTGACCCACCCGGCCCTCCGACCCCTCGCCGAGGGGGGCCCTCTTTTGGGGGCCGAGGGGGGGGAGGGATAATCCCCCCCTGTTTCACCCCCAACGGCGATAGACTCGATTTTTAGCCGGTTTATCATCGGAAAGGCGAACGGAACCGCCACCACGTTGGAGTGGAAAGTCCGGAAAGAGAGCGCGTAATGCGCGAAAACAGAAAAGACAAAAGACTCGCCGAGGAAAACAGGGTCGCCATCGAGCTCGCCGGTGCGCCCGCCTCTCTCGAAGTCCGCGTCATCAATGCCCTGACCAAGGACATCTCCCTGGGCGGAGCGCGGATCGTCACGGACAAGCTTTTCGAGGTCGGGTCCTCTCTCCGGATGACGCTTTACCTATCCAAATCGAAACAGGTCACCAAGGTCCGGGCCGATGTCCGCTGGAACCGGATGATCGAAGACGGCCTCTACGAGATCGGGGTCGAATTCGAACACGGCATCCCCACCGGCATCCTGGTCCTCATCAACCATCTCTACGGAAAAGGCCAGAACGGCCCGACGTCTGTCCAAGCCTAAAGGAGGCCCCCATGAGTCACACCGCCGAACACCCCACCGTGCCGACATCCTTCCTCGACGACATCGAAAAACGCGTCAGCGAGATCTTCTCGGCCCAGAAAAACGAGGTGGAACAGGGTCTGATCGAAAAGATCAACCGCGAGAAGGAAGAGGCGCTCAGGAAGATCGAGGCCGTCAACCAGGAATTCACCCAGGTCCGGGGCTTCCTCGACGAGCACAAAGCCGTCATGGCCGAGCTCCAGGGGGCCGAGGAGAACATCCGGGCCCAGATCCGGGGGCACTTCGATCGCGCCGTGAACTTCCAGAAGATGATGGAGAACGCGGCCGGCCTGGCGGGCAACGAGCTCGAAAGGATCAGCGGCCTCAACCAGGAGCTCGAGAAGATCCGGGTGCGGGCCGAGGACGAGTACCAGAAGGTCAAACGGAACCTCGCGGGATATGCCGGGATCGCCGCTCAGATCCCCGCGCCGGCAGAAACCCCAGACAGCGACGTGGACTGGAACGGAGAGCTGCTCAAGCTGAAGAAGGTCCGCGACCTCCTGGCGACGCTCCGGCAGGCCGAATTCACCCCGGCGCCCGAGGCCGTGACGCCAGAGCCTCCCGCCGTCCCCGAGACAGTCGCGTCCTCCGTGTCGGCAGAAGATGACGGGGTCCGGGACGACGTCGAGTTCGCCGAATCCGACCCCGCCTGGGGCGACATTCCCATCGGCCCGGCCGGAAACGTCCAGATGTCTCCGGCCCTCGTCGAAGAGCCTCACAAGGAAGCGGCCGTCCTGCCCGCCGAGCCCCGGCCCGCGGTCGCGCCGGCCGCAGCTCCCCCGGATGCGGAACATGAGTCGATCATGGAAAGCCTGGCCCGTTACCGCCGGATCGAGCCCGTGAACAACGGCATCGAGCTCGGCTTTTTCGCGGCCAAGGCCGACGCCGTCCTCGACGCCGAATCCTTCATGACGGCTGTCGGCAAGATCATCGAGAATGCCGGCCAGCTCCATGCCCAGCTCGGCAAGACCGGTTCGGTGAAGGACCTCTTCCTGCTCAAGCAGGAGATCCTCAACCAGCAGGAAGTCCTGCGCAAGGTCTTCTTCCGCGTCGTCCGGTTCTGCGACAAAGAGAACGGCAAGCTGCCCGAGACCTTCGCCGAGGTCATCAGCTCCCAGGGCATGAAGGACATCATCGAACGGCTGACCATGGCCAACTGGAGCGACCCCTCCGACTTCAAGCCCTTCCTGAACGAGCTCAAGGCCATGAAGCGGGCCTTCGAAGTCCGGATAGTCGCCTCCGGCAACTACGCCAAGGCCGTCCTCGACCAGGTCGAAGGCCGTAATTGACCTGCCGGTCAACCGGTCCGGCCGGGATGAGCCCTCTCGCGCTCCCCTGAGTGATCAGATTATCTCGAGGTAATCCTTGTCCGGAAGCTTGGGGAACTTGGCGTGGGGCTCCTGCTGGTACCAGAACGCGACAGAGGCGATGTCGTCCTGGAGGGGCAGGTAGCGCCCGCCCGTCCGCCAGCCCAGCGCCTGGATCGTCACCTTGAGGTCCTTCTCGAACCGGATGGGGTCGGTGATGTGCCAGCGGTACAACCCGAACCTCTGCTGGACTTGGTAATGCCCGTCGCCGCGGATGACCTGGGACAGGCCCGTGTACGGCGTCGTGAACTCGCGGTACTGGATCGAGCCGTCCGGGGCCTTGGCGTCGAAGTCGTAGGAGCCGCAGAAATAGTCCTCGGTGCCCGTGCCGGCGATCGTCGGGAACTTCGCGTCGCCGTCGAGGAAGAACTTGATCTCGCCCTCGCCCCACCAGCCGTTACTGTTGACGCCCCAAGCCATGTAGGTGCCGACGTAGTGGCCCCAGCCCTTGACGCCGTCGAGGAGTGTATAGACGTCCTTGTAAGGGAGCGGGTTGACGCGCCGGAACTGGGCGTGGAAATAGGCCGCGTCGTCGGGGACGCTCGTCAGAGCGTAGTTGATCTGGTAGTACACCGTGAAGACGTCGTCGGCGAGGTTCTCGATCGTCACCTTGAAGCCCTTGCGGAAGGGCATCTCCCAGTACGAATTGAAGGCGCTGCCCGGGTTGACGCAGACGGGGAGCGACGAGATCTGGGCATACTGGCCCCAGCCGCTGGCGAAGAAATCGCCGACGGGGCATTCGACCGAGGGCTCGGTCTCGCCGTCCCAGTAGAAGCGGAGGATGGCGAAACGCCAGTTGCCGGCGGGGGTCAGCCAGATCTGCTGGATGGCGCCCTCGCCCTTGACGTCGGCCATGACGAATGTCTCCTTGGGCGGAACGCGGACGTAGGGCGAGACCTTCCAGCCCTGGCCGAGGTCGCGGGCCGCTTTCATGGCCGGGCCGTCGGTCGACATGCCGGCCTTGCCCTTCTCCCCGGTGAAGTTCTCCGGGCTGATGGACCTCGTCTGGGCCTTCGACAGGCGCGACAGGTTGCCGAGGCCCGTGCCGAGGCCGTTGAATTTCTTCTCGTCCTGGGCCGGGCTTCCCAGTCCCGGTCCTGGCAAGGCCGGGGCCCCGGCCGAGACGGAGACGGCCAGGGCGAGGATGGCCAGTCCGGCCTTGAGAAAGCGCCGTTTATTCATGCGTACCCTC
>MEXZ01000063.1:5437-7079 GCA_001773855.1 Candidatus Aminicenantes bacterium RBG_13_64_14
TCTGGCTCCACCTCGGCGGCCTGGGTCCCAAGCGCGTGGCCATGGACGATGAGGGCGATTGCGGCGTGCCGCCCTACGACCTCGTCGACAGCGATTTCTCTCTCCTCGACGTCACGGACCTCGTTTTCGTCGACGCGGTCTCGACCGGCTACAGCCGCCCTCTGCCCGGAGAAAAAGGGAACCAGTTCCACGGCGTCGGCGAGGACGTGGCCACCTTCGGCGAATTCATCCGCTCCTTCGTTTCCCGGTTCGAGCGCTGGAGCTCGCCCAAGTTCGTCCTCGGCGAAAGCTACGGCACGACGCGGGCGGCCGGGCTATCCGGCTGGCTCCAGAGCCGGGCGAACGGGATGTACCTCAACGGGATCGTCCTTGTCTCGAGCGTCCTCGACTTTTCAACCATCATGTTCGGCCCGGCGAGCAGCATCTCCTATATCGTCTTCCTCCCCCACTACACCGCGACCGCCTGGTATCACAAGAGACTGCCGGCCGACCTCCAGGCCAAGCCTCTCCGGAGCGTCCTCGACGAGGCGGAAAAGTTCGCTCTCAACGCCTACACGGTGGCCCTCGTCAAGGGGAACCGCATGACGCCGGCCGAATACGAAGAGGCCGCCCTCGGGCTGGCCCGCTACACCGGGCTCCGGCTCGACTACGTCAAGCAGTCGAACCTGCGCGTCCGCCACGACCGTTTCGTCAAGGAGCTCATGCGGACCGACCGGCTCACCGCCGGGCGCCTCGACAGCCGGTTCACGGGCCGCGACGCCGACGCCGCCGGGGAGAGCTACGACGAAGACCCCTCGAGCACGGCCATCCAGGGAGCGTTCTCGACCTTGCTCAACGACTACGTCCGCAACGGACTAGGCTACAAGAAAGATATCCCCTACGCCATCTACGGCAACGTCTATCCCTGGAACTTCTCCTCCATGCCCTCGGGGGCCGGCCCGATGGCCCAGGCGGCCGGATTGGGGGCGGGCCTCAACGTCGCCGAAACGCTTCGCCAGGCCTTGGCCGATAACGCCCACCTCCGCGTTTTCTGCTGCAACGGCTATTACGACGGGGCCACCCCCTACTTCGGCACGGAGTACACGTTCTCGCAGATGGGGCTCAACGGGGAATTCAAGGACCGGGTCGCCATGGGCTACTACGAGGCGGGCCACATGATGTACATCCACAAGCCCTCCCTCATGAAGCTCAAGAAGGACCTGGCCGAATTCGTGCGCGGCGCGTCCGGGAAATAGAGGGCTTTTTCCCGGACTGCAAAAGCCCTTTTTACGACGGTATTGACAAAGGGAATATGGTGTTTTAATATATGAACAAAATTATTGATTATATGGCCAATAATATTGGTCAGACGTGAACCATGCTGGAACCGCTGTTCGAATCCGCGACGAAAGGCGATATCCTTCTTTATCTGCACACCCACGGCGAATCCTACGGCCGGGAAATCGCTCGCGACCTCGGCCTTTACCCGACCGCCGTGCGGTATCATCTGCTGAAGCTCGAAAAGGGGGGCGTCCTGTACAGCAAGCTCAAGGGAAAGGTGCGCCTGTTCGGGATCAACCCCCGCTATCCGTTCAAGAAAGAGCTCGAGGCCCTTTTAGAAAAGTCCCTCTCATTCGTTCCTGAAGAGGAAAGGGAGCGCCTG
>MEXZ01000064.1:0-1745 GCA_001773855.1 Candidatus Aminicenantes bacterium RBG_13_64_14
ACGCGGCCGTCGGCCTGCTGGCCGTCGAGGTGGGCCGCCTCACGGAGAGGGTGAGCTTCATGGCCGGGAAGCAGGCCGAGCAGAACGGCGACGTCAAGGCGCTGACGGCGGCGGTCTCGGGCATGAAGACGGCGTGCGCGGAGAGGCTCCTCAACTGCGAGAGGCGCTTCTCGGGGCTCCATGAGAAAGTCCTCGTCGGCGAGCTCGGCGGGAAAAAGGAGAGCTGAGGAAGAGAGCGGATCGTGAAAAAGCGAAAAAGTAAACTTGGCAGAAATGCTGCCCGGCCGAAAAGAAAATGGCAGGGCGGAAAAGGCCGGCCGTTCCAGCCTGGTCCTGATCCGCGAAGACATATCGCCGGTCAGCGATCGAAGGCGGCTGTCGAGACGACGAAGAAAATCCGCGATGAGCTCGTGGCGTTGGCCGATCAAGAGTCGAGATATACGATTAAGATGCCCAAAGGCAGGGATAAAACATTCACGGAAAAAAATTATAAGCTGCTGGCCCGGATGATTTGGAGAAGGGCGATCGGCGGCGATTACCAGTTCGCCTCGATGCTTCTAGAAAGGACCGAGGGCAAGGTGCCGCTGCCGCTTCAAGGCGGGGACGACGACAAGCCGGTGCTCCTGAAGATCGTGCCGGCAGCGGCTGGGGCGAAGGGATGAGCGAGGCGGCGGCCGAGAGATATGAGGAATGGCCGGCCACCCGGCTCTTCTACGAGAACCGGGCCGCGGAGGACATGGTCGTCCTCAACGTGGGCGGGGCCCGGTCGTCCAAGAGCTACTCGATCCTCCAGCTCTTCATCTCGCGCTTTTTCACGGAGACGGGGAAGAAACTCCTAACGACGAGGAAGACCTTCCCGGCGCTCCGGGCGACGGCCTACCTCGTTGCTCAGGAGATGCTTTTGCAGAGACGGCTCCTCGGGCGGATAGACCACAACAAGAGCGAGCATGTCCTCCGGCTGCGGCGGCTCGATAACTACTGGCTCTTCTCCTCATTCGACGACCCCGAGAAGATGAAGTCCACGGAGTTCAACTACATCCACATGGAGGAGGGGAACGAGTATAGCTATGACGACTTCAAGATCTTGAAACTCCGCCTCTCCGGGAAGATCGGGCCAGGCGAAAAGAACCACCTCTACCTCACGCTTAACCCGAATGACGACCAGGGCTGGGTCCACCAGGAGCTGATGCAGAGGGAGCGGCATAAGCTCATAAACAGCACCTACCGGGACAACCCCTTCCTCCCGCCCGACTATGTCGAGTACCTCGAGTCGCTGAAGGAGGAGGACCCGGACTATTGGCAGATCTTCGGTCTGGGAAAGTGGGCGCCGGCGGGGGAGATGATCTATGGGCCGCTCGAGATCGTCCCGGAACTGCCGGCGCCGGAGGAAACCGTCTATGGGCTCGACTTCGGCTACAACAACCCGACCGTCCTAGAAGAGCTGGGGATCAAGGAGTGGATGCTCGGGATCCGGGAGCTCATCCACAAGGAGCGCATCACGACGGCCGATCTCATAAAAGAGATGGAGGCGGCTATAATGCCGGCCTGGAGGAAGAGGCCGATCTACGCCGATCCGTCCGAGCCCGACCGGATCGAGGAGATTCACCGCGCGGGGTTCAATATCAAGCCGGCCGACAACGCGGTGCTCGACAGGATCATGTTCCTGAAGCGGTTCCGCCGGCTCTCGCTGGCCCAGAACGACAGGACGAACAGGGAGTTCCGGGGCTATAAATGGAAAAAGGACC
>MEXZ01000064.1:1770-4093 GCA_001773855.1 Candidatus Aminicenantes bacterium RBG_13_64_14
CGAGATCAAGCGTCTCCAGTTCGCGAACGTCCAGCTCGCGACCAAGCTGCTGATCGCCGGCGAGCAGGAACCGGCCAAATATAAGGGCAACAACTACCAGAGCTACAATGTGGCGGTCGCGGCGATCGACAAGAAGTACCGCGGCGAGGCCGACTGGGGCTGCCTCCAGACCGGGAACATCATCGACATCCGGGCCGCCTTCATCATCTCCGAGGGGATCCAGGTCCAAGCCGTCAAGAAGGGCCAGGGCCAGAGGGAGCTCGAGTTCGCCCAGGCCTTCCTCGAGCACAACAACCTCGACGAGGAGATGGCCCAGGAGTACGCGAAGGAGGCGGAGATCGAGGGCAAGATCCTCCTCAAGCTCGACTGGGACCAGGACGCGGAGATGGTGCAGGTGCAGTTCGTTCCGTGGACGGCGAAGAAGTACAAGATAAAGACCGATCCGAAGGACTACTCGAAATATCTGGTCGCCTCCTGGACGCCCGAGGGCCAGGAGGAGGTGAAGCTCGAGCCGCGGGACTTCGTCTACAAGAAGTTCGGGGGCCGGGTCCACGACCCGAACACGGCGGCGCCGAAGATAATGAAGTGCCTCACCCAGATCGACAACCTAGACAAGGCGCTCCGGGACCTCCGGGAGATAAACAGCGTCTTCGCGTCTCCGGTCCCGATAATGGAGTTCGCGGGCGACCCGGACGCGGCCGAGGATGCGCAGAAGAGGCTCGACACGATGAACTGGAAGATAAAGAAGGCGCTGGCCACGAGCGGAGTCTTCAAGTTCGTCCAGCCGACGATGGAAGGCGTCGCGATGATCCTCAAGGAGGTCGAGAGCAACGGCGAGGTGATAAGCGGCGCGACCGGGGTCCCGGTCCATTTCCTGGGCTTCGTCCATCTCCTCTCGAACCGCTCGACCGGGGAGAACCTGGCCGACCTGATCTACGCCTCGACGCTCAAGGAGCGGGTGACCTGGATCGGGGCCTACGAGGAGACGATAAAGAAGGCCATGCCGATCTACGACGCGAAGAAGGGCAACGAGCAGAAGTCGACCGTGCTCGACCCCAAGCTCCTGAAGGTGACGATCCCGTTCGTGACGCAGCAGCACTGGGCGGCGCTCGAGAGGATCTTCCTCCCGGCCGCGCTCGGCGGCAAAATCTCGGACCAGCTCTTCTGGAGCAAGATCCCGGGCGTCGACGTGGACGAGGAGCTCAAGCGGCGGGACGAGAAGTCGAACGTAAAGGCGCCGCCGGGGGCGAAGGAAGCGCTCGACGAGGAGGAGATCGAGCCGCTCGAGGGGGAATAGAACGGGGGACTTGACAAAGCCATGGAAGGCCGAATATAAAGGGAGGAGAGAGAAATGAGCCCTTATCCGAACGAGCACGCCTGCAGATTGCAGGATCCCGACACGGTGAAAGTGCGCGGATCGATCACGAGGAAGCATGGGGCCAAGAGCTTCCGGATCCTGATCGGAAGGCGCGAGGGGAAGACCACGAGCGAGGCCCAGGCCTACCGCTACCCGAAGGACGAGTGGCCGGCGGATGAGGCAAGGGCGCACTGCAAGGAGGCCGGCGGGTCGTTCGAGGCCGCGGCCAGGACGCAGGAGATGACGGCCGAGGAGGCGCTCGGGCCGGACAACCCCATGCTGCCGGAGCTCGAGGAGGAGTGACATGGACGACAGAAAGGCGATCATAACCACCAGATCCCTGCCGGCGCTCACGAGGCCGCCGGCACCGAATCCGGAGACCAGGCCGAAGCCGCTCCTCTCGCACACGCTGACGCTCAGGCCGCCGGGCATCCCGCCCGAAAAGCTCCCGAAGGCCATCGACAGGTCCGGGGAGAAGAAGACGACCGTCACGACCCATGACCATCTCGCGCCGAGGGGGGCACGGCCCGCCCAGAAGCTCGGACCGGCGACCGCGCTCGCCGAGGCCAAGGGGAAGATCGTCATATCCGGGGGCGGGATAGCCTCGGTCGAAGGCGTCTATGTGGGCCAGGCCACGAAACCCGCCGGGAAGGCGAGGGCCAAGAGATGAGGATCCTCGCGCGGCTCCAGGAGATGGCGGGGAGCGACATCCTCTGCCTCATCCCCGCGAGCGAGTATGAGAGGATAAAGGCGGGGGACAAGAAGCCCGTCTTCAAGGCCTACGTGGTAGGCCAGGAGGGTTTCTCTACGGGAAGGGTCGAGGGAGCGGGAAACATCGTCAAGCGCTGGCTGGCGACGGCGATCCAGAAGCTCCACGAGAAGATCAGGTTCGGGACCAAGGTCTTCCACAATCACGCCGAGACGAACCGCCACGAGGACCGGACGCCGATCGGGGAGATCGTCGGC
>MEXZ01000064.1:4105-6284 GCA_001773855.1 Candidatus Aminicenantes bacterium RBG_13_64_14
GCGACGCTCCTGGCCCAGATCCAGGAATTCGCCGACGGCTGGCCGCGAACCACTCATGGAAGGAGAACCATGGAGAACGAACTGACGATTGAGGAAGTTAGGCAGTTCCTCAAGGCGAAAAAAATCACGCCTTCCGACGTCTTCGACGTCGGATCCCTGACGGACGACCCGGCGCTGAAGGGCTACATCGACAGCATCAAGAAGCAGGCCCTGGGCGAGAAGCGGGCGCATCTCGAGCGGGAGGGGGAGGTGTTCGGCAAGGAGAAGAAGGAATGGGAGGCCAAGGAGGCCGACTACAAGAAGAAACTCGGGGAGCGCGACGCGGAGATAGGCAAGACCAAGGTGCCCCAGGCCTTCGAGAAGCTGGCCAAGGAGCGGAAGCTCACGGACCAGCAGAAGGAGTTCATCTCCGGCCGGCTGGGGACTTTCACGCCCACGGACCCGGCCAAGACCGAGGAGGAGCTCTCGAAGCGGCTCGACTCCGAGATCGACGAGTTCAAGCGCACCGCCAAAGTTTTCGGCGTGAAGATCGAGGAGCCGCCGGTGGGCGACAAGAAGCCGGGCGGAGAGCCGGAGCCGGACAAGAAGAAGGTCCCGGAAGGCGACGCGAAGTATCTCGACCCGGCCTTCAACCCGATGATCCCGAAGATAAGCTAGGCGCCCGACGGGGAAAACCGAAACGAAAAGGAGAGTAAACACTTGGGACAAAGACTAAGGACGGCGACGCCGATGGCCGACTGGCGATCGCTTCCTTTCATCGTCACGGACTCGGCCGGCCACGAGGACGGGGACCTGGTCCTCGTAAACGACACGGTCGGGTTCGTGCATCTCGGCCGACCGCAGCTGGATGCCGATGGCTGCGTCAAGAGCCCGCCCTACCAGCTCGGGGATGAGGCCCTCCTCATCTACCACTGCGAGAAGTACTGGGCGGAAAAGGATGGCAACGCCGCGCTCTTGGGCGCGAGAGTCTACTGGAGCGGCGTCAACGGGGACCCGGTGACCTCGGTCTGGCAGTCCGGATACTACTGGATCGGGATCTTCGTCCGCGCTGCCGCCGCCGGCGACACCGAGGCCTACATCGACCTCAAGGGCGACAAGGCCACGATCGGGGCATAAGGGAGACACAAAGTGAAAAGCAGAATCTTCAACCTCGACTGGGATACCTACAACCACAAGGATCCCGAGCAGCGGAAATGCCTCGGAGGCGCGCTGCAGTTCTTCCTCTCGCTGCCGGACCTGTTCACCCCGCCCCAGTTCGCGAAGCTCGCGGAGTTCGAGGCCCAGCGGAAGGGCTACCGCGAGGCGATCGCCAAGATCACGGAGTTCACCACGACCGGCGACTTCCCGCCGTCGATCCTCCCGCTCATCGAGAAGTTCCACGTCCTCACCACCTACGACAACGGGTACGAGCAGATCTTCGACGCGCGCGATTTCTCGGCCAGCGCCCGCGACGGGTTCACGGTCTCGGACGTCCAGAGCGGACTCACGTTCGAGAGGATCATCGTCGGGCAGAAGCTCACCGTGTTCCCGATGAGCGGGAGGAAGACGCATTGCTACTTCGACTTCTACGGCGGCGCCCTGGGGTGGCACCGGCAGCTCTTCGACGACAAAGACTGGTGGACGATCGAGGACAACGCGATCCAGTTCCGCAACAAGGCCTACGCCGGCAGGGCGTCGGTCTACTACCAGCTCATCGAGGCGGTCCAGGCCCTCAAGTCCTCCTGCCTGGCGCTCCAGGACCCCGGGTGCACGGACTGCGACGCCTACGCCGTGGCCATGGCGGAGGCGCTCAACACGGCCGCGCAGACGATCGCGCTCAACTGCCAGAACAAGGGCTATGGGGACCTGGCCGGGGCGACCTACATCGTCCTCACCCCGATCCAGATGCGGGGCATCGTCCGCCGGGCCCTGTCGATGAACCAGCAGGCGTTCGAGGGCAGCCCCCGGATCATCGACTTCAAGTTCCAGCAGATAACCTCGCTCATGCTGGCCAGCGCGAACCTCATCTGGGTCATCCTGCCCAAGTTCAAGCTCAAGATCGGCTACCGGATGGATCTCACGCAGTTCTCCGACTTCGACATCCTGAGCTACACTGACACGCAGGCCGCGTGGATGCGGCACGGCGGCTGCATCGGGGACACCGACCAGATCGAGTGCATCGACGGCACCAAGCCGTCCG
>MEXZ01000064.1:6324-8101 GCA_001773855.1 Candidatus Aminicenantes bacterium RBG_13_64_14
ACAGAACGGGAAGGGGCCGGCCGTCCGGCCCCTCTCCCGGATAAAGGGAGAGGAGGACAGCCATCGTCCGTCCGAGACGGAAAACCATAACCACGCGGGACCGGGAGTTTATCGCCGCCGCGGAGCGGTCCAGGCTCAAACAGACGCTGGCCGACGGCACCTGGGCGGCGCCGCGCGGGGGCAAGCGGCACGTCTCCGAGGCGATCGCGGACGGCGCCTGGAGGGGGCAGCGGTGCTTCATCCTGGGCGGCGGGCCGAGCCTCCTGGGCTTCGACTTCTCGCGCCTCCGCGGCGAGAGGACGATCGCCGTCAACGCCGCCTTCCTCGACGCGCCCTGGGCCGATATCGTGTTCTCGATGGACATGAGCTTCTACAGGATGATCCGGACGGACCAGCTCGGGCCCGGGAGCCTCGACCGCTTCGTCGCCTTCAAGGGGATCAAATGCTTCCTCGAGATCGACAATCACGGATACCCGCCGCCGATCGTCTACGTCCGCGGCTTCGTCGCGTACAGGGGCCTGCCGGCCGGCCTCAAGTCGGGCTTCTGGACCGGGGCGAACTCCGGCTTCGGGGCGCTGATGCTGGCCGTCTGCCTCCAGGCCTCGCCGATCTGCCTGCTGGGCTTCGACATGAGCCACTCCGGAGGGAGGAGCCACTACCACAATCGATACAGGCGCCGGCAGCCGCCGCAGCAGGTGGCGCGGTTCCGGCGCGCCTTCGAGCATATCGCGCCGGCCATAAAGGCCAGGGGGGCGGAGGTCCTGAACCTCAACCCCCGGAGCGCGATGAAGTGCTTCCCTTTCAAGACGCTGGAGGAGGTCCTAGATGGGAGAGATAATCACGACGTCGAGCCTGCCGGCGACGCCGGCGCGGCAGTCCAGGGAGGCGGCGGCCCGGTCGCTGGGGATGACGCTCGACGAGAAGCCCTGCCCGAAGTGCCAAGGGAGGCGCTTCCTGAAGCGGGCGCCCTGCTTCCTCCGGAAGAGGGGCTTCCGGCTGACGGCCAAGTGCCTTAGCTGCGGATTCCAGGAGGGGGTGAGATGACAAAAGAAGGGAAAGTCTGGGGCGAGACGACGGACGTGATCGAGACGCCGTTCTTCTCTATCCACTACCTCAGCGTCGAGGCCGGAGGGTTCTGCTCCGAGCACCGACATGAAGCGAAGAAAAATATCTTCTTCGTCCTCGCCGGGCGCCTCCGGATCCGGATCTGGAGGGAAGGCGGCCTCGTCGACGAGATCGACCTCCTCGCCGGCCAGGACACCGAGATCCCGCCCGGGGTCTACCACCAGTTCAGGGCGATCGAGCCGACGCTCGCGATCGAGATCTATGAAGTCGAGCTCCGCCCGGGGGACATCGAGCGCCGGACGCGCGGGGGGAGAGCCGATGGCCGGCTGGCCTGACCGCGGGGCGGCGTTCTGCCTCGAGAACGAGCTCCCCTTCGTCGTCGTCTCCTACCATACGAAGGAGTACGCGGCGCAGGCCAGGCGCCTCGTCGAGTCATGCAGGACGAACGGCCTCGACTTCTACATCGTGGCCGTAAAGTCCCGCGGCTCCTGGATGGAGAACGTCCGGTTCCGCCCGGCTTTTATCCTGGAGGTCTTCCCCGCGACGGCCCGGGACCTCGTCTGGATCGACGCCGACGGGATGATCCGATTCTTCCCCGGCCTCTTCGGGACGCTCGACCGGTCGAGCTTCGACCTTGCGGCGCACCGGAACTCGAAGGGCCGCTACCGCGTGGGGACGATGTGGTTCGCGAACACCGAGGGCGGCCGAGAAT
>MEXZ01000064.1:8113-9307 GCA_001773855.1 Candidatus Aminicenantes bacterium RBG_13_64_14
CTCGTCCGATGAGCTGGAGGCTGGAGGGAACGGTGGAGCTCGTCGCCTGCTCGCACAAGTTCGCCGCGTTCGCCAAGGAGAATGCCGACGTCCTGGCGACGCATCTCAAGGGGCCGATCTTCCCAGGGACCCTCAATATCAGGACGGAGAGGAGAAACATAGGCGACTGGCTCGATCTCGGCTTCTGGCCGGGGCAGCCCGACGTCGTGATCCCCAGGGCCGAGCTCCGCGGGATGCCGGCCTGGCTCGGCGACGGACGCGCCTGGCGCTGCACGCTCACGGCAGACGGCTCGATGCCCGCGCCGTGCTTCCTCTTCCGGAGGAGGGGCTCGAGGGTCAGGCCGGGAACGATAGAGATCCTGGCCGGAGTCGGACTCGTCTCCGCCCTGGGCCTGCGGCAGGGCCAGGCGATCAGCCTGGAGGGCGAGCTGTGAGGATCACGGTGCTCGTCTCGACCAGGAACCGGCTCAAGAAGCTCCAGCGGATGCTCGAGAGCTTGCCCGCCTCGGCCTCCGGCCGGGAGGTCAGGCCGCTCGTCGTCTGCGACGGCGACGAGGCGACCTACCGGACGCTCCCGGTCGGGATCGCGACCCTCCTCGTCCCGGAGTGGAGCGGGCAGACCCGCTGCCGGAACCTGGCGCTCGAGAGGATCCGGGGGCCCGTCGTCTACGCGACCGACGACATCGTCTTCAAACCGGGCGCGATAGAGGCCGCGGCCGCGGAGATGGACCGGCTCTTCCCGGCATGGGACGGGGTCGTGGGCTTCACCCAGGAGGGGAACCGCTTCAACCCGGCCGGCGTCGCCCTCGTCGGCGAGCCCTTCATCGCCCGCTACCCGGGCCGCCACCTCTTCTTCGACGGCTATTTCCACTTCGCCGCCCAGGAGGTCCACCGCGCGGCCTCGAAGCTCGGCCTCTTCTCGCTCTCCGCGAAGGCCGTCGTCTACCACTACCACCCGGCCCATCATCGGGAGGAGCTGGACCGGACGCACCAGGACGCGAGGCGCTGGAAGACGCGGGACATGGCGCTCAAGTCCCGCCGTGAGGCGGCCGGGCTGACCTGGGGGATAAGCGCATGATCCATTTCGTCGAGACCTTCTTCGACATCGACCGGCCCACCTACAGGACGACGGAGGAGTGGGTCCGGTTCCGGCACCGCTTCTTCCTCGACTACACGCTGCCGGCGCTCCTCGAG
>MEXZ01000065.1:0-1623 GCA_001773855.1 Candidatus Aminicenantes bacterium RBG_13_64_14
GGCCGCCCTCGCGGCCGGATATGCCGCCGCCCAGGCCCAGGACCCGAAGATCCTCGGGTTCAAGAAACGGTTCGTCGTCGAGATCACGAATCCTTCGCCGCTTACCCTGGAGAACCACGCCATCATCCTCAACGTCACCAGGCTCAGGAGCTCCATCGCGGAGGATTTCAACACCTACAACTATGCCATCTTCGAAGAAGCCGGCGGCAACTACACACTTGTCGTCACCCAGGCCGACGACCTCGACAAGGACCGCTACCACGACGAGATCGTCCTCGTCCGCACCCTGCCGCCGTCGTCGACGACGCGGCTCATCTGTTATTATTCGCCCGACCGCAGCTTCCAGCTCATGCCGGCGCAAAAAGCGTTCGCCCGCGCCGCCTGGGAAATAGGCGGCGCCGAGGCCGGCTGGGAGTCGAACCTGGTCGCCTTCAAGTTCGTCGACGGCCGGATCGAGTTTTACGGCAAGCTCGCGGCCGGGCTCATCCTGAAAAAATTCCCGACCCCGGAAAACCGGCTCCAGGACTGGGGCATGGACGTCGTCGACACCGGGGAGTCGGCCGGGCTCGGCGGTCTGAGCCTCTGGGACGGGGATGTCCGCGTCCCGCTCTTCGGCGCTTGGGCCCTCCAGGCAAAGATGACCGTCATCTCGCCGGGTCCGGTCCGGGCCATGGTCAAAGCCGAATTCTCCGGTCTGAGCACGCCGCTCGACGGGGTCGGCCTGACGGCCTTCTTCTCGGCCTTCGCCGACAACGTCGCCTCCCGCCAAGATATCGTTATCACTTCGAAGGCGTCCGGACCTATCGTCTACGGGCCGGGGATCCAGAAACTGGCCGGCGAAACATTTACGCTCGACAAGGACAAGGGTTTCCTCGCCGCCTGGGGCAAGGGCGCCAAGAACGCCGGGGAGATCGGCCTGGCCGCGATCTTCCGCCCCGCCGATTTCGCGGGAATGGAAGAGACGGCCCTCGACCGGTCGGTCAAACTCAAGGGCCCGGCCGGCGCGAAGCTGACCCACTGGGTCGTCTGCGCCTGGGAGCACGGTATCACCTCGCCGGGCGTCCCGGCGGCCAAGAACTGGCTTCGTAAGGTCGAAGGGCTGGCCCAGAGTCTCCTCGTTCCCGTGAAAGTCGAGTTCAAGGCGAAATGACGTTCCGTCCTCCCTGCGACCCGGGCTTCCGGCCCATCGTCCTCGACTGGCGCGCCTACCTGGAGAGGGCCCGGAAGGCCGGCGACGCCCTGCTCCGTGTCGCCATCGAGCGCGAAGACGGCCTCGTCTCGGCTTTCGTCACCCGCGTGCCCGAGAAGGACGCCGACCCGGCCGCTACGTACCTCATCGTCGAGAGGATGGTCAAGTTCCTGCTCTGGTCGCGGGGCGGCTGGCGAGTCCACTTCCTCGGCCCCGCGGCGATCGGCAAGCGCCTCAAGGCCGACTATTCCGAGAAGGGCGCCCGGGCTTTCGACGTCCGGACGATGAGCCGGGTCTACGAACGGCCTTTCGAGGTCGTCCTGCACAGCCCGGCGACCTTCCCCGAAGCCAGGGGGGCGGTCCATTTCCCGGGCGGCCACCTCGACGGCTGCCGCATCGGCTTCGACCTCGGCGCGAGCGACTACAAGGTCGCC
>MEXZ01000065.1:1693-1817 GCA_001773855.1 Candidatus Aminicenantes bacterium RBG_13_64_14
TGGAAAAGGAATGGGGCGTCCCGTTCGAGGTCATCAACGACGGCGAGGTCACGGCCCTGGCCGGGATGCTCTCGCTCGGCGAGACGGGCATCCTCGGGGTGGCCATGGGCTCGAGCGAAGCGGC
>MEXZ01000065.1:1885-4821 GCA_001773855.1 Candidatus Aminicenantes bacterium RBG_13_64_14
TCGACTCCAAAGCGGCCGTCGACGAGTGGTCCGGGGACCGGGGTGTCGGGGCCAACTATTTTTCCCAGCAAGCCGTGAACAAGCTCGCCCGGACGGCGGGCATCTCCTTTCCGGACACGATGACGCTCCCCGAGCGGCTCAAGGAAGTCCAGTCCCTCATGGACCGCGGCGACGATCGGGCCGCGGCGATTTTCGAAACGATCGGCATCTATCTCGGTTTCACCGTTCCTTGGTACGAAGTCTTCTACAAGTTCTCGAATCTGCTCGTCCTCGGCCGGGTCATGTCCGGGCCTGGCGGCAAGATCATCGTCGACAAGGCGGCCGAGGTCCTGAAAGCCGAGTTCCCGGAAACTGCGGCCCGCGTCCGTCTCCACCTCCTCGACGAGAAGAGCAGGCGCGTGGGCCAGGCCGTCGCTGCGGCCAGCCTGCCCGAGATCAAAGGAGCACGCCCATGAAGTTCGTCAAACCCGACGCGACGGTCTTCATCCCCGACGGCCTCGCCGCCGGGGAAGCGTTCCGCCGCGTCACCCACCTCGGGATCGGCGCCCACCAGGACGACCTCGAGATCATGGCTTTCCACGGCATCGAGAAATGCTTCAACAGCCAAGACCTCTGGTTCGGGGGCGTGACCTGCACCAACGGCGGCGGCAGCCCCCGGGCCGGCGAGTATGCGTCCTGCACGGACGAGGCCCTGGCCGCGCTCCGGCGGCGCGAGCAGGAAAAGGCGGCCATCCTTGGCAACTACGGCGCCCTCGTCCAGCTCAACTACACGAGCGCAGGGATCAAGGACGTCGCGACGGGCCAGCTGAAGTCGGACCTCGTCCAAGTCCTCCGGGCGGCCCGGCCCGAAGTCGTCTATACCCATAACCCGGCCGACAAGCACGACACACATCTGGCCGTCGTCTATACCGTGTTGGCGGCCATCCGCGAGCTGCCTGCCGTCGAGCGCCCCAAGGCGGTCTACGGCTGCGAGGTCTGGCGCGGGCTTGACTGGATGGACGACGGGGACAAGATCCCGCTCGACGTCGGCAGGCGGGAAACGCTGTCCATGGCCCTGATCGGCGTCTACGACTCCCAAGTCGAGGGCGGCAAGCGCTACGACCTGGCGACGATCGGGCGGCGGCGGGCCAACGCCAGCTATTTCCAATCGCACGCGACCGACGGGGCCGAGCAGCTTTGGTTCGCCATGGACCTGACCCCGCTCGTCGCCGACGACAAGATCGATATCGCCGGCTTCGTCCTCGGCCACGTGGATAAGTTTCGGGCCAGCGTCGAAGAAAAAATACAGAAATATTGGGTCAAGACGCGCTGACAGCGCCCCGAAGGAGAAACCGTATGGAAATCATCATCCAGCCCGACAGTCAGCAGGCCAGTCAGATCGCGGCCCGCATCGTCGCCCGCCTCGTCCGGGAAAAGCCCCACGCCGTGCTCGGCTTCGCCACGGGCAACACGCCGCTCCAGCTCTACCGGAACCTCGCCGTCGTGCACGGGGATACGGGTCTCGATTTCAGCGACGTGACCAGCTTCAACCTCGACGAATACATCGGCATCCCCCGGGCGCACCCCTCGTCGTTCCACAGCTACATGTGGGCTCATCTCTTCAGCCACATCAACATGCCCAAGGAGCGGATCAATATCCCGGACGGCATGGCCGGCGATATCCCCGCCGCTTGCCGGAAGTACGAGCAGGCCATCCGCACGGCCGGCGGCATCGACATCCAGATCCTGGGCCTCGGCACGAACGGCCACATCGGCTTCAACGAGCCGTCTTCGTCGCTGTCCTCGAGGACGCGGATCAAGACGCTGACCGACGATTCGCGGCTCACGGCAGGGCCCGGGTTCGGCGGGCAGGAGAACGTCCCGAATCACGTCATCACGATGGGCTTGGGTACGATCATGGACGCCAAGATGTGCCTGCTCCTGGCCTTCGGAAAGAAAAAGGCCGCGGCGGTGGCCAGGATGGTCGAGGGCCCGGTCACGGCCATGGTCCCCGGCTCCGTCCTCCAGATGCACCCGAGGACGGTCCTTATCCTCGACAAGGACGCCGCCGCGGAGCTGAAGATGGCCGATTACTACAATTGGGTACGCGACCACAAGCCGGACTGGCAGAAGTACTGAGGGCCGCCCCCCTTTTCTTTTCGCGCCGTCCCGTGTAAACTTAGGATACCCCTTAGACAAAGGAGAGGAAAGAATGACCCATCCCATCAAGAACGTCCTCTGGGCCACGGATTTTTCCGAAGAGTCGAAGGAAGCCCTGGCCTACGCCAGTTTCTTCGCAAAAACCTTCGGGGCCAAGCTGACGGCCCTTCACGTCGTGCCCGATTTCTCTTCGGCGCTCTATGACCTCTGGCCGGGCGCGCAGGCCGAGCTCTCCGGTAAGATCGAGGCCGCCAAGATAAGCGCCCAAGCCCAACTCGACGACGTCTGTAAGACCGAAGGCTTCTGCGCCGACAAGGTCGTCATCCGCGAGGGCTCGGCGGCCAAGGTCATTCTCGAGACGGCCAAACAGGAAGGCGCCGACCTCATCGTCGTCGGCCGGAAAGGCATCGCCGGCCGCGAACAGAACCTCATCGGCAGCGTCACGCACCAGATCCTGCGGAGCGCCCACGTCCCGGTGCTCGTGACCAAGGGGACCAAGTCCCGGCCGGACGCCATCAAGAAGATCCTCGTCCCGACGGACTTCTCTGTCGAGGAGGACCTCGAGCGCGACCACGCCTGGAAACTGGCCAAAAGCTTGAATGCGAGCCTCAGGTTCCTCTATGTCCTCGAGCTCTTCGGCCACGAGTTCAGGCTGACCGACGATATGTTCGCCGCCGTCCTCAAGAAGCTCCAGGCCCGCAAGAAAAGGGAGCACAAAGACGTCGAGATCACCGAGGACGTCACCAAGGCCGTCCACAGCTATGAGGGGATCATCGACTACGCCGAAACCCACAAGT
>MEXZ01000065.1:4856-5684 GCA_001773855.1 Candidatus Aminicenantes bacterium RBG_13_64_14
CTGGCCCGGTTCTTCCTGGGGAGCACGACCGAGAAAGTCGTCGCCCACAGCCGTGTTCCCGTCTTCGCCATTCCCCGGGAACAATAGGATCCTATGCTCATTACGGCCGTTCTCGCCATTTCTCTCACGCTCGCTCCGGCCGTCGCGGCCCAGGAGAACGAGCAGGTCGTCGAGGTCAAGAGCGCTCTCGCCAGGGACGCGGTCCGGCCCGGCGAAACCTTCAAGGCCGCGGTCATCCTCAATGTCCAAGCGGGCTACCACATCAACGACAACGCCCCCCTCGACGAGTTCATGTTCCCGACGTCCGTCAGCATCGAGGACGGCCCGGAGTTTGAAGTCGTCGAAATCTACTACCCGGCCGGCCGCCGCGCCAGATACTCCTACTCGGAGACCGAGCTCGTCGTCTATGACGGGGAGGCCGTGCTGGGCGTCCTCCTCAAAGCCAAGGACAGCCTCGCCCCCGGGGCCAAAACCATCAAGGCCATCCTGAGCTATCAGGCTTGCGACAATACGTCCTGTCTCCCGCCTAAAGAGCTCGTTTTCGAGATCGCCGTCCCGGTCGCCAGGACGGGCGGGGCCGACATCCATCCCGAGATTTTCGGCAAGCTCCGCTTCAAGTCCCTCCAGAAGTGAGCGCCCGCACCGGTCCACAGCCGAAATGACAGACACGACGCCGAACGCGCCTTTCCGGAAGATCCCCTCCCTCGATTCCCTGCTCCGCGAGGACGCCGTCCGCGGGCTCATCGAGGAGTTCGGCCGTGACGTCGTCGTGGCCGAAGGGCGGGCCGTTCTCGACGAGGCCCGGGCCACGATCGCCGCGTCCGCGGC
>MEXZ01000065.1:5794-5886 GCA_001773855.1 Candidatus Aminicenantes bacterium RBG_13_64_14
GTGGCCAACAACAACGCCGCCGCGACCGTCCTCATCCTGAACACACTCGCCAAAGGCAAAGAGGTCGTCGTCTCCCGCGGCCAGCTCGTCGA
>MEXZ01000066.1:0-146 GCA_001773855.1 Candidatus Aminicenantes bacterium RBG_13_64_14
GATGCGGCCCAAGGACCTTCTCGAAAAGCTCGCCACCATGGACTTCGCCGCCGACCTCAACGAGTTCGTGGACCCCGAGGTCGCCGCGGCCATCACCCGGGCGACGCACTTCGACGCGGAGTTCATCAGCCTCGACCAGGCCATGC
>MEXZ01000066.1:285-1084 GCA_001773855.1 Candidatus Aminicenantes bacterium RBG_13_64_14
CATCACCCAGCACGTCGCCGCTTATCGGGTCGCGATCAAGAACCGGACCATCACGCTCATCGATACGCCGGGTCACGAGGCGTTCACGCGGCTCCGCTCCCGCGGGGCCAAGGCCACGGACATCGTCGTCCTGGTCGTCGCCGCCGACGACGGCGTGATGCCCCAGACGAAGGAGGCCATCGACCACGCCAGGGCGGCCAACGTGCCGATCATCGTGGCCATCAACAAGGTCGACAAGCCCGACGCCAACATCGAGCGGGTCAAGCAGCAGCTGGCCAAGGAGAACCTCCTCGTCGAAGACTGGGGCGGCAAGACGATCAGCGTCGAGGTCTCGGCCAAGGAGAAGAAGAACATCGGCGACCTGCTCGAGATGATCCTCCTGCTGAGCGACATCCTCGAGCTCAAGGCCAATCCCGAGGTCCCGGCCCAGGGTGTCGTCCTCGAGGCCCGTCTGGACAGCCAGAAAGGGCCTCTCGCCACCGTCATCGTCCAGCAGGGCACGCTCGCGCAGGGACAGGCTTTCGTTTCCGGCCTGACGATGGGCAAGGTCCGGGCGATGTTCGACGAGTTCGGCAAGGTCATCAAAAGCGCCGGCCCGTCCATGCCGGTCGAGATCATGGGCTTTGCCGACGTCCCCGTCGCCGGCGACCCTTTCCAGGTCATGGAGGATCCCGAAGCGGCCAAGCACGTCATCGAATTCCGCAAGACGCTGGCCAAGAGGCCCGAATCGGCCCGCGACAGCGGCGTTACGCTCGACGATCTCTTCAAGAAGATCGAAGGCGGCCAGGCCAAGGACCTC
>MEXZ01000066.1:1184-2182 GCA_001773855.1 Candidatus Aminicenantes bacterium RBG_13_64_14
CCGCGACCGGCAACATCAGCGAGGCCGACGTCATCCTCGCCTCCGCCTCCAAGGCCATCGTCATCGGCTACAACGTCAAGCCGAACCCGGACATTCTCGAGCTGGCCAAGAAGGAAGAGGTCGAGATCCGGACCTACAAGATCATCTACCAGCTCACCGACGACATCAAGAAGGCCGTCATCGGTCTCCTCGAGCCGGTCATCAAGGAGACCTACCAGGGCCGCGCCGAGGTCCGGAAGGTCTTTCAGATCCCCAAGGTCGGCCAGATCGCCGGCTGCTACGTCCAGGACGGCCGGATCACGCGCAACGGCGAAGCCCGGGTCCTGCGCGGCAAGGAGATCCTCCACCAGGGGCGGATCACCTCGCTCAAGCACCTCAAGGAGAACGTCACCGAGGTCAAGAAGGACTACGAGTGCGGCATCGGCGTCGGGGGCTTCAATGGATTCCAGCCGGGCGACATCATCGAAGCGTTCGTCCGCGAAAAAGTCCAGCCCATCTAGCGGCGCGGGAGGGTCCCGATGGTCGTCGGCGTCCTGACGCTCGAGCTTTTTTTCCCCTACTCCCGCTCCTTGAAGGACAAGCGGCGCATTCTGCACGGCTTCAAGGACCGTCTGCGGCGCCACAACGTCGCCCTGGCCGAGGTCGATTTCCAGGACCTCTGGCAGAGGACGCGCCTCGGCATCGTCACCCTCAACAGCCAGCCCGCGATCGTCGAGGAGGTCCTCGGGCGGGTCCTCGCCGACGCCCGGAACCTCGAGGAGGCCGAGATCGCCGGCCAGGAGATCCGCTATGTCTGAGAAGGGCTTCCGGGCGCGCCGGGTCGCCGAGCTCGTCCAGGCGGAGCTCAGCCGTCTGCTCATCGCCGAGTTCCAGGACCCCGCCGCGGGCTTTCTGACGGTCACCCGCGTCGAGATGACGCCGGACCTCCTTACGGCCCGCGTCTTCCTCAGCGTGTTCGGCGCTGGCGATCCCGGCGCCCTCCTCGACCGCATCGAGCG
>MEXZ01000066.1:2262-2542 GCA_001773855.1 Candidatus Aminicenantes bacterium RBG_13_64_14
CGGGCCCTGATCACCAGGAAAGGATCGACAGGCTCATCGAGGAGAGGAAGAAACATGGCGGCTGATCCGCGGGCGCTCATCGCGGAGAGGATCAAGGCCTCGAAGAGGATCGCCGTGACCTCTCATCTCAGGCCCGACGGCGACTCCCTGTGCACGGCACGGGCGCTGGCCCTGATGGGCGGCCTCCTCGGAAAAGACGTTTCCATCATCAACCACGATCCGACCCCCCTGCCCTTCTCGGGCTTTCCCGACCTGGCAGGCATCCGCATCGGCCAGATCC
>MEXZ01000066.1:2609-3274 GCA_001773855.1 Candidatus Aminicenantes bacterium RBG_13_64_14
GCTCGACGGAGCCTTCAAGATCAACATCGACCACCATCACTCGAACTCCCCCTACGCCGACATCAATTGGATCGATCCCGCGGCGCCCGCGGTCGGCGAGATGGTCTTCGATCTGAGGCACGCGCTCGGCATCCGCCCGACGCCCGAGATCGCCGAGAACCTCTACTGCGCCATCGCCTCCGACACGGGCTCGTTCCAATTCTCCAACACCACCCCCCGCGCCCTGGCGGCCGCGACTGAGCTGGCCCGTCTCGGCGCAAACCCCACCGGCGTCGCCGAGAAGCTCTACTTCAACAACTCTCCGGAAAAGATCCTGCTCCTCGGCCGCGTCCTCACGACGCTGACGATGAACGGCCGGGGCACAATCGCCATCATCAGCATGTTCAAGAGCGATACCGAAGCCCTCCGCCTCAAGGAGGTCGATACCGAGGACATGACCACCCTGGCCCGGTCGATCAAGGGCGTCGAGATGGTCATGTTCTTCAAGGAGATGGCCCCGGAGACCTTCCGGGTCAGCCTGCGGTCGAAGGGCAACGCCAATGCGGCACTGGTGGCCGAGCACTTCGGGGGCGGCGGCCATATCCACGCCTCCGGCTTCACCGTCTACGGCCCCTACGAGCGCCTCATCCGCGAGATCCCCGCGACCGTCGAAGGCCTCCTCGACG
>MEXZ01000066.1:3334-3616 GCA_001773855.1 Candidatus Aminicenantes bacterium RBG_13_64_14
GACGGACTCCTCGTCATCGACAAACCAGCCGGCCCGACCTCGCACGACGTCGTCCGGAGGGTCCGCAGGGCCTTGGGGATGCGCCGCGTCGGTCACGGCGGAACCCTCGACCCGGACGCGACGGGAGTCCTCCTTGTTGCGGCCGGCCAGGCGACGCGCTTCTTCCCCTTCCTTTCCAGGGAGTCCAAGGTCTACGAGGGCCGCATCCGGCTCGGCTTCGCGACCGACACCTACGACGCGTCCGGCCGCCCGGTCTCGGATCCGTGCCCCGACCTTCCGGGC
>MEXZ01000066.1:3648-3797 GCA_001773855.1 Candidatus Aminicenantes bacterium RBG_13_64_14
CGAAGGGAACATCCTCCAGATCCCGCCGCGCTACTCGGCCAAGAAGATCGCCGGGCGTCCGGTCTACAAGATGGCCAGGGCCGACGTAGAGTTCCCCCTCGAGCCGGCCGCGGTCACCGTCACCCGTTTCACCCTCCTCGACTATCGCC
>MEXZ01000066.1:4032-4147 GCA_001773855.1 Candidatus Aminicenantes bacterium RBG_13_64_14
CGTTGTCACGGTCCGGCCGGAAGCCGAGGCCCGCGTCAGGAACGGCTGTCTCCTCGGACCGGCCGACCTCGAGCCGCCCCTCCCCGACTTCGGCGGCCCGGAGGCCCCGGCGGGT
>MEXZ01000066.1:4203-4889 GCA_001773855.1 Candidatus Aminicenantes bacterium RBG_13_64_14
CGGTGATCCTGCGCAGCCTGGCCAAGGAAGGCAAGATCATCGTCGAGGACAAGGGCCGTCTGCTCGAGGAAGTGACGAACGTCCTTCTCGATGAGTTTCAGAAGGAGGACCGCCTGGACCAGGAGGTCCGCGAGATCCTCAGCAAGCATATGGAGAAGATCCGCCGGGAGAACATCGAGTACCAGGCGATGTTCAAGGAAGTCAAGAAGAAGCTGGCCCGCGAAAAGGGGATCGTCCTGTGAGCAACCGGCTGTCGCGCGAGAAGATCAACTACCTGTCGCGCCAGGTCCTGACCGTCCTCGAGAAGGACGACCAGGTCGACTTCCTGGACGACCCGAACGAGGTCCGTCTGATCATCGTCAAATCCATCGAGGAAGAGATGAGGCTTTACGAGGCCATCGACAGGAAGGCCATCGAGAAGATCCAGTCCCAGAAGAAGGCCATCGAGGAGGGCTCCCGCGAGTGGGAGATCCTCTACCGCAAGTATTACAACGACGAGCTGGCCAAGCTCGGCAAGCTCTCCGACTAACCTCTCTTCAGCCCCTTAGCGGTTCGGCGTGCAATCTCACCCTCATGGGAAAAGTCTGAAGACGCCGGTCCGTGCGTCGGACTCGGCGCCAAAACAACTCGCTCGGCGTTCGCTACGCCTCGCTCAAACACGTTTTGGCGGTTTCCCCTGAAACTCC
>MEXZ01000066.1:4913-5046 GCA_001773855.1 Candidatus Aminicenantes bacterium RBG_13_64_14
AGACTTTTCCAACTCGGGTTCGATTGCCCTCCTCACCGCTTTTACGGGGCCGCGGGGGGTCACTCCTGCTTGCTCAATCCTCACGCAGGGGGACATCGCATCTTCTTTCGATATTCAAAGAGTGATTAACGGG
>MEXZ01000067.1:0-4126 GCA_001773855.1 Candidatus Aminicenantes bacterium RBG_13_64_14
AAGAGAAAAGACATGATAGACGATCTCGAACCGTCCCTCCCCGGCCGCGAAATCGACGCAGGTGAGGTCGAGGAGAACGGCGTAATCGAACGGCTTCTCGCGGAGCGCGGTCAGGACGCTCCGGACGGATTCGGACCGGACGATGAGGACGTCGTCGCCGAAGGATTCCGAGACGCTCTCGACCGCCTCGCCGAGCTTCGTCCGGATCTCCTCGATCAGGGTTTCTTTGCCCATCGCCAATCCTGTTTCTGGTGCTGGATCTTGTCTTGAAGCTTCACGAGGCCGTCGAGGACCATTTCCGGACGGGGGGGACAGCCGGGGATGTAGATGTCGACGGGAACGATCCGGTCGATGCCCTGGACAACGGCGTAGTTCTGGTAGATGCCGCCGCTCACGGCGCAAGCCCCAAAGGCGATGACCCACTTGGGCTCGAGCATCTGATCGTAGACCGTCTTGAGAACGGGAGCGAGCTTGTGGGTGACCGTGCCGACGACGAGGAGGAGGTCGGCCTGCCGGGGCGAGAAACGGGTCAGGCCCGCCCCGAACCTGTCGATGTCGAAGTGGGCGCAGGCCGCAGACATGTACTCCATGCCGCAGCAGGCGGTGATATACGGATAGTGGAAGAGGGAGTATTTCCGTCCCCAACCAAGGGCCGTCTCGAGGCGGGTCGTGAGAAAATCAAGGCCGCTCATGACCAGCGGAAGATCCCTTTCTTCCAAGCGTAGACGAAGCCCAAGGCCAGCACGAGGATGAAAGCGCCGAACGCGGCCAAGCCGCCGAAACCTCGGTCACGGAAGGCCAGGGCCAGCGGATAGAAAAAAACGATCTCGACGTCGAGGAGCAGGAAGAGAAGGCCCACGAGGAAAAAGGGGATATTGACGGGACCTATTCCCAACTGGAGAGGCGGACTGCCGCACTCAAAGGGCTTTTCCCGGGCCGGGTTGGGTCTCCGCGGGCCGAGGAAATAGTTGATGACGATCATCACCCCGGCGAGAAGGCCGAAAACGAGAAAAGAAAGCGTCAGCTCCAACATGATACCTCGGAAACCGGATGGATTGTATAGGAATTCTGGAGATTTTTCAACGATGGATTATAAGAGGGACAGTCCCTCTCATCTCGGGGACATGTACCTTCGGTGCGTGTCCCCATTCTTCTCAGGCGTTGAGAATATGCAGGGCCTTGTTCTTGGCCTTGAGGGCCGCCTCGCCGATGGCCTCGGATAGAGTCGGGTGGATGTAGATGATGCTGTCCAGCTCCCCGAGCGTCATCCCCTTGGCCACGGCCATGGTCAGGACGGGGATCATGTCCGAGGCCCCAGGCGCGACGATGTGGGCCCCGATGATGCGGTCCGACTCGTCGGCCAGGACCTTGATCATGCCGTCCGTAGCGTCCATGGTCAGGGCCCGGCCGCTCGCCTGGAGCGGGAAGACGCCAACCTGGACCTTCATGCCCTCGGTTACGGCTTCCTCCTGGGTCAGCCCGACCGACGCGAACTCCGGTTCGGTGAAGACGGCCATGGGCAGGGCCCTATAGTCGACGGTCCTGCGGGACAACCCGGCCGCGTTGTCGACAGCGACCAGGGCATCGTCGTAAGCCTTGTGGGCCAGAAGCTTGCCGCCAATGACGTCGCCGATAGCGTAGACGCCGGACACGTTTGTCTCGAGCGCTGGACCGACTTTGATGAAACCGTGGTCCATCTCGAGGACTATGTCCCCGGCAAAAAGATCCTCGGTATTGGGCCGACGTCCCGCCGAAAGCAGGACTTTATCGCTGTGATACTCGAACGGCGTATTGGTCTTGATGCAAAGGCCTTTCAGGGTGACGCCGCCTTCATTAACGGCGGCCTCGTCGATCCTCATCTCTGTGAAGACCTTCAGGCCCTGTTTTTTAAGGATCCGCTCGAGCCGCGTCACCGACTCCCGGTCGGCCCCGGGTAGGGCCTGGGGCATGATCTCGAGCACCGTGACGTCCGTCCCCAGGCGCTTGTATATCGAGCTCATCTCGAGTCCGATGGCCCCCGCGCCTATGACGAGAAGGCTTTTGGGCACCTCCTCGAACTCGAGCGCTTCCGTGCTAGTGATGACAGTCCGGCCGTCCGCCTTGAGGAAGGGCAGGCCGGCCGCACGGCTTCCCGTGGCCACGATGACCTTCTCCGCCTCGAAGACTCTCTCCCCTTCCGGCGTCCGGACGACGACCGACCTGTCCCCCCTCAGCCGGGCGGGCGCCTTGACGATCTCGACTTTGCCTTTTTCAAGGAGGAAGACGATGCCGTTGACGAGCCTGTCCACGACGCCTTGCCGCCCTTCCTGGACCTTTTTCCAGTTCAACCGGATATCGCCGACGGGCCCTTCGAGATTTTTCGTTCCGGCCACCTCCTTGAGGATCTTCGTCTGGTGAAGGAGGTACTTCGTCGGGATGCAGCCGTAGTTGATGCACGTTCCGCCGACGCGGTCCTGGTCGATGAGCGTGACGCTCTTGTTGAGCTGGGCGGCGCGCATGGCGGCGAGATAGCCGCCGGGGCCGCCGCCGATGATGACGATGTCTCTTTTCTCGGCCATGGGATGTCCTTTCAGGTCGCCGCGGGGGCCTCGCCCGCCCGTTCGGTCCGTTTCAAGAACGTTTTCAAGAAGAGCGCGACGACGCCCGCGGACAGGGCGAAGAGGAGTACGTCCGCGGCGATGAGAATGGTGTTCCCCTTCTTGATATAGCCCGCGAGCAGGATGCCGAGGGAAACGAGGGTCGTCAGGACCATGAACACCGCCGGGACCAGCGTGTACCAGTTCCGCCGCTTGCGGAGCATAAGCCAGGCCGACACGGCCAGCAGGGCCATCGCCGCCAGCAGCTGGTTGGCCGTGCCGAAGATGGGCCAAAGGGCGTTGAACGCGTTGGAATAGGCCAGGGTCCACATCAAGAGAACGGACAGGCCCGAATTGAACCAGTATTGCCGAAGCAAGCGCGGCACTTTCTTGATGACGATGGACCACAGCTCCTCGAAGAGGTAGCGGTTGAGCCGGACGGCCGCGTCGAGCGTCGTGATGACGAAGCCCTCGACGAGCAGGATGCCGAAGACCGTGCCCAGGGCGACGGGGATGCCGAGGCCCTCATGGAACAGCCGTCCCGCGGCCAGGGAGAAACCCAGGATGGGGTTGGATTTCACGGCCGGGTCGGTCGGCCAGACGATGGCCTTGTAGTCGGAAAAGGCCATGACCGCGCCGAGGGCCAGGAGGACGCAGACCGACAGGAGCGACTCGAGGAGCATGGCGTTGTAGCCGATGCGGCGGGCGTCGGTCTCTTTGGCCAGCTGTTTTCCCGTCGTGCCGCCGGCGACGAGCGAATGGAAGCCCGAGATGGCCCCGCAGGCGATGGTGATGAACATCATGGGCCAAACGAAGCCCAGGTTCGCCGCTCCTTCCGCCAAGTTGAACCGGGGCATGGTCACCCGCAAGCCCTGGAAGCCGCAGCTGAAGAGCGACACGACCATCAGGCCGATCCCGCCGTAGAGGATCTGGACGTTGATGAAGTCGCGCGGCTGGAGGACGAGCCAGACGGGAACGCCCGCGGCAAAGAGGACGTAGACCGAGATGATGATCATCCAGGTCGTCGGGGCCAAGGTCACCGGGAAGGCGATCCCCAGAAAAACCGAACCGACGCAGATCGCGGCGGCCAGGACGTAGGCGTAGGCGGTCTTCAGTCTTTTCTTGTAGAGGAGGAACCCGAGCGGGGGCGACAAGAACGTGATGAAGATGACCGAGGTCGAGGCGATGCCGCCGATTCGGCCCATGACAACGCCGTCCCGGACGACCGTCTTGAGGAAGGTCTCCCCTTCCTTGACTCCGATCTTGGCCAGCGGCCAGAGCGAGGTCAGGGAGATCGCCGTCGCGCTCAGGAAGGAGGATGTCACCAGCACGATCATGACGAGGGTGAAAGCAATGAACAGGTTGAAACCGGCGCTCCCCAGGGTCTTGCGGGCGACCTCGGCCATGGACTTGCCGCCCTCGCGCATGCAGATGAAGAGCGTCGTGTAGTCGTGGACGGCGCCGATGAAGATGCCGCCGAGGACTACCCAGAGCCAGGCGGGGACGAAGCCGTAGAGGATGGCCATGGTCGGGCCGAGGATGGGCCCGGC
>MEXZ01000067.1:4194-6281 GCA_001773855.1 Candidatus Aminicenantes bacterium RBG_13_64_14
GTCAAAGAGATGCCACCCGCTAAAGATGCGATGGAAACCATCCTTTCCCCCGGCCGCCACAGGGACCAGTCCCGGCGGTCGGCCAGGGAAACTTCAATATTGCGAATCTTCTGAGGCCTGATATCCAAGACTCAATTCAGATACTTCCCAGAAGTGCGGCTCCGGGCCGCTCCGCCGCACTTCTGTCGGTCGCTTCTCAGAATCCGCTCCCTGCCGCCCCTCCGCTACGGGGGATTCGGACGGTTCCCATCACATCCCGGGTGGCACCTCAAGAGGACGCCACTTTAAACATGATGGCATGTTCCTTCGGCACGTGTCCCCTGCGTCAACACCCCCGATTTCAATTGACAGGCGGGCCCAAAAACTGTTACAAGAGGCCGCGAAGCAGAACAAGGAGACCCGGCATGCTGACGATCTGGGAAAAAGCTTTATTCGTACTGCTCATCCTGGCCACGGCGGCGGCTTTCCTCATCCCCATAGTCCGCCGGCTCAGGATCATCGGGGCGGGCGCGGCCGAGGACCGCTTCAAGGACCTCTGGAAGAGGTTCCGCCACGCCCTGGCCAAGGTCCTCTTCCAGCGCTGCACGCTCCGCAGCGAGCGCCTCTTCACCGGCTTGATGCACGTCGGCATCTTCTACGGCGCCCTGTCCTTCGACACGATGACGGTCAGCCACACGCTCGAGGGATTCATCGATGGATTCTATCTCTTCGGCAAGAGCTATTTTGGCCTGTTCTTCTCTCTCGTCATCGACGTCGCGGCGATCACGGTCATGGCCGGGGTCATCTTCCTCGCCTTCCGCAGGTTCATCATCCGGCCCAAGGCCTACGCCACGACGCCGGCCGATTCGGCGGCCATCTACCTCCTCATCACCCTGGCCACAGCGACCTTCCTCTATTTCGAAGGCTTTTCCATCGCCCACCATCCCGAGACGGCGCGGCTCGCGTTCCTCGGCTCGTGGATCGCCGGCGTGATCGAGAGATCCGGGCTGAGCGCCGAGGCGATCGCCGCGCATTTCAAGATATCGTGGTGGGCCCATGTCGTCGTCGTCTACGGCTTCATCGCCTATGTCCCGCACTCCAAGTACCTCCACATGTTTGCCGGCCCATTCAACGTCTTCTTCCGCGGCGAAATCCCGAGTGGAACCCTCGAGGCCATCGACCTCGAGAAGTCCGAGGTCTTCGGCGTCGAGAAGCTCACCGACTTCACCTGGAAGGACAACCTCGACGCCTTCGCCTGCATGGAGTGCGGCCGTTGTCAGGACGCCTGCCCGGCCTTCGCCAGCGACAAGCCCCTGTCCCCCAAGATGATCATGTTCAACATGGAAAAAGCGCTCCTCGGCAAGGGCAAGGCCGTGATCGCCAAGAAGCGGGACGACCTCGAGGACCTCGTCCCTGCGACCTTCACGGAAGGCGAAATATGGACCTGCACGACCTGCGGCGCCTGCCAGAAGGAATGCCCGGTCGAGATCGAGCACATCCGCAAGATCGTCGGAGCGAGGCGGAGCCAGGTCCTGATGCAGAGCAAGTTCCCCCAGGAGCTCAACGCCTTCTTCCGTAACATGGAAACGAATTCCAACCCCTGGGGCATCGGTTTTTCCAAGCGGGCCGAGTGGGGCGAGACGCTCGAGGTCAGGCACATCAAGGACGTCCCCGACGCCGACTACCTCTTCTGGGTCGGCTGCATGGGCGCTTTCGACGACGCCGGAAAAGGGATCGCCGGGTCGCTGGTCAAGATCCTCCGGGCTGCCGGTATCGGTTTCGGAACGCTGGGGACCGAGGAAAAATGCTGCGGCGATTCGGCGCGGCGCCTCGGCAACGAGTACCTCTTTCAGAGCCTGGCCCAAGAGAACATCGCTCTCTTCAAGACCTACGGCATAAAGAAGATCGTCACCATCTGCCCCCACGGCTACAACACGCTCAAGCATGAGTATCCGAAGCTCGTCGATTTCGTCCCCGGTTTGACCGAAGAAGATAAAACGAAGCTTCGGGCGATCGAGGTCGTATCCCACGCGGAGCTCATCTGCGATCTTATCGGCGCGGGAAAGATCGCGCCCAAGGCCGCGACGCCGCAGAACTACACGTTTCAC
>MEXZ01000067.1:6288-6905 GCA_001773855.1 Candidatus Aminicenantes bacterium RBG_13_64_14
GCTATCTCGGCCGGCACAACGGCCTGACGAAAGAGCCGCGGGCTGTCCTGGCGTCAGTTCTCGGCGCCAAGCCAAAGGAACTCGACCGCCACGGCGTCGACAGCTTCTGCTGCGGCGCGGGCGGCGGGCTGATGTGGACCGAGGAATCGCTCGGCACCCGGATCAACCACCTGCGCACGGATGAGGTGATCGCCTCGAGCGCGGGGTTGGCCGCGGCGGCCTGCCCCTTCTGCCTGACCATGCTCCGCGACGGCCTCAAGGACAAGGGCCGCGAAGATATCCAGGTCAAGGACATCGCCCAGATCGTCGCGGAAAGATTATTTTTGGAATGAGCAGGCGTTAAGGGCTATTTCCTATGTCCCGAAACTCTCGAGGTAAAGCTCAACGGCTTCCTTGAGATTTGCCTGGGCTTTTTCAATGGATTTTCCCTGGCTGACGACGCCCAACTCGACACAGTGGGCGACATACCATTTATTCTCTCTGGTAATAACGGCAGTGAGCTTAATTGACGCTTTTTTTCTCCCTTATGTTAAATGATGCGCCAGCTCATCACCTGGCGTCAATTCGATTTTGTCAGAACACGGTCACGACACGGATGCCGCGGGCGCGAAGGGCCT
>MEXZ01000068.1:0-1271 GCA_001773855.1 Candidatus Aminicenantes bacterium RBG_13_64_14
GCTCATGGAATACAAGTTCACCGCGCACATGGAAGAGGAGCTCGACGAGATCTCCGAAGGGAGGCAGAAGGGCGTCGACAGCCTCAAGGAATACTACGCCCTCCTCGACGGCTACCTCAAGCACGGCCTGGAGCAGGAGAGCGTCAAGAAGACGGGCATCCCGCTCGACGAGAAATGCCCGAAGTGCGGCGCCCCGCTCGTCATCAAGGACGGCCGCTTCGGCCGCTTCAAGGCCTGCTCGGGCTATCCCGACTGCAAATTCCGCGATAGCCTGGACAAGAAGGAGTCCAAGCCCCTGGACGAGAAGTGCCCCCAGTGCGGCGCCGCGCTCGAGCAGAAGTTCGGGCGATTCGGCCCCTTCGTCGCCTGCTCCGACTACCCCAAGTGCAAGTACATCAAGAAGGACCGTCCCGTCGAAACGGGCCTCGCCTGCCCGCTCGGCTGCGGCGGCAAGATCCTGCGGCGGAAGACCCGGCGGGGCAAGTTCTTCTTCGGCTGCAGCAAGTACCCGAAGTGCACCTTCGCCTCCTGGGACGAGCCGATCGACCGGGCCTGTCCCCAGTGCGGGGCCAAGATCCTCTACAAGAAGAACGTCCTCCGCGGCGAGCCCTACATCCACTGCAAGACCGAGACGTGCGCGTTCAAGGAGACGGCGCCCCGGGAGAAGATCTGGGAGAAGGCCGGGACGCCGGGCGGGCCGGAGCCCGCCGGACAAGCGGCGGCGTCCGAAGGGGACGAGAGGCCTGGCGGTGACGATGGACAGGGAAATCTCTGAGTTCCTGGCCTATCTCCGTCACGAGAAGAACGCCTCCCCCCATACCGTGGACGCCTACGGCCGCGACCTCCGCGAAGTCGCCGCCTACCTGAAGGAGCGCGAGGTCCGCTGGGACAAGGCCGGGAACGTCGTCCTGCGCGGCTATCTGGCCGAGCTCCACGAGAAAAAACGGAAAAAATCGACCATAGGACGCAAGCTCGCCGCCCTGCGCTCCTTTTACGACTTCTGCGTCCGGACCAAGCGGATCGCCGAGAACCCGGCCAAGATCCTGGCCACCCCGCGGCAGGACAAGCGCGTGCCCTCGTTCCTCACCGAGGACGAGACGGCCGAGCTCCTCGACCTGCCGCGCTCCGCGAAGCCCCTGGATCTCCGCGACAAGGCCATCCTGGAGCTTCTTTACGCGACGGGCATCCGCGTCTCCGAGCTCGTCGGCATCGAAGCGGCGGACATCCACCTCGGGGAACGGCTCGTCCGGGTCCGGGGCAAGGGCAAGAAA
>MEXZ01000068.1:1337-1521 GCA_001773855.1 Candidatus Aminicenantes bacterium RBG_13_64_14
GGGCTCGCCGGGGAAGGGGCCGCTGAAGAAGCCGCGTTCTTCCTCAACTATCGCGGCGGAAGGCTGACGACGCGGTCCGTCCAGAGGATGGTCCGCAAGTACATCCGCCGGACGGCCGTCGCCCGCAAGATCAGCCCCCATTCGCTCAGGCATTCCTTCGCCTCCCATCTCCTCGGCCGCGGGG
>MEXZ01000068.1:1565-1687 GCA_001773855.1 Candidatus Aminicenantes bacterium RBG_13_64_14
GCCACGACCGAGAAGTACACCCACGTCGACCTCCGGCAGCTCCTCGCCGTCTACAAGAAGAGCCACCCGCGGTCCTGAAGAGAGGCCTCGGGCACGACTCGTTTCGGCGGCGACGGGATCAG
>MEXZ01000068.1:1714-1822 GCA_001773855.1 Candidatus Aminicenantes bacterium RBG_13_64_14
CTCCCGTCCTTCTTGTCCACGCGGTTTGACGGTCGAGCTGCCGCGGTCGACGCAACTTCAACAAAACAAAAGAGGACAGGGGAGGGAAGGAAATGGCATGGACGGCGC
>MEXZ01000068.1:1877-2181 GCA_001773855.1 Candidatus Aminicenantes bacterium RBG_13_64_14
TGGCGCTCGGGCTGGCCGCGGCGGTGGCCGTGCTCAGCCTGGCCTCGGCCTACGCCCAGTCGCCCGCGCCGAAGGCGAAGGTCAACATCAACACGGCCCCGGCCTCGGAGCTCGAAACCCTGCCCCGCATCGGGCCCAAGGTCGCCCAGAGGATCATCGACTTCCGGACGAAGAACGGCGGCTTCAAGAAGATCGAAGAGATCATGAAGGTCCAGGGGATCGGCGAGAAGGTCTACGAGAACATCAAGGACCTGATCACGGTCGGCGGCGAGACCGCGCCGAAATGAAGGACGGGGCCCTGTCC
>MEXZ01000068.1:2241-2742 GCA_001773855.1 Candidatus Aminicenantes bacterium RBG_13_64_14
GCCCGGCCGCGATGGCTGACGCCGTTCTTGACCTCCGGCGGGAGCTCGGCGAAGGTCCGGCGCAGGCGCGGGTAATAGAACAGCGGATCGTAGCCGAATCCCGATACGCCGTGCGGCGCGACGCCGATCCTGCCCCGGACGACTCCGCGGAACTCGCCGACGACACGCCCTTCCCGGGCCAGGACCATGACGCAGACGAAGCGGGCCCCGCGCGCCGCCGCCGGGGCGGCTCCGAGGAGACGCAGGAGCTTGCGGTTGTTCTTCTCGTCCGAGGGGTTCGGGGCGGAGAACCGGGCCGAGCGCACGCCCGGCGCGCCGGCCAGCCGGTCGACCTCGAGGCCCGAATCCTCGGCCAGCGTCCACCCGGGCCATCTCCGGCTGTAGAACAGGCCTTTGGCCCGGGCGTTCTCGGCGAAGGTCCGCCCCTTCTCCTTGTGCGTGAGCCCCGGCAGCGCGTCCGCGAGGCCGACGACCTTCCAGGACAGGTCCCCGAGGGCGCGG
>MEXZ01000068.1:2797-3483 GCA_001773855.1 Candidatus Aminicenantes bacterium RBG_13_64_14
TCAATCTTGAGCTCTTCGATGTCGGCCAGCTCGAGGAGGCCCTGGTTGAACTCCTGCTCCTTCTCCTCCGAGGCCGAGAACGAGAAGGCCAAGAGGTAGGACGAGCCGTCCTGCTTCATCGTCAGCCGTTCGAGCCGGACGCCGTGGTGCAGGGCGAGCTTGCGCAGGCTGGCCAGGATGTAGGGCCTGGCCTTGGCCTTGAGGTGGTAGTGGAACTGGGACTTGCGGAGGTAGGTGTCCTCGATCCGGTGGAAGAGGAGCAGGGTCGTGATCGTCAGGGCGGTGAAGATCAGGGCCGGCACATAATAGCCCGCCCCGATGACGAGGCCCAGCCCGGCCACGAGCCACAAGGTCGAAGCGGTCGTCAGTCCGGCGATGGTCCCCCGGGCCTGAAAGATCGTCCCCGCGCCGAGGAAGCCTACGCCCGTGATGACCCCGGCGGCCAAGCGGATGAGCGAGTCGGCCTCGCCCCCCTTTGACCGGACGAGGAGCACCGCCAGGGTCATCATCATCGTCGAGCCGACGCAGACCAGGATGTTCGTCCGGAACCCGGCCGGCTTCTGGCTGGCCTCCCGCTCCAGGCCGATAAGGCCGCCGAGGGCGATGGCCAAGATGAGCTTGAGCAGGACTTCGAGGATCTCCATGGCGGTTCTCGCCTCCTCTTTTAGCATCGGCCGGGGAGGTTG
>MEXZ01000068.1:3493-3818 GCA_001773855.1 Candidatus Aminicenantes bacterium RBG_13_64_14
CCCTCCTCTGTTAGAATGAGCCGGCAATTCCGCCAGGAGGGACGCCATGCCCGCACTCATCAAGAAGGTCCAAGCCCGGGAGATCCTCGATTCCCGCGGCAATCCCACCGTCGAGGTCGAAACGACGCTCGCCGACGGGTCCTTCGGCCGGGCCGCCGTGCCGTCCGGGGCCTCGACCGGCGTCTACGAAGCCCTCGAGCTCCGCGACGGGGACAAGGGCCGCTATCTGGGGAAGGGCGTCCTCAAGGCCGTCGAGCACGTCAACATCGATATCGCCGAGGTCGTCCGGGGGCTCGACGCCCTCGACCAGGCCGGCGTCGACCGG
>MEXZ01000068.1:3849-4109 GCA_001773855.1 Candidatus Aminicenantes bacterium RBG_13_64_14
AGAGCAAGCTCGGAGCGAACGCCGTGCTCGGCGTGAGCATGGCCGTGGCCCGCGCCGCGGCCGTGTCGTCCAAGCTCCCCCTCTACCGCTACCTCGGGGGGGCCTCGGCCAACCGGATGCCCGTGCCGATGTTCAACATCCTCAACGGCGGCGTCCACGCCAACTGGCAGAGCACGGACCTCCAGGAGTTCATGATCGCCCCGGTCGGAGCGCCGAGCTTCCGGGAGGCCCTGCGCTGGGGGACCGAGACCTATCACGCC
>MEXZ01000068.1:4160-4288 GCA_001773855.1 Candidatus Aminicenantes bacterium RBG_13_64_14
GGATGTACGAAGACTGGGTCGGGCGCTATCCGATCATCTCGATCGAGGACGGCCTGGCCGAGGACGACTGGGAGGGCTGGGCCCTTTTGAACCGGACGCTCGGCGGCCGCATCCAGCTCGTCGGGGAC
>MEXZ01000068.1:4790-4913 GCA_001773855.1 Candidatus Aminicenantes bacterium RBG_13_64_14
CGGCGGCCGAACGGGATAAGCAGCCATGATGAAACGAACAATGGGGCTTTTCCTTTTGTTATTGGCTATCATTTCGGGCGTCCCTGTTTTGGCAGAACCCGGCCCTGCCGCCGGCCAGAGGGC
>MEXZ01000068.1:4937-5128 GCA_001773855.1 Candidatus Aminicenantes bacterium RBG_13_64_14
CCTGGCCGTGGCCAAGGACGCGGTCGTCGCCACGATCAGCTTGAAAAACCCGTTCCGAGCCGAGATCCTCCGGCGCGGCCTCAAGAAGGAAGACTTCGCCTCGATCTGGATCAGGAGAACCGCAACGACCTGGGACGAGCTGACCGGGAAGGTCGGAAAGACCCCCGTCCACATCTTCACACGCTCCGACG
>MEXZ01000068.1:5168-5265 GCA_001773855.1 Candidatus Aminicenantes bacterium RBG_13_64_14
CCGAAAAGATCACCTCCACCCGCGATGACCTCACCCGGGCCATCGCCGCGGGCGTCTACCCCTCGCCGCCGGCCCGCGATCTCTACTTCGTCATCAA
>MEXZ01000068.1:5341-5605 GCA_001773855.1 Candidatus Aminicenantes bacterium RBG_13_64_14
CGTCGAGCCCCTGTCGAAGCTCCTCTTTTCCTCGGCCTGGCATCCCCTTAAGGGCGAGTTCGGCCTCCTTCCGTTCATCACCGGGACGTTTTGGGTGACGGCGACAGCCCTCGTCCTGGCCGTGCCCGTCTCGATCCTCGCCGCCATCTATCTCTCGGAATACGCCCCCCGTTGGGTCCGGGAGGGGGCCAAACCGGTCGTCGATCTCCTGGCCGGCCTGCCCTCCGTCGTCTATGGCGTCTGGGGCGTCATCCTGGTCGTGCC
>MEXZ01000068.1:5620-5731 GCA_001773855.1 Candidatus Aminicenantes bacterium RBG_13_64_14
CGGCACGTCGTCCTGAGGAAAGGCGCCCAGGGGATCCTCGCGGCCTCCGTCCTCGGCTTCTCCCGGGCTTTCGGCGAGACCATGGCCGTGCTCATGGTCGTCGGCAACGTC
>MEXZ01000068.1:5928-6161 GCA_001773855.1 Candidatus Aminicenantes bacterium RBG_13_64_14
GCGGCATCCTCAACGCCATCGCCGGGTCGCTCTATCTTGCCGTCGGGGCGACCGCCCTGGCCTTTCTGCTGAGCCTGCCCCTCGCGCTCTACCTCAATCTCTATAAGGGGAAAGGCTCGAAGACCGCCGCCTGGACGCGCTTCTTCTTGGACGTCCTCTGGGGCGTGCCGTCCATCGTCTATGGCGCGTTCGGCTTTATCATCATGCTGGCCTTGGGCCTCAGGGCTTCCCTT
>MEXZ01000068.1:6186-6325 GCA_001773855.1 Candidatus Aminicenantes bacterium RBG_13_64_14
TGCTCGAGTTCCCGATCCTGTGCCGGGCCATCGACGAGGTCATGCGCCTAGTCCCCCGCGAGCTCAAAGAAGCGTCCGATTCGCTCGGGGCGACGCGGTTCGAGACAGCCTTCAAGGTCTTCGTGCGGCAGACCGCGCC
>MEXZ01000068.1:6576-7022 GCA_001773855.1 Candidatus Aminicenantes bacterium RBG_13_64_14
AGGCGACCCGCCATGTCGTCAAGTGAAGGACGGACGCGATCATGAACGGACAGACGCCCATCAGCATCCGGAACCTCAGCGTCTTCTACGGGGATCTCCAGGTCCTCAAGGACGTCAGTCTGGACATCCCGGCCAACCGGATCACCGTCATCATCGGGCCCTCGGGCTGCGGCAAGACGACCCTCCTCAAGTCGCTGAACCGGCTCCTCGACGATACCGAGGGCGTCCGCATCCGCGGCCAGGTCGTCCTCGACGGCGAGGACATCTACGCGCCCCGGACCGAGGTCACCCGGATCCGGAAGAAGATGGGCCTGCTCTCGCAGAGGCCCCAGGTCCTGCCCATGTCGATCTACGAGAACGTCGCCTACGGCCCGCGGATCCACGGCCTCCGGGCCCGGCGGGACCTCGACCGCAGGGTCGAGCACTACCTCCAGGTGGCCGGGCTT
>MEXZ01000068.1:7054-7118 GCA_001773855.1 Candidatus Aminicenantes bacterium RBG_13_64_14
GGCCTCGGTCCTCTCCGTCGGGCAGCAGCAGAGGCTCTGCCTGGCCCGGGGCCTGGCCGTCGAG
>MEXZ01000069.1:0-158 GCA_001773855.1 Candidatus Aminicenantes bacterium RBG_13_64_14
CCGAGGCCATATCCACGAGCCGACCCCGGCAGCGCCGGCAGACCCGGAGGCCGACTCCCTCGTAGACCGCTTCGGCCAAGGGGACGCGGCAGCGCGGGCAGAGGTTCTCGCGGCCGGGCCTCAGTGGCTTTTTCCGGGCCAGGTTGTGCAGGGCGACC
>MEXZ01000069.1:366-516 GCA_001773855.1 Candidatus Aminicenantes bacterium RBG_13_64_14
GTTCTTTCCGGGCCTCCTCGTAGGAATGAAGGACGCCGCGGGCCTCGTCTCTCGCCCGCTCCTCGTCCCACACGGCGTTTATGATGGCCTCGGGTTTCTTCCGGACCATGGCCGCCAGGGCGCCGAGCCGCTTCATGAGCGGCGGATGCG
>MEXZ01000069.1:556-4527 GCA_001773855.1 Candidatus Aminicenantes bacterium RBG_13_64_14
GGAGTCGGGCCGGACGATGAAGAGGGGGGCGTAGCTCAGCGCGAAATCGCCGACGAACGAATTCTTGACCTGGGCCTTGTAGATGATTCTGGCGAGCGACTCTGGGGCCCGGCTGAGCTCTACGGCCGCGGCGTCGGCCAGGAGCTCCCGCTCCCGGCTGACGAGCATGCTGAGCAGGCGCATGACCAGGGCCGACAGGGCCACTGCGACGTAGAAGAGGATGGGCGGAAAGCCGGCGCTTCCGCGCCGCTCGCCGCAGTCCGCCCGGTCGTCCGACTCGGGCTCGAGGGCGTCCTTGAATTTCTCGAAGAGGTTGGCCAGCGAGCAGACGAGCGTCAGGTAGAAGGCGTCGCCCCGGGCGATGTGGGCCAGCTCGTGGGCGGCGACGGCCTGGAGCTCGTCCCTCGTCCCCTCGGCGAGAAGGCCCTCGGTGACGGCGACGGCCGGAGTCCCGTCCTCCTCGATCAAGGCGATGGAGTTGACGGCGAAGGACGGCAGGACGTAGGCGTTGACGCGCGGCAGGCCGGCGGCGATGCGGATCTCGTCCACGGTGTTGATAAACTGCATGTGGTAGCGGTCCGCCGCGTCGGGCGTCGCCGCCTGGAGCCGGCGGAGGATGAAGCGGGGGCCATTTTTCCGGGCGTCCTGGAAGTGGAGGACGGAGACGATGGCCGCGGCGGCCAGGTCGAAGAGGAGGAAGCGGGGCCAGAAGGACGGCGAGGCGAGCATAGCCCTGTTCAAGACGAGACCGAAGCTGGCGAAAAAGGCCAGGGCGATCAAGCCGATGGCGGCGAAATGGAAGAGGAGGACCATCGCGAAGAGAAAGATGCTCCTCTGCCGCTGGCGTTTCTGGATCTCGTAGAAGTCGCGCGGCCTCGTCGTCATGGCATTTCGGACATCATACCGGAAACGCGCAGACGCGGTCAATTCGGGCCTCGGGGATCGTCTTCGTTCGCTGCGGTGATTCCTAAATATTCTTTGACCTTTTGGCCCGCGGGGAGGTATAGTTTTTCCTATATGTTTTTCCGTGAGGAGGTCGTCGTGAGAAAAAGCATAGTCGCGCTAGCGTTCATCCTGGTCATGATGTCCGGTGCGAGCCATCTCATGGCCGTCGACACCGTCGATACGAAGCTCCTGACCCAGCCGGCCGTCTCGGCCGACCGCGTCGCCTTCGTCTACGCCAACGACCTCTGGACGGCCGACCTCGACGGCCGGAATGTCCGGCGGTTGACCTCGGGCGTCGGCGCCGAGATGCTGCCCGCTTTTTCGCCCGACGGCAGCCTCATCGCCTTCAGCGGCCAGTACGACGGCAATACGGACGTTTACGTCGTCCCGGCCGGAGGCGGCGTCCCGAAACGGCTGACCTGGCACCCGGCCGCCGACCTTGTCCAGGGATTCACGCCAGACGGCAAAGCCGTCCTCTTCGTCTCCGCGCGGTTCTCCTCTAACCGGGCCTACTCCCAGCTCTTCACCGTGCCCGTCAAGGGCGGCGAGGCGGGAATGTTGAAGGTCCCCTACGCGTCGAACGCGGAATTCTCTCCGGACGGCCGGTTCATCGCCTACAATCCCTTCCCCGAGGCTTTCACGCAGTGGAAGAACTATCGGGGCGGCAGGTTCTCGCGGATCTGGATCTTCAACGCCCGGGACTATGGCATCGAGAAGGTGCCCCAGCCCGAGGGGCGCTCAAACGACGTCGACCCGATGTGGATGGGAAAAAACGTCGTCTTCCGCTCCGACCGTAACGGCGAGTTCAACCTCTTTTCCTTCGACCCCGCGTCCAAGGAGGTCGAACAGCTGACCCAGTTCAAGGATTTCCCGGTCCTCTCCGCTTCGTCCGGGGCCGGGCGGGTCGTCTTCGAGCAGGCCGGCTCGCTCCACCTCTATGACATCGCCCAGGGCCGGAGCCGCAGACTGATGATCGGCGTCGCGACCGATCTCCCCGAGCTCCGGGAACGCTACGCCAATGGTTCTCGGTGGATTCGCGGCGGCGCGGTCTCTCCGAGCGGGGCCCGGGCCGTCTTCGAATTCCGCGGCGAGATCGTCACCGCCCCGGCCGAGAAAGGCGACCCGCGCAACCTGACGCAGACGCCCGGCGTTCACGAACGCTCCCCGGCCTGGTCTCCCGACGGCAAATCGATCGCCTACTTCTCCGACGCGTCCGGCGAATACGAGCTCCACGTCCGCACCCAGGACGGCAAGGGCGAGGCGAAAAAATTCAAGCTCGGCGGATCGGGGTTCTACGGTTCGCCGAACTGGTCCCCCGACAGCGCCAAGATCGCCTTCGCCGACAACTCCCTCACCCTTTACTGGATCGACGTCAAGACCGGGGCCGTGAAAAAAATCGCCTCCGAATACCTTTACCAGCCCGGCGGCCAGTCGTCGATGGGGACTTCCTGGAGCCCGGACTCCAAGTGGCTGGCCTACACGCTCGGGACGCCGACCTTTTTCCGGCGCGTCCACGTTTACTCCCTCGACCAGGACAAGGACTTCCCGGTCACCGATGGACTGAGCGATGTCGACGAACCGACCTTCGACGCCGAGGGCAAGTATCTCTGGTTCCTGGCCTCGACCGACGCCGGGCCCACCCGCCAATGGTTCGACATGTCCAACGCCGATATGCGGCGGACGTCTTCCCTCTACTTGGCCGTTCTTCGCAAGGACCTGCCCAACCCGCTGGCCAAGGAGAGCGACGAGGAAAAACCCAAGGAAGAAAAGAAGGAAGGTGAGAAAGCGGCCGACAAGCCCGCCGCGGTTCCGGCCAAGGAGCCGGCCAAGGCCCCGGAGACCTTCCGCATCGACTTCGACGGACTCGACAACCGCATCGTGGTCGTCCCCGTTCCGGCCGGCGTTTACAGCAACCTCCAGGCGGGGGAGGCCGGCAAGGTCTTTTATCGCAAGGATGAGCCGCCGCCGACGCCGACCGCGGGCGGCCCGGGCGAATCCTCCATCCGCGTCTACGACCTGGCCACCCGCAAGGACGAGGCCTTCGGCCCCGCCTGTGACGGCTTCGCCCTGACCGCGGATCGGAAAAAATTGCTCGTCGCCTCCCGCGGCGCCTTTAGCATCATCCCGGCGAGCGGCAAACCCCAGCCGGGGCAGGGGAAGCTCAACACGGACGCGATCGAGGTCCGGGTCGTCCCCGAAGTCGAGTGGAAACAGATCTTCGACGAGGCCTGGCGCATCAACCGCGACTTTTTCTACGACCCGAACTTCCACGGCGCCGACTGGAAGGCCATGAAGGCGAAGTACGCCGCCTTCCTGCCCCATCTCGCCTGCCGGAGCGACCTCAACCGGGTCATCCAGTGGATGTGCTCCGAGCTCGCCGTCGGCCACCACCGCGTCGGCGGCGGCGATTTTGTCGGCCAGCCGGCCCGCGTCGCCGGCGGGCTGCTCGGCGCGGACTACGCCGTCGAGAACGGGCGCTACCGATTCAAGAAGGTCTTTGGGGGGCTCAACTGGACCCCCGAGCTCCGCGCCCCTCTCGCCGAGCCCGGCATCGACGTCAAGGCCGGGGAATACCTCCTGGCCGTCGAGGGCCGGAACCTCGTACCTCCCGACAACCTCTTCGCCCGCTTCGAGGCGACGGCCGGCAAGATCGTCGAGATCACGGTCGGGCCCAACCCCGACGGCGCGGGCTCGCGGACCGTCAAGGTCGTTCCCATCGCTGATGAGGGGGCGCTTCGCAACCGCGACTGGGTCGAAGGCAACATCCGCAAGGTCCACGCGGCCACGAACGGCCGGGTCGCCTACGTCTACGTCCCGAACACGAGCACGCTCGGCCACGTCTACTTCAAGCGCTACTTCTTCCCGCAGGCCGATAAAGAAGCCATCATCGTCGACGAGCGCTTCAACGGCGGCGGCTCGGTCGCCGACTACTATCTCGACTGGCTGAGAAAGCCCGTCTCCGCCTACTGGGCCATGCGCTACGGGGCCGACCTGAAGACGCCGAGCGCTTCGATCCAGGGCCCCAA
>MEXZ01000069.1:4582-4834 GCA_001773855.1 Candidatus Aminicenantes bacterium RBG_13_64_14
TGGCGGATGTTCGGGATGGGCAAGCTCGTCGGCACGGCGACCTGGGGCGGCCTTGTCGGCGTCCTCGGTTTCCCCGTGCTGATGGACGGCGGCTCGGTAACGGCGCCCAACCTGGCCATCTGGACCGAGGACGGCTTCATCGTCGAGAACGTCGGCGTCCCGCCCGACATCGAGGTCGAGCAGACCCCGCGCGATGTCATCGCCGGCCGCGACCCTCAGCTCGAACGGGCCATCCAGGTCGTCATGGAAGAG
>MEXZ01000069.1:4934-5258 GCA_001773855.1 Candidatus Aminicenantes bacterium RBG_13_64_14
TTGACGCTGTCCACGATCTTGCGGACGAGCTTCTCATCGACCTTAGCCCCTTCGGGCGGGGCGATCTTGAAGGTCATCGTTCCGGCTTCCTTGTCGTACTTGGACTCTAGGATCTTATAGCCTTCGGGCAGCACCTTTTTCAATCTGTCCACGGCCGCGACGCCCAGCGGGTAGGTGCTGCGCCCTTCTCCGCCCTCGATGCCTGAGAGGACGATCTGGATCGTGTTGTCGTCCCTGGTGATGACCTTGGCGACGGCGGCTTCGCCCGGCGCCTTCTCGCGCTTTATCTTGAGCTCGTTGAGCTTTTCCGCGTTAGCCGCGAGC
>MEXZ01000069.1:5289-6614 GCA_001773855.1 Candidatus Aminicenantes bacterium RBG_13_64_14
TGACCGTCCAGACGATCTCGGGTTCGACCTCCGTCGCCTTCTTGACGACGACTTTGACCGCGCCCGGGCCTTCCGCGACAACCTTCGCCTCTTTGACAGGCTCAACGACAACCCACGTTTCCCCTTCCTTCTTGTCCTTCAACCTCTTGACGAAGACTTCGGGGGCGGCTTCGGCGGCCTCGCCTTCCTTGATGACCCGGATCTCCTGGCCCTTGGCGAGCCTGACCTCCGGTGTCCAATAGACGACAACCTGGGAACCTTCCTTGTCGCCCTTTCGGATGATCTTGTAGCCGCCGCCTTCGCCGACCTTCAGGACCTTGCCCTCTTTCAAAAGCTCGACAGCCCCACCCTCGAACATGAGGCTGAGGGGTTCGCCTTTCAGGACCTCGATGTCCTTGCCATCGGAGCTCAGGACGAGGACGTGGCCGCCTTCTCCTCGGGTGATGGTCAGCGGTTTGTCCAGGGTCAGGGTCTTGACCTCGTCGCCCTCGGTGATGGTGATCACGATGGGCGTCTTCGCGCCGTCCTTGGTCGTGACGACGATTTTTTTCTCGATGACGGCTTTCTCTTTCTCTGCTTTTTCCGCCTCTTTGGCCTTCTCAGCAGCCTTGGCCTTTTCTTTTTCCTTCTCTTGGACAACGGCCTTCTCGGCTTGTTTCTCCTGCGCCGCCGGAGTAGGCGGTGCCACGTCGAAGGACGCCGGGGCGGGGAGAGCCGACTCGACGACGATCGCCATGACCGCGCTTTTCTCGGTGCCGGCGACCGGACGGGCCGTCCCGACGATGGCGACGGCCAGTACGACGGCCGATGCCAGCATGATCTTCGTTTTCATCTTGACCTCCTTGAATGTCAACTTTTGTTTGAGGATGGCCGCCAGGCGTTCATGGAACGAAGACCTCCCCAGCATTCCGAGCAGGGCCGCCGAGGGGTTCCAGCGGAACCCGGCGGAGCGCCGGAAGGCGAGGAGACTGGCGGCGTATGTCGACGGCCTGATCCCCGCGCGAAGGACCAGTTCGTCGCAGGCGATTTCCTGCTCCTTGCGGAGCTCGCGGTAGACGACCCAGCAGAGCGGATTGAACCAGAAAGCGGCCAGGCTCGTCCGGACGAGGAGCATGACCAGGAAGTCCGCCCTCTTGACGTGGGAGAGCTCGTGAAAGAGGGCCGAGGAGCGTTCCTCTTCCGTCCAGGCGTCCGCTCCCGCCGGCATGAGGACGACGGGCTTCCTCCAACCCCAGGTCATGGGTACGAGGACATCGGGGTGGCCCTTGAGGCGGATGTTGCACCGGAGCGAGACGAGGGCCTTGAAGCGTTCGAGAAGCAGCCGC
>MEXZ01000070.1:0-4101 GCA_001773855.1 Candidatus Aminicenantes bacterium RBG_13_64_14
CCCTCTGGTCCCAGTACCTCAACATCGCCCGGGTGCCGCTTGCCGCCGAGCTGACGGTCTTCGTCGGCGCTTTCGCCGGCGCCTGCCTCGGCTTCCTCTGGTTCAACTGCCACCCGGCCCAGGTCTTCATGGGCGACGTCGGCGCCCTGTCCCTGGGCGGGACGATGGCCGTCATCGCCCTGCTCATCAAGCAGGAATTCCTGCTCTTCACGGTCGCCGGCGTGTTCATCCTGGAGGCGGCTTCGGTCCTCCTCCAAGTCTCTTACTTCAAACTGAGCAAGGGCAAGCGCATCTTCAAGATGGCCCCGCTCCATCATCACTTCGAGCTCTCCGGCTGGCCCGAGGGCCGGGTGGTCATCCGGTTCTGGATCCTGGGCATCATCTTCGCCCTGTTCAGCCTGGCGACGTTGAAATTGAGATAATCATGGAACTCAGGGATAAGAACGTCCTCATCGTCGGCTTCGAGCGGACGGGGGAAGCCCTCTGCCGCTTCCTCCTCGACCGCGGGGCGCGGGTCCGCGTCACCGAGAAGAAGGCCGCGGACGCTTTCGGCGACAAGGTCCGGACGTGGACGGACCGGGGGGTCGTCTTCGAGACCGGCGGCCACCGCCCGGAATCCTTCCTCGGCGCCGACCTCATCATCCCCAGCCCGGGCGTCCCGCCCCTCGCCGAGATCCTGGCCGCCCGCGAAAAAGGCGTCCCGGTCATCTCCGAGATCGAGCTGGCCTACCTTTTCCTGCGGGGCAAGATCGTCGGCATCACCGGCTCGAACGGCAAGTCGACGACGACGACCCTCGTCCACAGCATCCTCCGGGACGCCGGGCTCAAGGCGCGCCTGGCCGGGAATATCGGGCCCCCGCTCGTCTCCTTCGTCGACAAGAGCCGCGACGACCACGTCTACGTGACCGAGATCTCGAGCTTCCAGCTCGAATACACCGAGAGGTTCACCCCGGCCGTCGCGGCCATCCTCAACGTCTCCGAGAACCACATCGATTGGCACAAGACCTTCGACAACTATTTCGGGGCCAAGAAAAAGCTCGTCCTCCGGCAGGGCCGGGAAGGCAAGGCCGTCCTCAACCGCGACAATCCGCTCGTCTGGAGCCTGGCCGGGGAAGCGGCGTCCGAGGTCTACGGCTTCAGCCGCAAGAGGCGCCTCCGCCGGGGCGCCTTCATCGAGGACGGCCGGATCGTCGTCCGCGACGGGAAACCGGAGACGGTCCTGCCGGCTTCACGCATTCCCCTTCCGGGCTCGCACAACCTGGAGAACGTCCTGGCCGCCGCGCTCATCGGCCACCTCATGGGCGTCCCGGCGCCGGCGCTCCGCCGCTCGATCCTCGCCTTCCAGGGGCTCGAGCACCGGCTCGAGGACGTCCTCCGGGTCAAGGGCGTCCGCTTCGTCAACGACTCCAAGGCGACGACCGTGGACGCGACCCTCAAGGCCCTGGCCAGCTTCGACCGGCCGATCGTCCTCATCCTGGGCGGACGCGGCAAGGGCGGGGACTTCTCGCCCCTCCGCGGCGGGGTCCGCAAGAGAGTGCGGTCGGTCGTCCTCGTCGGGGAGGCGGCCGACAAGATCGAGGCGGCGCTCGGCGGCGTCGTGCCTGTCGACCGGGTCTCGACCTACCGCGAGGTCGTCCGCAAGGCCTTCGACAGGGCGGCCGCGGGGGACGTCGTCCTGCTGGCCCCGGCCTGCACGAGCTGGGACATGTTCAAGAACTTCGAGGAACGCGGCCGGACCTTCAAGCGCGAAGTGCGCCTCCTCGCCGCGAGCCTGCGGAAGAAAGGGGCCCGGACATGATCGGCCGCAAACGGTTCGGTTTCGACGTGCCCCTGTTCGTGATCACCCTCTCCCTCGTGGCGATCGGCATCTTCTTCGTCTTCAGTTCGTCGAGCTTCATGGCCAGGGAAAAGTACAACCAGTCCTTCCATTTCATGGCCCAGCAGATCCTGGGGGCCGCGGCCGGGCTGGTCATCATCGCCTTCCTCGTCTCGGTTAAAAAGCCCTTTTTCCTGGAGCCCGCTTTCGTCTACGGGCTCCTCGCCCTGACGGTCTTCCTGCTGATGCTCTGCTTAGCCATGCCGACCGTGGCCAGGACCAACCGCTGGGTCATCCTCATGGATTTCCGCTTCCAGCCGTCGGAGCTGGCCAAGATCAGCCTCATCCTCTTCCTGGCCACGTACATCGAAAGCAAAAAGGACAAGCTCAACGAGAAGAAGACCCTGGCCATCCCCCTGGCCGTGCTCGTCGTCATGGTCGTCCTCGTCCTTCTCGAACCCGATTTCGGCACGGCCGTCCTGCTGGCCGTTCTGGCGGCGATGATGCTCTATCTCGGCGGGGTCAAGGTCCGCTATTTCGTCATCTCCGGAAGTCTCTTCGCCGCCCTGTTCGCCTTCTGCGTCTTCCAGGCCGACTACCGGGTCGAACGGCTCCAGGGCTTCTTCTCCTCGCAAAAGGACGTCCTCGGCTCGGGCTACCAGGTCGACCAATCCAAACTGGCCTTGGGCTCGGGCGGGCTCGTCGGCGCCGGCCTCGGCCAGAGCACCCAGAAGCTTTATTTCCTGCCCTTCGCCCACACCGATTTCATCTTCGCCATCCTGGGCGAGGAGACTGGGCTTTTGGGGACGTTCGTCACTCTCGCCCTGTACCTCCTCTTCCTTTGGAGGGGCCTGAAGATCGCCACGGCGGCGCCCAACTCGACGTACAAGATGATCGCCGCGGGCGTCACCTTCGCCATCGTCGCCCAAGCCTTGATGAACATCTCGATCGTGCTCGGGCTCGGCCCGGCCAAGGGAACCCCCCTCCCCCTGCTCTCCTACGGCCGGTCCTCTCTCATCTGCACTCTGGCCGCGATCGGCCTGCTGCTCCATATCAGTCAGAAAAAAGGCGACAGCGGGACCGCGGTGAGGATATGAAGAATCGCAGCGTGGTCATCAGCGGCGGAGGCACGGGGGGTCACCTCTACCCCGCCCTCGTCGTCGGCCGGAGGCTTTTAAGCATGGAGCCCGGCCTCGGCCTGACCTACGTCGGGACGCGCCGCGACGTCGAACAGAAGATCATGGCCGAACACGGCGTCAAGTTCATCCCCATGCGCATCGAAGGGCTCAAGGGCCGCGGCCTGAAGAGCCTGCGGGCCCTCATCATCCTCCCGCTCGCCTTCGTCCATTCGCTGGCCATCCTCATCCGGACCCGGCCCGGCCTGGTCATCGGCGTCGGCGGCTACAGCTCGGGCCCGATCGTCCTCCTGGCTTCGTGGTTCCGCGTCCCGACCGTCATCCTCGAACAGAACGCCCGGCCCGGCTTCACCAACCGCCTGCTCGCCCGCTGGGTCAGCCGGGCCGTCGTCGCCTTCCCCTCGACGCTCCCGGCTTTCAAGGGCAAGGGCGTCGTCCTCGGCAACCCCGTCCGGGAGGATTTCTACGCTCTCCCGTCGAAAAAGCGGACGGGGATGCTCGACGTCCTCGTCTTCGGCGGCAGTCAGGGCTCGCGCTTCCTCAACGACCGGATCACGGCCGCCCTGCCGCTTCTCGCCATCGCCAAGGGCAGGCTCCGGATAGCGCACCAGACCGGAACGAACGACATGGAGCGCGTCCGCGCCGCCTATCGGGCCAACGGATTTGACGGGGCCGAAGTCGCCGCCTACTTCCCCGGCATGGCCGCTTACTTCGGCCGGGCCGACCTCATCGTCAGCCGGGCCGGGGCGACCACCCTCGCCGAGATCATCGCCGCGAGGCGGGCCGCCCTGCTCGTCCCCTTCGCCGGGGCTTCGGAAGACCACCAATCCGCGAACGCCCGTGAACTCGAGGCCGCCGGCGCGGCCGAGGTCCTGCCCGAGGACAAGGTCACGCCCGAAACCCTGGCCGCCCGCATTTTCCACTACCTCGACCACACCGGGGAACTCGAGGCGATGGAGCGAAACCTGGCCCGACTCCAATCCCCCGCTCCGGCCGGCCGCATCGCCGAGCTCTGCCTGTCCTTGATGAAGCCCGCCCCCAAGGAGACCGCGCCGTGACCAAGAAAGGCTACCGCAAGCTCAACCACATCCACATGGTCGGCATCGGCGGGACGGGCATGAACGGCATCGCCGAGGTCCTGCTCAACCT
>MEXZ01000070.1:4110-5315 GCA_001773855.1 Candidatus Aminicenantes bacterium RBG_13_64_14
GGGCCGAGATGCTGGCCGAGCTGATGCGGATGAAGTACGGCATCGCCGTGGCCGGCTCACACGGCAAGACGACGACGACGTCCATGACCGCCGTCGTTCTCGAGGCCGGCGGGTTTGACCCGACGATCATCGTCGGCGGACGCCTGAACACGATCGGGGCCAACGCCAAGCTCGGCGCCGGGGACTTCATCGTGGCCGAGGCCGACGAGAGCGACCGCTCCTTTCTCTGCCTCTCCCCCTTCATCGCCGTCCTGACCAACATCGATGAAGAGCACGTCGACCAGTATCAGAGCCTCGACGACCTCAAGAAGACCTTCGTCAACTTCGCCAACAAAGTGCCGTTCTACTGCCCGGTCATCCTCTGCCTCGACGACCCCAACCTCCAGAGCATCATCCCCGCAATCGAGCGCCGGGTTATCACCTACGGCTTTTCCGCCCAATCCGATCTTTTCGCCCGCGACTTCGCCTTCGACGGGTTCCGCAGCGCGTCGGTCCTCTTCGCCAAGGGCAAGAAGCTCGGAGCGCTGAAACTCCAGGTCCCCGGCATGCACAACATCCTCAACGCCATGGCCGCCGCGGCCGTCGGCCTCGACCTGGACATGCCCGTCCGGACGATCCTCGAGGCTTTGGAGAGTTACACCGGGACGGGCCGCCGCTTCGAGCTGCGCAAGACCGTCGGCGGGGTCATGGTCGTCGAGGACTACGCCCATCACCCGACCGAGATCAAGGCGACGCTCGAGGCCGCGAAACGGGGCTGGCCGCGCCGCATCGTGGCCGTCTTCCAGCCCCACCGCTACACCCGGCTGGCCAAGCTCATGCCGGCGTTCGCGACCTCCTTCAACCAGGCCGACGTCCTCGTCCTGACGGAGATCTACCCGGCCGGAGAGGACCCCATCCCCGGCGTCGACGGCCGGGCGCTCTACGAAGAGGTCCGCCAGTGCGGCCACAAGCACGTCTTCTTCGAGCCTGACCTGAAGAAGATCGGGGCCGTCCTTCAAAAGATCCTGCTCCCGGACGACATCGTCCTCGTCCTCGGGGCGGGAAACATCAACCGGACCATCCCGGACATCATCGCCGGATTGGAGGAGAGGGGCTGACATGGCGACCGTCATCGGCACGCTGGGGCGGGAGAAAAGCGGGCCCCTCTTCGCCCGCCGCCCGTTCCTCCGGCCGGAAGAGCGGGACCTCCCCCTCCAGAAGAACAG
>MEXZ01000070.1:5330-6360 GCA_001773855.1 Candidatus Aminicenantes bacterium RBG_13_64_14
CCGCCTCAAGCACGTCATCATCCTGCTCGGCCTCCAGGCCGGGTTCTTCCTCGCCGTCCGCAGCGCCTATCTCTTCCTCATCACCTGGGACCAGCTGGCCATCCGGAAGGTCGAAGTCGTCTGCGCCAAGGACAACCTGCGGCAAACCCTGAAGAACCACTTCGCCGTGCCGCGCCTGGGCAACATCCTCCTCTGCGACCTCCAGTCCCTCTGCGGCGACATCCGGCGCCTGGCCTGGGTCAAGGACGTCAGCATCCAGAAGGTCTTCCCCTCCGAGTTGCGCATTACGGTCGTCGAGAGGACGCCCTTCGCCGTCCTCGAACGGGACGGATTCTGCCTGGCGGATAAGGAAGGGCGGGTCCTCGAGAAGGTCTATTCGCTCGAGGAATACAACCTGCCGGTCATCTCCGACGAGAGCGGGTTCGCCTCGAACTTCCTCGAAAAATGGGAGGCGGCGGGCCGCTGCCTCGAGACCCTGCCGCGCGCCGAAATCGACCGACTCGCCGGCGTCCGCTGCGGCGACTACGGGTCGCTCGAGCTTCTCTTCAAGGACGACCCCGTCCGAGTCGTGGTGGACCGCGGATCGCCGGCGGAAAGCCTGGCCCTGTTCCGGCGCCGGCGGCCGGAGTGGGAACGCCTTTTCGGCCCCCTGGCCGCCGTCAACATGTGCTATGTCGGCCGGGTCTACCTGAGGGCCGCCGAACCGGCCGGGGACGCCCTCACCAACCTGACAAAGGAGACTGAGTAATGCCCAAGAACAACTACATCGTCGGGTTCGATATCGGGACGCGGAAGGTCGTCGCCGTCATCGGCGAAGTCACCGAAGAACGCAAGGTCGAGATCATCGGCATCGGCACGGCCGACTCGCGCGGCCTGCGCAAGGGCGTCGTCGTCGACCTCGACGCGACGACCACGGCCATCAAGAAGGCCCAGGAAGAAGCTGAGCTCATGGCCGGCGTCGAGATCGACTCGGCCTTCTTCGGCATCTCCGGCTCCCACATCAAGAGCTTCAACAGCCGCGGCGTCGTCG
>MEXZ01000070.1:6417-6535 GCA_001773855.1 Candidatus Aminicenantes bacterium RBG_13_64_14
TCGGCGTCGAGGAGGTCGTCCTCAACCAGATCGCCACGGCCCACTCCGTCCTGACCCAGGACGAGCGGGAGCTCGGCGTCGGGCTGATCGACATCGGCGCGGGCACGACCGAGGTGGC
>MEXZ01000071.1:0-122 GCA_001773855.1 Candidatus Aminicenantes bacterium RBG_13_64_14
CTCTGGGAAGTGAAGCCCGGCCGCCAGAAGATCGCCTCCTACGTCGACCTTACGGCCATGCTGGCTTCAGGAAGCTCGTCGGCCGACGTTACCGCCGAGCTCGTCTGGGTCGGTGACGGCGA
>MEXZ01000071.1:134-205 GCA_001773855.1 Candidatus Aminicenantes bacterium RBG_13_64_14
CGAAGGGTTCGACGTCAAGGACAAGATCCTGGTCACGTCCGGATCGGCTGGCGCGGTCCACAACATCGGCT
>MEXZ01000071.1:333-449 GCA_001773855.1 Candidatus Aminicenantes bacterium RBG_13_64_14
CCGCGCGAAGGGGTCATCCTGCGCGACCGGCTCAAACGCGGCGAAAAGATCACCGTCCGGGCCGTCGTCGAATCCAAAACGGAAAAGACCGAGCTCCAGGATATCGTCGCCTCCAT
>MEXZ01000071.1:476-1711 GCA_001773855.1 Candidatus Aminicenantes bacterium RBG_13_64_14
GGCCGAGGCCGAGCGGATAAAACGGACGCTTTGCGACATCAACCTGGACATGGTCGGCGATCAGCTGACCCGGAGTTTGGCCTTCTTCACCGTCATGCGGACGACCTACGGCAACCCGCATTACCTCAACGACGTCATGGAGAATTATTATCGTTACGTGGGCGAGGCCACCCGCTCCTACGTCACGAACGGGATGAGCGGGACCATGAACCGGAGGATCGTCGCCCCGACGGGGAGCGAGGAGCCGATGTACTACTACATCGGGACCCACTTCGGGGCGTCCGACCACGAGGTCTTCAACGACTGGGGCGTCGGCATCCCCGGCGTCGTCATGAACACCTGGCCCGACCAGTGGTACCACACGTCGGAGGACAGACCCGACAAGCTCGACCCGACCCAGATGAAGCGGGCCGTGATCATCACCGCCGCGGCGGCCTATACGATCGCGTCGGCCGACGACGCTTCGGCCGGACGGATCGCCGCCGAGATCGTCTCTAACGCCTCGGCCCGGATCGGCCACCAGCTGGCCCGCGGTTTGGAGGAGATGCGGCGGGCGGACGCGGCGGCGTTCCCCGCGACGTACAAGCGGGTCCGCGGCTACGTCGAAGCGTCGGCCCGGAACGAGAGGGCCACGCTCGGCTCCGTCCTTCAGCTCGTCGGGGATAAGGCGGGCTTCGGTCGATATCTGGCCGAGCTCCAGGCGTCGGTGACCGGGCTCGAGGCCGCCCATCTGAGGACGATGGACCAGGCCATGCGCCGGCAAGCCGCGGCACTGGGGCTGAAACCGGTCGACCTCAAGCTGTCCGAGGCCGAGAAAAAGGCGGCCGTTCTCATCCCCAAGCCTCTGCCCAAGATCAAGGCCGACGGGTTCCAGGGCTACCAGGCCGCGATCCAAGAGGCCAGAAAGGCCCTGGGCACGGCCGCGCCGGACCGCTCGGCCTCGCGGAATTCCTCGGAGATCCAGCTGCTCTGCGACGGGAAGAACAGCGCCCTGGACATCAAGAAGATGCTCGACGCCCAGTTCCGCCAGGAGACGCCGCTCGAGACGGTGGTCGGCCTTCTCGAGGTTCTCAAAAAGGCCGGACTGGTCGCCTTTTAACGATCAAAAGGGGCTTTGTGGCTTAACCAGACCTAGACTGGGATTTTGCCCGCTCCCAGAACATCCTGGGCGAGACGATCACCATGGTCCCGGAGCCGGAGAGCTCGAGGACCTCCCGGTCCCCCGTCACGAATAA
>MEXZ01000071.1:1791-2362 GCA_001773855.1 Candidatus Aminicenantes bacterium RBG_13_64_14
GTTTAGAAAGTAACGAACCTTCCCGGAGCAGGACGATGACCTCCGTGACGATATCCGCGGGGAGGCCGATCTTGTCTCGAAGCACGTTCCTGACTTCATCGATCAGCATCTCGGAAATGATCAGTTGGTGATGGACGAGGACCTCGCGGAAAACATCGGCGCAAAGCCCCCGCGTCGCCACAGCGCTGACGATGATGTTCGTGTCGAGGAAGATCCTCATGAGACCTTGGAAAAAATATCCTCGTCCGTCAGGTAGCCGCGGGCCTCGGCGAAAGGCATGATCCGCCGCCGCAACTCTTCGAAATTCTCAAGGCGGATCTGGCGGCGGAGGGCTTCGCGGGCGATTTCGCTCCGGTTCTTCCCCGTCCTCTTGCTAGCTTTGGACAAGAGTTCTTCGAGTTCTTTGTCCAAGCGGATGGTCAGCGTCGCGCTTTTCATGTAATACATTGTAAGACAGTATTTCCTTTCTGTCAACTCCCGGAATCCCAGGCACAAATGAAGGGGCCGGATTCTGTTATCCATAGTAAAAACGTCCAGGTCGACCGGGATTCTCAAAAAAAATTAAAAAAAC
>MEXZ01000071.1:2436-4030 GCA_001773855.1 Candidatus Aminicenantes bacterium RBG_13_64_14
GGAGTTCGCCGAACTAACCAAGGTGACGGTCCGGACGCTCCACTACTACGACCAGATCGGCCTGCTCAAGCCGAGCTTCGAGAAGCCGAGCGGCTACCGCGTCTATACGGACCGGGACCTGCTCAAACTTCAGCAGATCGTCACCCTGAAGTTCATGGGCTTTTCCCTGGGCCAGATCCGGAAACTCCTCGCAAGTAGGGGCTACGAGGCCACGAAGTCCCTGCGGGTTCAGGCAGGAGCGGTCAAGGACGAGATTTCCCGGCTGCGCCAAGCTTCCCGGGCCATCGAACAGGTTTTGACCCTTCTCGAGACTAAAGGCCAAATCCACCGGAAGAAACTTATCAAGATCTTGGAGGTTATTCAAATGGGCGAAGACGTCAAGCAAGACTGGCACGAAAAGTTCTTCTCCGAAGCGGAGCTCAAGGAGTTCCAGGAAGTCGGGAAGAAGTACACCCCCGAAATGGCGGCGGCCTACCAGCGCCGCTGGGCCGAGCTCATCGAGGAGGTCAAGCAGAACATCAAGGCCGACCCGGCCAGCGAGAAAGCCCAGAACCTGGGCAAGAGGTGGAGGGACCTCCTCAACGAGGCCTATGGCGACCGCCCGGAGCTCAAAGCCAGGATCGGCCAAGCCTACACGGCCGGGGCCGTGCCGGACGACTACAGGATGTTCGGCCCGGACATCTGGGAATTCATCAAGAAGGTCCATGAGGCCGCCAAGAAGAAATGCTAAAAACGGACCCATTCGTGATAGAATCTAACGGATTTCGATAAGGAGGTCCGATCATGAGTCTGACAAACGCCATCTCCGGACGGCCCGCACTGGCCGCGGCCGTTGCCGTCATCCTCGTCCTGGCCGGCGGCGCGGTCCAGGCGACGCCGACCGCGCCCGCCGAGGCCCCGGCGACGTCCCTTGCTTCCGCGCCGGCTCCCGCCGCGGCCGTCGTTCTCGAATACAAGATGCCGGCCGGCCGCGCCCTGACCTATCAGACCAAGTCGGAGGAGGCGCAGGTCATGGAGGTCCAGGGCCAATCGATGGATTCGCAGACGACAAACACGGGCACCTTCACCTTCAAGGCGAAAGGCCTCAAGGACAAGAACTTCCTCCTGGGCGTGACGATCGACGACATCGTCACGACCACGGCCAGCAGCGCCCAGGGCGACATGTCCCCGAACATGGGCGCGGTCAAGGGAAAGTCCTTTGACATGGTCCTCTCCCCTCTCGGATCGGAGGTGGACGTCTCCGGCGCCGAGGCCATTACCTACGATTTCGCCGGCGATACCCGCAATCTCTCCTCCGGCTTCAAGATGTTCTTCCCCGATATGCCGGGAAAGCCGGTCAAGGTCGGGGACACCTGGCCTTCGAGCGCCGGGACCGATGAAAAGTCGAGCTCGATGAACATCCGGATCGATTTTCAGTATGTCAACACCCTCGAGGGCTTAGAGAAGGTCGACGGGATGGAATGCGCCCGGATCTCCTCCGAGGTCACCGGGACCATCACCGGCACCGGGAACCAGATGGGCCAAGACCTGACCTTCTCGGGGACGAGCAAGGGCAAGGACGTCTGGTACTTCGCGGTCAAGGAGGGGATCTTCG
>MEXZ01000071.1:4085-4162 GCA_001773855.1 Candidatus Aminicenantes bacterium RBG_13_64_14
GGCGGCGCTCTTCGGCCAAACTCAGATCTCTCCCCCCCAGCATGAATCGACGGTCGTCAACATCGAAGTCCCGGTCC
>MEXZ01000071.1:4257-4368 GCA_001773855.1 Candidatus Aminicenantes bacterium RBG_13_64_14
CTGATCAGGGACAAGAAGGTCCTCCGGGAGGAGAAGGCGGGCGGCGCCGCGCCGCCGCCGCCCCAAAGCGTCCGGCACTACATCCTTTCCCTCGACCTGAAGGAATACCTG
>MEXZ01000072.1:0-335 GCA_001773855.1 Candidatus Aminicenantes bacterium RBG_13_64_14
CCATCTTCCTATCGGCCATGGGCTTCCTTAACGTCACCCTGATGCAGATCCCGCGGGTCTACTACTCCATGGCCGAGGACCGGACCCTGCCGGCCGCTTTCCAGAAGGTCAACCCGAAGACGCAGACCCAGGCCTTCGGGCTCCTCTTCCTCGGCGCGATCATCCTCATCTCGATCTTCCTCCTGGGCACGTTCGAGAACATCGTCAACTACGTCATGTTCCTCGACACCATGACCCTGGCCATCGTGTCGTCCTCGATCTTCATCCTCCGGCGCAAGGCGCGCCGCTCCGGCGAGGCCTATACGGGCTACCGGATACCTCTCTATCCCCTGCTC
>MEXZ01000072.1:357-463 GCA_001773855.1 Candidatus Aminicenantes bacterium RBG_13_64_14
TGCTCGTCATCTCGGTCAACGTCCTCGTCACCCAGACGCGCGAGGCTCTCTACGGAGCGATCTTCTTCGCCGCGGGCTTTCCGGTCTTCCTGTTGATGCGGCGTGT
>MEXZ01000072.1:525-728 GCA_001773855.1 Candidatus Aminicenantes bacterium RBG_13_64_14
CCCGTTATTGCAAACGCGGGGCAAAATGGGTAATCTGGGGAAAATCGAGGAGGCCCGCCATGACGATGACAAGCCGGGAACGCCTGGAGGCCGCACTTAACCACCGCCAACCCGACCGCATCCCCGTCGACTTCAACGGCACGGCCGTCACCGGCATGCACGTCAAGTGCGTCATCGGCCTGCGCGAGCATTACGGCCTCGCC
>MEXZ01000072.1:831-1109 GCA_001773855.1 Candidatus Aminicenantes bacterium RBG_13_64_14
AAACGATGTTCGGCTTCCGCAACGAGAACTGGAAGCCCTGGCGCATGGACGACGGGACGGAGGTCCTCGTCTCGGAAAATTTCCGGGTGACGCGCGACGGGAACGGCGACACCCTGATCTACCCCAAGGGCGACATCACCGCCCCGCCCTCGGGCCGCCTGCCGAGGAACGGCTTTTTCTTCGACACCATCGTCCGGCAGGGGCCCATCGACGAGGCCAAGCTCGACCCCGAGGACAACCTCGAGGAATTCTGCCCCGTCACGGAAGCGACGCTCAAC
>MEXZ01000072.1:1267-11941 GCA_001773855.1 Candidatus Aminicenantes bacterium RBG_13_64_14
CGACTGGATCCATCGGCACACGACCTGGAAGACCTTCAAGCATTCCTGCGGCGCCGTCGAAACGCTCATCCCGGCCTTCATCGAGAGCGGCTTCGACATCCTCAACCCCGTCCAGGTCTCGGCCGCCGGCATGGACGCGGCCGCGCTCAAGGCCAAGTACGGAAAGGACGTCGTCTTCTGGGGCGGCGGCGTGGACACCCAAAAGACGCTCGCCTTCGGCACGCCGGAGGAGGTCCGGGCCGAGGTCCTGGAGCGGTGCGAGGTCTTCGGCCGCGACGGGGGGTTCGTCTTCAATTCCGTCCACAACATCCAGGCCAACGTCCCCATCCGGAACGTCGTCGCCATGTTCGAAGCCGTGGGTGAATACAATGGCCAGAAATAGCGGTCTCTATGTCATCGCCGTCACCCTGGTCGCCGCCATCGGCGGCCTCATCTTCGGCTTCGACACGGCCATCGTCGCCGGCGCCACGCGCTACATGAAGGAGCAGTTCTCGCTCAACTCGCTCCAGGAGGGCTGGGCCGTCAGCGTAGTCCTCATCGGCTGCATGTTCGGCGCCGGCCTGGCCGGCCCCATCAGCGACCGGATCGGCCGGCGGCGCTTCATGCTCATCTCGGCCGTCCTGTTCTTCGTTTCGGCCGTCGGCTGCGCCGTCCCCCGGACGATCACCGAATTCGTCATCTTCCGATTCATCGGCGGCCTGGGCATCGGCTCGGCGGCCGTCCTTTCGCCGCTCTACATCGCCGAGATCGCGCCGGCCCGCATCCGGGGCGCGCTCGTCTCGGTCAATCAGATGGCCATCGTCACCGGCATCCTCCTGGCCTACTTCGTCAACTGGGTCTTCGCCGGGTCCGGCCCATCGAACTGGCGCTGGATGTACGCCATGGGCGCCATCCCCTCGGTCCTCTTCTTCCTGCTGCTCTTGCGCGTCCCGGAGAGCCCGCGCTGGCTGGTCAAGAACGGCCGCGAGGACGAAGCGGGCGCCGTCCTCACCCGGATCGACACCGCCGAGGCCGCGGCCAAGGAGATCCGGGACATCAAGGACACGCTGACCCTCGGGGAAGGTTCCATCCGCGAGCTCTTCCGGCCGGCCTTCCGGCGGCCCCTCCTCATCGCCGTCGTCCTGGCGGTCTTCCAGCAGGTCACGGGCATCAACGCCATCCTCTACTACGCCCCGCGCATCTTCGAGGGCGCCGGCTTCGCCCGGATGTCGGCCATCGGCCAGTCGACGATCGTCGGCCTGGTCAACATGCTCTTTACGGTCGTGGCCATCGTCCTGGCCGACCGGGTCGGCCGCCGGCCGCTCCTGCTCGTCGCCACCGGCGGCATGGGCGTCTCCCTCGTCCTGCTCGGGGCCGCGTTCAGGTTCCCGGTTCTGCCGGCCTCGGCCCTGCTCCTCATCATCCTCCTCTACATCGCCTTCTTCGCCTCGGCCATGGGGCCGCTCGTCTGGGTCGTCATGGCCGAGATCTTCCCCATCAAGGTCCGGGGCAGCGCCATGGGGCTGGCGACCCTCATCCTCTGGCTAGCCGATTTCGCCGTCACCCTGACGTTCCCAGTGATCTCGGATAAGTTCCACCCCTCGACAGCCTTCTGGCTCTACGCGGCGATGTGCGCCTTGGACCTCGTGTTCATATGGTTCTTTCTGCCTGAAACAAAGGGGAAGTCGCTCGAGGAGATCGAGCGCAGCTGGCTGAAGGCTGCCTGAGGTCCCGACGGCCGGCTATTTTTTCCGGTCGCTGAGCAGCCGACCCCCAACCCCGACGTTCTCCGGCTGGCTTTCCTTGATGAGGACGACCATCGCCTCAACGGGAAGGCCGTAGGCCGTCGAAGCCGAGGCGGACGTCTCGGCTACCAACTTCCGTTTCTTGTCGATGTCGGGCAGGGGCGGCCCCTCAATGATGATCGTCGGCATGGGTGGGCTCCTTAACTTCCGCGACTCCGGCCAGCTTGCTGACGGCGATGTCCAGTTCCTCCGTCAGGATCCTCGAGAGAATGACCGGAAACTGCCGGACCTTGCGGACCAGGAGAGGCAGCCTTCTGTCGAACGAGTGCCTGAGGAGGCTCTTCCCGGACTTGAACTCCAGGAACTCGAGGTCCATGGCCAGCCTGGCAAACCAGACCTTGGGGTTGTCGATCTCCTCGACGATGCGGACGTTCGAGCGCAGGACGATCTCCGGGTCACCTTGGAGGACGTCGAGCGTCACCCGGGTGAAGCCCTCCTTCTCGTTGAGGTAATCGCCCATCGCCGCGCGGAAGAGGGCGTCCGGCTTCTTCGCCCAGAACACGTAGGAGTAATATTTGAGCTCGAACATCGAGACGCGGTAGATGACCCGGAAGTCGTCGTAGAGGGGGTCGACGCGGACCGGCTCTATGTAGAGGGCCTTGCCGACCTTGGGATGGAGCTGGGCATCCTTGCCCGTGGCGATGATCTGGAAGTACCGCTTGGTCGGGACGGAAAAACAGGCAGCGAAAAGGAGGACGAGAAGACCACAACGCGCAGCTTTCCTCATTTTTTCTTTTCCTTTCGTGTCCGGAGGAGGGCCGAAGGTTCGTCGGCGATCTCGCGGGAAAAGCGGACCAGGTTTTCGACGGCGGCGCCGAGGCTCGAGAACGTCCGCGTCAGCTCCGACTGCTGCTCGAGCAGGACGCTCTCGACCTTTTTCAGGCTGACCGAGGCCGTGTCGAGAAAGGCCCGGACGTCCTTGATGGCCTGGCCCAGCTCCTCGCTCGAGAAGCGGCGGGAGATGTTACCGAGGGTCTCCTGGGAATTCGTCTCGAGCGTCCGCATAAGGCGGTTCATGTCCTCGGTCATGGGCACGAACTTCTCCGTCGCCCGGGCGAATTCGAGGGACGCCTTTTCGAAATTGGCCAGGGTGTTCTCGAGGGACGTCCGCCGGGATTCGAGGACCCCGGAGAGGGCCGCCGAGCCTTTCTCCGCGTTCTCGAGGAAGGCGGAAAACCTCTTCATGTTCTCCGGGGCGAGGAGCTCGGTGATCCGCTTGGCCGCGGTTTCGAGATTGGTGACGATGTCCTCGGCCTTTTCCCCGAGGCCCCGGCCCATCGGGATCTCCCCGTGGGGCATCAGGTTCTCCGAGGCCAGGGTCCCGCCGCTGATCTCGATGTATTTCTGCCCGGTCAGGCCGACGTAGGCCAGGACGGCGCTCATGTCCTTCTTCATGATCAGCCCTTGCCGGATCTTGACGTCGACGAGGACGGAGTCGAGGTCCCGGGAGTTGACCTTGATCCGGATGACCCGCCCGATCTCGACGCCCCGGTACTTGACGCCGGAGCTGACCAGGAGGCCTTGGACGGACGTGTCCCGGAAGTTGACGGTATAGATGTCCCCGGGGTCGCGGAGCTTGGGGACGATGAAGAAACCGGCGACGGCGATGAAGATGACCGTGGCCAGGGACAGGAAAACGCCCAAGCGGATCTTTTGTTCATGCGTCATCATGGCTGTCCTTCCTGAGAAAGAATGTCCGGATGAAGGCGTCGTCCGCCGCGGCCAGGTCGGCATAGTCCCCCGAGAAGCGGAGGCCCCCGTCGTTGATGAGGAGGACCCTGTCGGCCACCCGCTCGATCGAGCGGATTTCGTGGGTGACGACGACGAGGGTCATCCCGAACGTCTCCTTCAGCCGGATCAGGAGGTCGTCGAGGAGGGCCGACGTGATCGGGTCGAGGCCCGACGAGGGCTCGTCGCAGAAGACGACATCCGGGTCGAGGACGAGGGCCCGGGCCAGGGCCCCGCGCTTCGTCATGCCGCCGGAGAGATGGGCCGGATATTTGTCGGCGCTCCCGGCGAGCTCGACCTGGGCCAGGCTGGCGAAGACCATGTCCCGGACCATGTCTTCGGGCATCTTGGGGTGCTGCATGCGGATGGGCAGGGCGACGTTCTCGAAGAGGCTTAGGCTGTTGAGGAGCGCTCCGCCCTGGTAGAGGACGCCGATCTGCTCGAAGAGCAGGCGCAGCGAGGCCTCGGAGCGGTAGTTCACGGGGCGCCCGGCGAAATCGAAGCCCCCGGAAAGCGGGGGCAGGAGGCCGGCGAGCGTCTTGAGCAGGGTGGATTTCCCCGAGCCGCTCACGCCCACGACCGCCGTGATCCGCCCCTCGGGCACGGCAAAGTCCAGGCCGCGGAGGATCTCGGTCCTGCCGTACCCGACGACCAGATCGTGCGCGCTGATGATGTCCATGGTCAATACAATATGAACGCGAAAATGCAGTCGATGAGGATGATGAGGGTGATCGACAGGACCACGGATTCCGTGGTGGCCCGGCCGACCTCCTCGGCGCTCCGGCCGACCGTCAATCCCTTGAAGCCGCTCCCGACGACGACCGTCCAGCCGAAGACGACCGTCTTGATGAGCCCCCAGCCGAAGTCGGTCCAATCGACGGCGGTGACCATCTCGGCGATGAAGGCCGACGGGGGCGTCCCGAACGTGGCCCGGGCGACGACGATGCCGCCGAAGATGCCGACGACATCGGCCATGGCCACAAGGAGCGGGACGACCAGGGTGATGGCCAGGAGGCGGGGGACCATGAGGAACTTCTCCGGGACGACGCCCATGGTCCGCAGGGCGTCGACCTCCTCGAGGACGGTCATGCTTGCCAGCTCGGCCGTGATGGCCGCGCCGACCTTGCCGGCCAGGATGACGCCGGTCATCAGGGGCACGAGCTCCTTGAGCATGGCGATGCCGACGAGGTCGGCGAGGTAGATGTCGGCGCCGAAGAGCCGCAGCTGCTCGGCCGAGGTGATCGAGATCGTGATCCCAACGAGGAAGATGAGCAGGCAGACGATGGGAAAAGAGCGGTAGCCCATGAAGAACATCTGGTTCCAGGTCTCGCCCGGGTAGACGCCCTTGCGCTCCTTGAGATAGACGCCGACGTGGTAGACCTCGTCGCCGAGCATGGCCAGGAACCGCCCCAGGCTTCTCATCTGGAAGATGAAGCGGTCGGCGATGGCGGTGAGCGCCCGGCCGGCCGCGTTCCCGGAACGCGGAAGCTCGGGCTCCACGGCCGGGGGACGACTGACGAAGCTCTCCGCGGCCCGGGCCAGGGCACCGCCGATATTGACTGTGGTCACGTTCGTCAGACGGTCCCGGACGTAGTTCAGCAAGGCCAGGGTGGAGCTGTCGAACTCCTCGACATCCCGGAAGTCGATGGTCACGGGACCGGACTCGACCCGGCGCCCGATGTCCTTGAGAGCGACGACGACCTCGGCAGCCCGGAGGCGCTTCGGCAGGAGGACGGTATCGCTCATTTCGCCACCGGAAAAACGATGACGGTCTGGTTCAGGGTCGGAGCCGTGGCCGGGAAGCGGACGACCTGCCCATCGGCCTTCGCTTCGAGATAGTATTCGATACCGGCAGCGGGAGCGGGCAGCGTCAGGCGATAGACACCGCGGGCGACGTTCTCTAGAGGGACGGCCCGGAAAGCGCCCCGGCCCATCTCCCGCCAATAGATCGCAACGGACTCCGGCCGGCCCTTGGCCAGGACGAGGACCTTGAGCGAAAGCGCTTCGCCGGCCTCGAGAGACGTACGCACCGCCGGGACGATGACTCGCGGAGGCCCGGCATACTCCCGGGTCAGAAGGACTTCCGGCGGCAATCCCCCGCCAAGCATCTTCACGAGCTCGACCTCCGGCCGCTCCCAGGCGCCGGGGAGGAGGTGCTGTTCCCAATTGGCGATCGTCCCAAGCTCACCCGTGTTGCTCACCGTGGCGAGAAGGGCGGCGAATATTTCACGCAGGGCCGCGGCCATTCCGGCCCGGACCGGCAGGGCCTCAGCCTCGAGGATGGCCTTTTTCGCCGGCTCGTCCGCCGCCGCCGTGGCCTTCTCCACGGCCTTGTTGTAGACGGCCCAGAAGCAGTTGAAGCGGGCGACCTCGCACATGTAGCGGAAGTTCGCCAGCCAGTAATCATAACGCTCTCTGTTCCCTTTCCCCTCGACGCGCGGGCCGAGCACGGCCAGCTCGTCGACGAAAGCGTAGGCCGGCAGGACTTCGTCCCACGGCCGGGGGTCGGGCTGGATGTTTCCGGGTCCGCCGATCCAGGTGACGGGGACGGGGTGCCGGCCGTCGATGCGGGCGAAAACCGCGGCTATCTCCTCCGCTGCCTCGGCGCCGAATTGAGCGCGGCTCCAGTCCTGGTAAAAATCGAGCGCGGGCAGGTGCCGCTCCGTCTCCGGCCAATCCGCTTCATAATCGAGGACGGCCGGACCGCCGCAATTGATCTTCTTGACGAAGCCTTTCCCCGCGATGACGATGGCGGCGACCGAGGGGTAATGGATGCGGTCGGCGAAATCGACGGCCAGCCGGCCGTTGGCGACCTCGATATTCTCGAACCTCAGGTCGTAGGCCTTGAACAGGCCGGCGGCGGCGAAGATGTCCACTTTCTCCGCGGCCTTTCGGCCCTGGATCAGGACGTCGAAAACGCGGCGGCCCTTCTCCTTGACTTCGCCTTCGACGAATTGGAGCGTCACGGAGTAGATGCCGTTCGGGACGGGCAGATGATAACCGAAGACGCGGTCGCGAACGTCCCTGTAGACGGCCGCACGGCCCCGGCCGGCACCGGCGATCTCGTGGTCCTTGAACGCCACGTACTGGCCCGTGATCGGCCCGATGTCGTCGGCGACGCGTCCGGGCAGGGTGTTCCAGCTCTGGTCCCACGCGGCCCGGGCCAGAGACAGGACGTTCGCCGAGAGGATGCGCGTCCGCCAGTGGATGCCGAGGAGGCCGTCGCAGCCGTAGCGCAGGGCGTCGGCCGCGTCGCGGCGCATCCGGCCGGCCCAGAGCTGGGGCGAGGTGAGCGCAGGGTCGTCTTCCATCCAGGGGATGGCCCATAAGGACCGCCCCGAGATCCTCGAAAAGCCGGGATCAACGGGCGCCTTGCCGACCTCGCGGTTGATGCAGCTCATGGCTACGTCCTTCGGCAGGACCTGGTCGAAGAGCGTCCGGTTCGACGGCGGACCGAGGACCCAGCCGCAGGTCGCCAGGCTGAACGGCGGCGCGACCTCCTGCCAGGCCTCGATGCCCATGGCCAGGTCGGTGGTCACGGAGGCGATGGCCTCGGGAGAGGCGTCGGACCAGGTCCACCCTTCGTTCGTCCAGAACCAGTAATAATCGACGGGATAGGCGGCAGCGATCCGCTTGAACATCCCCTTATAGAGGTCCTTGACGACGGCCGGGTCCTTGGGGTCCCGGCCGGAGTCGGCCAGTCGCTTTTTGACCAGGTCGGGGATCGTCAGCGCCGTTTCCGTCCCGACGCAGGTCTTGACGCCGAGGCGCCGGGCCAGGGTGAAGGCGTCCCGGAAGACGGCCGCGGCCCGGTCGAAGACCTGGTTCGAATCCTCGGCGGTCACCGGATCGGGGCTGAAGCCGGCCATCACGTCGTTGCCGAAGTCGTCGCGCTCGAAGAGAAGACCCGCGCCGAAATGGAAATCGCCGGTCTTCTTGGCCTCGTAACCCCAGTTGCCGCGGGCCGTGTTCTGGTAGCTCGCGGGGTAGCTCGCGAGGACTTTTCCGTCCGCACCGAAATCGCCCTCCCGGCCGATCCAAACCGTGGGCTCGGCGTTCGGAGTGGCGCCTTTTTCCTTGCTGGGATTCTCGGGGTAGGTATGGAGGCCGAAGAAGTTCATCCGCAGTTTCGGGAGCTGGCCCAGGATGGCCTTGGTGTTCTCGAGCGTCCACCAGTCCGGACCCTCGGCGAAATCGTGGAAGGGCTGAATGCCGCGGACGGCGAAGAGCGGGTGGCCCGTCTCGTCGAGGTCGAGGTTGAGGTTTTCGACGGTCCCGTCAGGGACCACGTCGCCCTCGAGGAAGAAACGGACGCCCAGCTTCTCGGCAAGCTGGTAGGCGCCGTAGAGAACGGCCGGGCCGCTGCCGCCGGCGACGAGGACAAGCTGCCCGGACCGGCGCGGGACCGTCTTCAGCCAGTAATCCTCGGGCCCGAGGGCGGCGATTTTCGATGCGGCGCCGGCGTCCTCCAGGCCCCGGGCGAATGTCCCGCCTTTTTCCAGTACGGCCACGGCGCCCGGCGGGATGCGGGAGAACGACGCCACTTCCCGGAGGGCCGGGAGATCGCCGGTCCTCAGGTAAAAATAGCGGCGGATCTCGGCCGCCGCTACGCGCTCATGCCAGGAAGCATCCTTGGCGATGACGATGTCGGGGCTCGGGCCCTTCCGGGCGCACCCTTGGAACGCAGCAACGGCGATGGCGGAAAGAACCAAGAAGGCTCTACCGTTTGATCGGTGTTTCATCCCGGGCACCTCGGTCCTTGCGCCCTTCATTCTAATACAGACGCGGCCGCATTTCAACGCGTCCCCCGAGAATCCCGGCCGGCCGGCGTCGTCTCTTTCAATAAGGAAAAACAAGGACGGAGTTCATTTCCGATGAAGAACCGTGATAAGATAAACGCGCCCGTGACCATCCGAGAGCGATTCAACAGGATCTTCCGTTGGAAGAAGCCGGACCGCGTCCCGGATATGGAGTTCGGGTACTGGGACAAAACGATCGCCGTCTGGCACGAACAGGGCCTGCCCCGCGACTGCCGGACGAACGAGGACGTCGAGAGGCACCTCGGACTCGAGGGGATCTCCATCATGCCGGAAGTGCCCATCCAGAAGGGGCTTTTTCCGGCTTTTGAAGAAAAAACCATCGAGCAGCGGGGCGAGCGGCGCGTTGTGCAGACCAAGGACGGCGCCCTGACCGAAATGCTCGATTACGACTCGTCCATGCCCAAGTTCCTCAAGTTCGCCGTCGAGACCCGGGCCGATTGGGAGAGACTCCGCGACGAGCGCCTCGACCCCGGACGCCCCGGCCGGGTCGGAGACGTCCCAACGGCGATAGCCGCGGCCCACACCGCCGGCATGCCCATTCTCTTTCACTGCGGCTCGCTCTACGGCTGGCTGCGCGACTGGATGGGCCTCGAGAACCTGTCCATCGCCCTCATGACCGACCGCGCCTGGATCGAGGAGATGATGGAACATATCACCTTGATGGACCTCGAGTTCATCGAGAACGACATCCCGGCGGACGGGGTCGACGTCGCCTGGTGGTGGGAGGATATGTGCTACAACCACGGCCCGCTCATGTCGCCCAAACTTTTCGAGGAACTCATGGTACCCCGTTATAAGCGGATCACCGACGCCCTCAAGACGCGCGGCATCGCCGTCAACGTTCTCGACTGCGACGGCCGGATATACGAGCTCGTGCCGGGCTGGCTCCGGGGCGGCATCAACTGCATGTTCCCCGTCGAGGCCCTGCACACGGACCCCCGGCGGCTAAGGGAAGAATATGGGGATAACGTGCTGTTGCTCGGGGGCGTGGACAAAATGGCCCTGATCGCCGGTAAAGACGCCATCGACAGAGAGCTCGAGAAGCTCCATCCCCTCGTTGAACGCGGCGGTTACCTCCCCTGCGTCGACCACCGCGTCCCACCGGACGTCACTTACGAGAATTACCTCTATTACCTGGGAAAGAAGAAAGCTATCCTCTGACACGCCCGCGGTGGCGCTGAGTGCCCCGCTATTTTTTTTCGCCGAGCTCGGGCGGGACCGGCCGCGCCGGCGTCACGATCTCGTTCGTGGCTCCCGCGATGAACCAGCGGCCGTCGCGCCGGACGAGGATCCAGCTGTCGATGCCCTGCTGTGGCGCCATGAACCCGGTGATCTGGGCCTCATAAAGGACAAGGACATGGGCCATGTCCCCGTATTCCCAGGCCTTCATGCGGACGACCTTTTCCGTGAAGCCGCTCTCTTTCGGAACGACCGTCGCCTCTCCCCGCTTGAACGGCTTCTCGTAAAAATCGACGAAGTCCTTGATGAATCCGTCGAGGGAGAAAGCCGTCAGGGTGGTCCGGCTCGTCCGGAGGACAATGACGGCTTCCTTTAAAAAGCAGGCCCGGACCTTGTCCCAGTCGGGGAGTTTGCCCCCGGCGGAACTGACGAGGCTGTAGATCCCGGCAACGAAATCACCGACCGGCTGGGGCGACGCCTGGGCCGCCGCCTCCTGGGCGCGCCCCAGTCCAGCGCCCAAGCAGAAGATGATGGCCGCGGCCCCGGCAAACTTCCGGAAGAGTCCTGTCTTCATTTGTTTACCTCCTCGGTCAAAGCTCGATCATGGGGAACGTCCCAAGCCCGCCCTCGATAAGGAGCGGGCCGGATATCCCCGGGTCGTACATCAATCGATCTTGAATTTTGCCTCGCGCGGCCAGACTTCGGCCGCGGGGTTGTCGAACTGCAGCAATTCGACGGGTGCCCCGTTATCCACGATGAACGCGACCTTGATCCCGTCGGCGGGGCTGTTGGGCGCGATGAGGATCTCTTTGCCCGCGATGGCCGCCTGGAGATCGTCGACGACGAAGGCGACATGAGGGACCGTCTTGACGAGTTCCGGCAGGGGGCAGTTTGGATCGTACTTCATCCATTCGATGCCGTAGGGGCTTTTGTCATAGCCCGAGGCGTACATCTTGAACTCCGCGACATAGTCGTCCTCGGGAAGGGGCCGGCCCGTGGGGATGCCGACATGGTGATAGCGAAGTCGGGGCATGGTCAGGATTCCTCCCTTTTGCGGCATCACTTCAGGACGAGCTTGAGCCAGCCCTTGGTCGAGGCCGTGTCCGTGCCTTCGGGAAAAACGACCGGCTTTTCCCAGTCCGGCGCCAAGGGCGTTTCGACCC
>MEXZ01000072.1:11966-13133 GCA_001773855.1 Candidatus Aminicenantes bacterium RBG_13_64_14
GGCGCTCGCCGAGCTGGGCGGAAACGTGGAGGTGACGGATCGCTTTGCCGTCGGGCGAGATGAAGAGGTCGACGACGGAGAGGGTGAACGGGATGTATCGGATGCCGACGAAAACGAAACCGGCGCTCTTTTTAAGCAGCAGCTCCACATTCGGACGGATGGGGACCTTCAACGCGTCGTCCCATTCCCCGGGAGAGAATATGCCGTCCGTCAGGATGGGCTTGCCGTTCCCTTCCGGGACTCGGACGGACTGAGGCACCTGAGCGATGAGCGCACGAGAGGCCAGGAATATGCCCGCCAAGAGAAGAACCGCCGTCAAAAGCTTCGATCGATCCATATCAACCTCCGATCTGGAAGGCTATGGCCCCATGGGCTGCAAAATCCGGGCCAGAAGACCATTCCGGCAGGATTCCTGCGGAGAAAAGCTGAGCCGCGCACGGATTCCGCATATCGTATGTATTTTCAATTAGCTAGATGACAATTGGAGCCGGGCATCTCCGTCCGGGGACGTTCGCCTCGAAGGTCCTAACCGTTGCGGGAGCCTGAAGAGTGTCGGAACGGAGGTAACTTCCCGCCTCCGGCGTAAAGAAAATTGCCGGACTTCTGCTTCCCCGCTAGGCCCGGGCGACCCTCTCCAGCCGCTTCATGATCGAGAAAATGAAGCCGGCGGACAGGATGCAGGCGCCGGCGAGGATAGCCCACACCGCCCAGAGCGGCAGGCGCTCCCAGAACCAGGCGGTAACGCCGACGAGGGAGTTGCCGACGGCCGTCGCCGCGAACCAGCCGCCCTGCATCAGGCCCTTGTACTTGGGCGGGGCGACGCGCGAGACAAACGAGATCCCGATCGGGCTGAGGAGGAGCTCGGCGATCGTCAGCATGAAATAGGTCGAGATGAGCCAGTAGACGGAGACCTGGGACGCGGCCGGGGCGACGAGGCCGCCGAGGGCCTTCGGGCTCAACAGGCCGATCGAGGCCACGATCAAGATGGCGTAGGCCACGGCCGTGATGAGCATGCCGATGCCGATCTTGCGCGGCGCCGTCGGCTCCTTGCCCTTGCGGTTGAGCCAGCCGAAGATGCCGATGACTATGGGCGTCAGGACGACGATGAAGAACGGATTGAAGTGTTGGAACATCTGGGGCTGGAACGGATTGACCGTCTCGTACCCG
>MEXZ01000072.1:13144-17430 GCA_001773855.1 Candidatus Aminicenantes bacterium RBG_13_64_14
GTAGGCCAGGACGCCGAATCCGACGAACGCGGCCCCTCCCAAGAAGCGAGCCAGCCTTCCCGAGGCCTTCCTCACGAGGAAGACGAGCCCTAGGGCGGACAGGAAGACGGGCAGGAGGCCGGTCAGATCGAACCAGAGGTTGGTCGCCTTGCCCACGCTCGGGACGGTGTAGTCCCTGGCGAAGTAGGTCAGGGTCACGGCGCTCTGGTGGAAGGCCATCCAGAAGAAGATGACGACAAAGAAGACGAGACCGAGGGCGACGAGCCGCTCGCGCGTCTGTTCCCGGGTCAACTCGACGACCTGGGACTTGAGGGCCTCGGACTTGGCCTTCTGGCGCACGGACATGGCGGCCGTCTTGTAGTGCTTGCGGAAGGCCCAGAAGATGGCCATGGACACGACCAAGCTGATACAGGCGACGCCGAAGCCGAAATGGTAGGATTTGCTCAGGGTGTTGACGTAGTCCGTGGCGAAGCGGCCCAGCGTATCCAGGGTGACGGAAGCGTCCTGACCCTGGGCGATGGTCAGGAAGGAGGATGCGTCGGCCAGCTTGCCTTTGAGGAAATCGTTGGCCAGGGCCGGGATGCGGGCGTCGTAGACGAAATGGGACTTGCCCATGATCCAGTTGCATACCGCCATGGAGGCCGAGGGGGCGAACATGGCCCCGATGTTGATGCCCATGTAGAAGATGTTGAAGGCCCGGTCGCGCATGCCCGCGTACTTGGGGTCGTCGTAGAGGTTGCCGACGAGGGCCTGCAGGTTGCCCTTGAAAAGGCCCGTGCCCAGCGCGACGACGGCCAGGGCGGCGACGATGAGGGGGAAACCGGTGTTCATCGCCGTCGGCAGAACCAGCATGACATAGCCGATGAACATGACGATGATGCCCAGACTGATTGTCCGGCCGTAGCCGAGGTAGCGGTCGGCCAGGAAGCCGCCGAGCAGGGGGAAGATGTAGACGCCGACCAGGAAGGTCGCGTATATGGAGCCCGCCGCGGCCGCGGACATGCCGTACTTTGCCTGCATGAACAGGACGAAAATGCTGATCATCGTGTAGAAGCCGAAGCGCTCGCCCATGTTGGCGAAGAAGGCCACGAATAAGCCCTTGGGATGTCCTTTAAACATGGTTCACCGTCCTCGGAGGGGATTTCGCGAATGACCGGTCGCGTTCAAGGCGCGGGGATTATAACAAAAAAACGGAAGGGGTCAAACCTGCCTTTTACCCGTTTCTCGGGTAAAAGGCAGGTTTGACTCCTTCTGATCCTAGCGGCGGCCGCCGAGGATCGAGCCGAGCACTCCGCGGAGGATGGAGCGGCCGAGTTGGCTGCCGACCGAGCGGGCAGCGCTTTTGGCCATGGCCTCCATCAGGGTGTCGCGGGGACGGCCGGCGGGACGCCGCGGCGCTTGGGGATGATCAGGATAAGGCCGGGGGGCCCTGGCCTGGCCCGGCTGGGGCCCGGTCGGGGGCGGATAACCGTAGGGAGAGGGCTGGGTTTGAGCCTGGGCCTGCGCCGCCGCTTCCCGCTCGGCCCGGGCCTTGAGCATTTCGTAAGCCGATTCCCGATCGACGGCCTGCTCGTAGCGGCCATAAACGAGGGAGCCGCGGATGACCGCTTGGCGCTCGTCCGGCATGATCGATCCGATCCGGCTGTGCGGCGGCAGGACGAGGGCCCGCTCCACCACCCCCGGCTGTCCTTTCTCGTCGAGGAAGGACACCAGGGCCTCACCGACGCCGAGCTGGGTGATGGCCGTCTCGACGTCGACCTTGGGGTTCTGGCGGAAGGTCTCGGCCGCGGACTTGACAGCCTTCTGGTCCCTGGGGGCGAAAGCCCGGAGGGCGTGTTGGACGCGGTTGCCGAGCTGGCCGAGGATGACATCCGGGATGTCGAGCGGGTTCTGGGTGACAAAGTAGATACCGACGCCCTTCGAGCGGACGAGGCGGACGACCTGCTCGATCTTCTCCAGCAGGACCGGCGGAGTATCCGTGAACAGGAGGTGGGCTTCGTCGAAGAAGAAGACGAGCCGCGGCTTGTCCACGTCGCCGACTTCGGGCAGGCGTTCGAAGAGCTCGGCCATCAGCCAAAGGAGGAATGTCGAGTAGGCCCGGGGCGTCAGCATGAGCTTATCGGCGGCCAGGATGTTGATGACACCGCGGCCGCGGCCGTCGGTCTGCATGAGGTCGTCGAGCTCGAGGCCGGGCTCGCCGAAGAACTTGTCGGCCCCCTGATCTTCGAGCGTGAGCAGGCCGCGTTGGATGGCTCCGATGCTGGCCGGCGACACCCGGCCGTACTCCGTCTCGAATTCACTAGCGTGGTCGCCGGCGAACTGAGCCATGGCCCTGAGGTCCTTGAAGTCGAGGAGGTGGAGCCCGTTATCATCGGCGATGCGGAAGGCGATGCTCAGGACCCCGCTCTGGACGTCGTTGAGATTGAGCAGACGCGAGAGGAGGAGAGGCCCCATATCGGAAACGGTTGTCCGCACGGGATGGCCCTGCTCGCCGAAGATGTCCCAAAATGCCACGAGGCTCCCCTCGAACGCGAAATCGCCGAGGCCGAAGAGGCCGATCCGCTCCTGGACCTTCGGCGTCGCCGTCCCCGGCCGGCTGACCCCGGCCAGGTCGCCTTTGACATCGGCCATGAAGACGGGCACGCCGATGCGGCTGAAGCCCTCGGCCATGACCTGGAGGGAAACCGTCTTTCCGGTTCCCGTCGCGCCGGCCACCAGGCCGTGGCGGTTGGCCATCTTCGGCAGCAGAAACAGGTCTTTCTCGCCCTTGGCGATCAGGAGTCCTTCGAGTGCCATGGTTCCTTCCTTTGATCTTTCGAGCTCACCAGTTCAGGCTCTCGTGAAAGAGGCCGGAGACGGTCTGTTCCAGGGCCGCGCGGAATCTCTCGATGGTCGAAGTCTCGTCCCCGGTCCAATGATCCCGTATGAAAAGGGGCCGGCCGACATTGACCTTGATCGTCGCCGGCACTCCCCACATGATGTGGGTCCCGAAAATCGACATGGGCGTGACGGGGACGGCGATTCCTTCCTGCTTGAAAAGGTTGTAGGACATGATGGAGACGCCCCGCCGGAAGCTCTTAACATAGGGGTTCGGGTCCTTGGGGTGGACGCGGCCCCGGCCCTGCAGAGCGATGACGGCCCTCCCCTTCCTCAGATAGTCCTGGCACTTGAGGATCGACTCGCGCTTGCTGCCGTAGATGTCGACGGGAATGGAGCCGACCTTGGCCGCATTCCCGGACACGAAGTGCACCACGTAGGTGTAGAGCGGGTTGAGGATGAGATGGATGAACCCGCCGAACTTGCCCATGTGCCGGTGGAGGTGACGGAGGACGAGCTCACTTGCCTCTTTTTTGTCGAAGATCATCTTGTTGGCGGTGAAGTAGATCATCCGCGGCACGGTCCGGAGCAGGATGGCCACGTCCTTGTAGCTCCCGATGTGGTTCCCGACGATGATGTTCGGGCCCTCCCGGACGAAGTTCTCCGCGCCGCGAAGGTCGACCTTCTTGCCAAAAATAAACGCCCGTATCACGCGGTCGACGGATTTCTCGATGCGCTTGAATTCTTCCTCGAACGTGGCCACAGGCATGGAGCTATTCTACAAAATCCGCCCGGGAAATTCAAAGAGCGCCCGGGGCGGCGCGCCGCTTGCGAACGCCCGTCAGGCGTGATAATTTAGGTCAAGGAGGCGCCCATGGTCACTCTGATCCGCGGCGGAGACGTCTTCGCCCCCGAGCCCCTCGGCCGGAAGGACATCCTGCTCGCCGGAGGCGCGATCGAGGCCGTGGCTGAACCGGGCCGGATCCGGATCGACGGCCTCGAGGCCGAAATCGTGGACGCAGCCGGGAAGCGCGTCTTCCCCGGGCTCATCGACCCCCACGTCCACATTCTGGGGGGCGGGGGGGAAGGCGGCCCGGCGACGCGCGCCCCCGAGATCAGGGTCGAAGATATCATCTCGAGCGGCGTCACGACTGTCATCGGCTGTCTGGGGACCGACGGCGTCACCCGCCACATGACCTCCCTCCTGGCCAAGGCCCGGGCACTCGAGCTCGAGGGCATCTCGACGTTCATCTATTCGGGGTCCTACGAGATCCCCGTTCGGACCCTGACCGGGAGCGTCCGTTCCGACCTCATCGTCGTCGACAAGGTCGTCGGCGCGGGCGAGATCGCCGTGAGCGACCACCGTTCCTCGCAGCCGACCTTCGACGAGATCGCCCGCCTCGCGGCCGAATGCCGCGTCGGGGGGATGCTTGGCGGGAAAGCCGGCGTCCTCCACGTCCATCTCGGCG
>MEXZ01000072.1:17483-27658 GCA_001773855.1 Candidatus Aminicenantes bacterium RBG_13_64_14
CCGGCGAGCCAGGTCATCCCGACCCACATCAACCGCAACCCGGCGCTGTTCGAGGACGGCCTCGCCTGGGTCGCTTCCGGCGGCTCCGTCGACATCACCGTCGGCGCGGACCCCGTTTCTCCCGATCCCGAGGTGAGCCTCGAGGAATGCATCGCTCGCTTCCGGGAAAAAGGCCTCCCTTTCGGCCGGATGATGGTCAGCTCGGACAGCAACGGCAGTCTCCCCGTTTTCGACGAGAGCGGCCGACTCGTCCGGCTGACGATCGCCACGGAGAAGGACCTCTTCCGCAAGTTCGGGGACGTTCTCCGCAAGGGCCTCCTGCCCCCCGAAACGGCCGCCCGGCTTTTTTCTACCAACACGGCCGAGTTCTACAAGCTCGGAAAAAAGGGCCGGATTGAGCCGGGTCGTGACGCCGACCTCATCATCGTGGGCGGCGATCTCGGGCTGAGCGATGTCCTCGCCCGCGGAAAACTGTTGATGGCCGGCGGGCGGCTCCTGGCCCGGGGCACATTTAGTAATTAAAGGAGGGACAGTCCCCTCTTCTCGTTCTTCACTGGAGATGACCGATGGATAAGACGACCTCCCCCGACCCGATTACGGAGTCTCCGGCTCCGGTTTCCGGACGGCCGCCGAAGTTCAGCGTCGCCCTCGTCCCGCTCATCGCCATGGCCCTCCTCCTCGGCGTCGGCTACGGCGTCTACAAGATCAAAGCCCAGGTCCTCCTCGTCGCCGCGGCCACGATCACCGCGACGCTGGGCCTTGTCCTGGGCTTCAAGTGGAAGGACATGGAGCGGGGCATCGTCGACAGCATCCATAAGGCCATGCCGGCCATCCTGATCATGCTCTCGGTCGGCATCCTCGTCGGGTCCTGGATGGCCGGCGGCACCATCCCCATGGTCATCTATTACGGCCTAAAGCTCATCTCTCCCAAATTCTTTCTGGCCACCGCCTGTCTCGTCTGCTCGGTCGTCGCCGTCGCCTCGGGCACCTCCTGGGGGACGATAGGAACGGTCGGGGTGGCCTTCATCGGCATCGCCATGGGCCTCGGCATCCCCCTCGGCCCGGCGGCCGGGGCGGTTGTGGCCGGCGCCTACTTCGGCGACAAGATGTCGCCTCTCTCCGACATCCCCAACCTGGCCACGGTCATCTCCGGGTCGAACCTCTTCGACCACATCAAGCACATGATGTGGTCGGCCGTGCCGGCCTGGCTGGCCGGCCTCGTCATCTATTTCTTCGTCGGCCTGAAGTACGGGGCAGCGGCGGTCCAGTCGGACACGCTCGACCTCATCCTCCGCACGCTCAAGTCGAACTTCCGATTCAACGTCCTCCTGCTCCTGCCCATGGTCGTCATCTTCTATTTCGCGGTGGCCAAGAAGCCGACCATCCCGGCCATGATTCTGTCCTCCCTCGTCGCCGCGGCCCTGGCCGTCCTCGTCCAGAAGATCCCGCTCACGGTCGTGGCCACGGCCATGAATTCGGGCCTCCCGGCGCGAACGGGCGTCGAGATCGTGGATAAGCTCCTGGCCAAGGGCGGCATGATGAGCATGATGGAGACCCAACTCATCGCTTTCACCGCCTTCGCTTTCGGCGGCATCATGCAGAGGACGGGGTGCCTGGCCGTCATCCTGGAGCGGGTAATGAAGTTCACCCGCGAAGTCTGGAGCCTCGTCCTGACGACGATCGGCGCGGCCGTCCTTTCGGCCATGATCACCGGAAGCTCCTATCTCTCGATGATCCTCCCGGCCGACCTCCTCGCCCCCGTTTTCAAGAAGAAGGACCTGGCCGCCAAAAACCTGTCGAGGATCATCGAAGAGAGCGGGGCCATCATCGTGCCGCTCATCCCGTGGAGCATGGCCGGCGTCTACATCACCGGGACACTGGGGGTCTCGACCTTCGCCTACCTGCCCTGGGCCTTCATGAACTATCTATCCGTCGTGATGCTGGCCGTCTTCGGCTTCACCAAGTGGACGATGGCCCCCCGCATACGCGACGACGAAACCCAGCCGGGCAGCTGACACCCTTCAGCTTTCTTCGTCTTCGCCCTTTTCGGCCTTTTCGAGCGCCTTCTTGAAAAGCTCGTCGGCCTTGGAGTGTTTTTCCTTCTGGAGCTCGAACGTGGCGTCGAACTTGCGGTCGAATTCGCTCTGCCGCTTGTGCTCCTTGACGAGGAGGTCGTCGAGCGAGCCCTTCTTCCGCTTGGCCTTCTCCGACCGCAGGACTGCCCGGGATTCGCCGTCGACCCAGAGCACCGCTTCGCAGCAAGGACAGGTCAGCTGAAAAACTCCGGGTCTGTCCTTGTCGTCGGCCATCACTTGCCCAAAGCGGCCAGCTTGTTCAGGTCCAGGCGGCCGACGATCTCCTTGAGCCCGGCGGAGTCGCCGAGCGGTTCGCCCTTGACGGTCACAAGGAATCGATCGCTGACGAGCAGCATGAGCATCGCGCTCTTGTGTTCATAGTCGATATTTTCGATCCCCGAGAAGCCCTGGATGGTGACCTTGCGGGTGAGTTGGTCGGAGGTATCGATCTCGAAATTCTCTAGGGCTTTGTAGGAGGCGTAGGCCATAGGAAAGAAACCGCCGTCGACGACCTGGATCTCGACCGAGAGGTCGCCCTTCCGGTAGTTGCGCGACGCTTGGGACATCTTGAATTCGGCCATGGACGTCGTCGCGCCCTCCGGCTTGTCGGCTTCGTAACCGGGCAGATCGACCAGGAGAGAAACGAGCTCCCTCCAGTTGACCGGGTCCACCCGTTTCTCCTGGGCGGCGAGGCTTCCCGCCGCCAGAACGGCCAGACCCAGGATGATTGACAAAAGGATCCATTTTTTCACATTGACCTCCCCGCCCGCATCGACCGGGCGCAAAGGCTCGGGATTATTTCCCGTAGCGTGCCCAAACTATAGCGCGGGGGAAAAGCTCCTGTCAACCCGCAGCGCGGGCGTCGAGCCCGTGCTTTTTGAGGAGCTTGAACAGTCCCTGGCGGCTGAGCCCGACTTCGGCCGCCGTCCGCGTCCGGTGATGTCGGCAGCGGACCAGTGCCTCCCTGAGGAACCGCTTCTCGAAATCCGCCTTGGCTTCGGAGAAGAGGTGGGAGACGTGCGAATAGGTCTCCCCGGCCGGGTTGATCTTGGGCGAGAGGTACTCCTCGAGGATAAGCGGCGCCCCGTCGGCCATGACCAGGCATCTCTGGACCTCGTTCTGGAGCTCCCGGACGTTCCCGGGCCAGGGGTAGCGCAGGAGCATCTCCAACGCGACGGGCGAGAGGAAAGGCCGCGGCCGGCCCATGGATCGGGAGAATTCGTCGAGGAAGTGATTGAGGAGGAGCAGAGCGTCCTCCGGCCTTTCCCGAAGGGGCGGCAGGTCGATGGCTATGATCTTCAGCCGGTAGTAGAGGTCCTGGCGGAAACGGCCCCGCTCGACCTCATGGTCGAGGTCCTTGTTCGTGGCGCTGACGAAGCGGGCGTCGACGGCCCGATGGCGCGTCTCGCCGACCCGACGGACTTTTTTCTCTTCGAGGACGCGCAGGAGCTTGGGCTGCAGGGCGAGCGGCAGGTCGCCGATCTCGTCGAGGAAAAAAGTGCCGCCCGTGGCCTCCTCGACCAGGCCTGTCTTGTCCCTCACGGCGCCGGTGAAAGCCCCCCGGGCGTGGCCGAAAAGCTCGCTCTCGATGAGGGCTTCCGGGATGGCGGCGCAGTTGACGGCGACGAAAGGCCCGGCCCGACGCCGCCCCGTTTCGTGGATGATCCTGGCGGCAAGTTCCTTTCCCGTCCCGCTCTCTCCCGAGATGAAGACGGGCGCGTCGGTATCCCGGACTTTTTCGATCATGGCCCGGACGCGCCGGATGGGGAGCGCAGTCCCCATAAACGGGCAGCTTGCCGGCGCGTCGCCGGGAACCGGCACGTCTCCCTCCGGGCTGCGGCTTCCGTTTCCCCTCATAAGGTAGAGAACGGGCGACATGGCCAAGGTCAGGAACTCCATGTTTTCCCGGGTGAAAGGGCGGCCGGCGGCGTTTCGGGCCAGGTAGGCGACGCCGGCGGGGAGGCCCTGGAGCGTCCAGGGATAGGCCAGAAGACTCCGGGGATGGCCGTCCCTAGAAAGCTCCAGGTCGGCGAAGAGCGGCTCCGAGGCAAGGTCCGTGACGAGGACCGGACGGTTGATCTCGAGGACACGGCGGACGAGCGTTTCGTCCGCCTCCCGGATGGGGCCCCCGCCGCCGTTCATCCCATCCATCCCTCTTGAGGTTTCGAAGACCCTATTCCCTTTTCCGTCGAGCGTCCGGAAAAGCGCCCGGTCCGAGGGGATCTGATCGAAGATGGCCTCGGCCAACCGGGAGAGGAATCGATGCGCCATGGGACCTCGGGGAAACGCCTTTTAATACCTTCATTAAAACAACGCTCGCCGCCGCCGGATTTTCTCAGGGACCCCGCCGCTTGCGTCCGTTCCGGTGAATCCCCTAGAATAGGCCGAAGACAGTTCCATCGTAACTCCAGGCTAGGAGGCGTCCATGGCAAAACTCGCCGCGGTTCTCGGGGCCCTGTGCTTTTTCGGACTGGGCTTCGCCGCCGAGCCTAAACCGAGGGTCGGTGAAGCGCTGAAAAACATCCGTGTCCTGCTCGTCCCCCAGAGCGGACGTGACGTCGATAGGACGGTGGCCGAAGCGCTCCGCCGCGACCTGGGGGTGCAGGTGGTGATCAAAACCACCGCCTCGGGCGGGGCGTCCGAAAAGGGCGTCTTTCGCATCGGCGTCTTCGATGAAAAGATCGCGGCCGGCCCGTCGCTTGATGCCCTCCGCGCGGCCGGCGGGAAAAGCTGGATGTTCCTCAAGCTCGCCCCGGACGGAAGCGGCGAGCTCACAACGTCCGCGCCCCACCTCCTTTACGCGCTCTATTCCCTGCTCAATGAGGACTGGCTCGGCCTGGATGCTGCCGGGTTCGAGAACGGGAAAGTCGTCGTCCCCCGTTTCTCCCGGCTCGAGGGCGGCGACAACTACCTGGCCAACCCGAAGCGGGTCGCTGCCGGCTACGACGCCGAGCGCTCCGTCCAAGAGCTGGCCCGCCTCGGTTTCAGCCACGTGCCGGTGAACGCCCTGGCCAAGGACATGCCGGCCGAGCAGGGGCCGCCCGGGGAGATCTACTACCGTTTTTATTATTTCAGCCCCGACCTCGACCAGTTCGTCGAGACGCCCCTCAACGCCGGGGCCTACTCGCCTGAATATCTCGAGGCCAACCTGACGCTCCTCAAGGAGAACGCCCGCCTGGCCGTCAAGTACGGCCTGACGCCCGGTCTCAACATCAGCTCGCCGCGTTCCGTTCCCGATGCCGTGCTCGAAAAGCATCCCTACCTCCGCGGGGCCCGCGTCGACCACCCCTTCAGGAGCTATCGCCCGCGCTTCACGCTGACCCTCTCCCATCCCGCCGTCCGCTGGCACTATGCCGAGCTCATGCGGCGGCTGATGCGCGAAGTCCCCGAGCTCGGCTACATCTACCTCTGGACAAACGACAGCGGCTCGGGTTTCGAGTACACGGCCAGCCTCTACGCCGGCCGGAACGGCGGCGCCTACCTCGTCCGCGAGTGGAAGTCCCACGAGGCCATTGCTAAGGCCGCGGCCGATAACGTCCTCCGCTATTTCCGGACCTTGCGCGACGCAGCCGCCGAGACTCGGCCGGACTTCCGCCTCCTCTTCAACCTCTTCTCTTTCTCGAACGAGGAGGAATTCATCCTCGACGGCCTGACCGAGGGGCTGGACCTCTGGGTCGCTCCGAAAGAGCTCGACGACTCGCCGCGCGGCCGGCGGCTCAAGTCCCTGCCGGTGAAAGGCAGCGAGATCTTCACGACGACGCGCCTCCAAAACAACTACCTTCTGGGCATTCCCTCGCCCTGGCTCGCGGCCGAAGAGGTCCGCGGACTCGCGGCGGCCGGATTCGACAAGGCTCAGGTCACGGTCGACCCGGCGCCGCTCGCCCCCTACGACGTCAACAGGGACGTGCTGAGGGCCCTCAACTTCGATCCGGCCGCGGACATCGACGCCGTCGTGTCCGCCGCGGCGGCCCGGCTCGTCGGGAAGAGCGGGGCCCCGGTCCTGGTCAAGGCCTGGCGGCTTTGCGACACGGCCGTCCGCGGCTTCCCGTCGATCGGGCTCTACGGCGACAACAACTGGGGCTTCCCCTGGTACCGGCTCCTCGTCCGGCCCTTCGCCCCAGATATCGAGAGGATCCCGGAGGCGGAGCGCGCCTATTACGAGAAGTATATGACCGTGACCTTCAACAATCCCAACCTCGTCGACCTGGGCACGGACATCCTCTGGACCCTCATGACCCGCGGCCAAGCGGACGCGGTCGTGGCCCAGGCCGACCAGCAGACGTGGAAGCTCTTGGACGAGGCGATCGGGCTCCTGAAGGACGCGGTCCAATCGGCGAAGGGCGACGCACGTTTGGTTTTCGTCGACCAATTCGACCGGCTCCGGGCCCTGCGCTGCTATTTCCGGACCCTGCGCAACACGGCGGCCTGGGTGGCCGGTGTCCACGGCACCATCGAGGCGAAAGACCCGGCCGAGAGGGAGAGACGCCGGACCATGGTCCGGGCCATGGTCGACGACGAGGTCGGGAACGCCCGCGCTCTGGCCGCGCTCTTCGAGTCCTCGAAGACGCGGTTCATGCCCGTCGACCCGACCGGCGAGACCTTCAACATGTACGGGACGAACCTGCCCGAGCTCATACGGAGAAAAGTCGCCCTCATGGAAAAGCACCGGAACGACGAGCCCCGCATCGACCCGGATTTCATATGGCGCCTGCCGCCGGACTCCGGGCTCGACCCGAAGACGTACATCAAGCGCTGATTAAGGGGCCTGCCGACCGTATGCATAAACGCGCGCTCCGGCGTTGACAGCCGCCCCGCTCGGGGATAATCTTGGGATATTCGTCGAGAAGGAGAGGTCGAAACATGAAAACCCGGACGATCGTCTTTTTCGCCGCTTTTCTCGTCTTTTCAACGATTTTCACCGCCACGGTTCCGCTCCTCGGAGCCCAGTCCCGGACGCCCGACCGCCTTCAATGGTTCCGTGAGGCCAAGTTCGGTCTGTTCATCCACTGGGGCGTCTATTCCATGATCGGGCGAGAGGAATGGGCCCGCCAGATCCTCCAGATCCCGCTCAAGGAGTACCAGTACTACGCCGACAACTTTAATCCGGTCGAATTCGACCCGGACGCGTGGGCCGCCCTGGCGAAGGACGCCGGCGTCAAATACATCATCATCACCTCGAAGCACCACGACGGCTTCTCTATCTTCGACAGCGCCTACACCGACTACGACGTCATGAAGGCCAAGTACGGCAAGGACATCCTCGGCCCTCTCGCGGCCTCGTGCAGGAAGGCCGCGATCCCGCTCGGCTTCTACTACTCGATCATGGACTGGCACCACCCCGACTACCTGCCGCGCCGCGGCTGGGAGACCGGCCGGAGCGTCAAGGGCGCGGATTTCGGCCGCTACATGGACTTCGCCACGAATCAGCTCAAAGAGCTCGTGACGAAGTACGATCCGGCCGTCCTCTGGTTCGACGGCGAGTGGGAACACTCGAACGAGGAACAGCGGGCCTTCGCCAACGGAAAGATGCTCCTCGGCATGAAGCCGGCGCTCCTCATCAACGACCGGCTGTTCAAGCGCGAGCCCGGCTACGGCGACTTCGGCACGCCCGAGAACTACGTCCCGGCCACGGGCGTCCGCAACCCTGACGGCACCGAGCGCCTGTGGGAGGCCTGCTATACGATGAACTGGAACGGCTGGGGCTACAACCGTTACGAAACCGAGTTCCACAGCTCGAGCCAGCTCATCCGCCAGCTCATCGAGATCGTCAGCAAGGGCGGCAACCTCCTCCTCAACGTCGGACCCCAGCCCGACGGCCGCATCCAGGCCGATTTCGTCGCCCGGCTGAAGCGGATGGGCGAATGGCTGAAGACGAACGGCGAGGCCATCTATGGGACGACGGCCAGCGTTTTCGAGCGCCTCCCCTTCTTCGGCCGATGCACGGTCAAGGGAATGAAGCTCTACGTCCATGTCATGGGCTGGCCCGCCGACGGCAGGATCCGCCTTCCGGGGCTCAAGACGGACGTGAAAAAGGCATATTTGCTGACAGGCCCCGGCAGGCCCTTGACATTCAAGCGCGCGGGGAAAGACGTCATCATCACTCTCCCGGGAGGTGAGCGCGACCCCGACGCGACGGTCATCGTCATCGAGCTCCAGGGCCCGCCCGAAGTCGAACCCAACAAGATAGGTCCGGAGAAGGACGGGCGGGTCGAGCTCCCCGTCTATCTCGCCGACATCCAGTCCGAGATGGGCCAGCGCGCCTACCTCGACCATTTCTACAGGACGACGATGCTGGCCAACTGGCAGAACGTCAACGACTACCCGGAGTGGGTTTTCACGACGGGCAAGGCCGGGGCCTTCGAAATCCTGGCTTCCTATGCCAGCATGTGGGGCGGCCAAGCGGGATACGAGGTCGAGGTGGACGGACAGAAAATCGCCGCCCGGACGGAATCGTCGCCGAGCGTCTATTTCCCCAAGACGTTTTCCGTTGGCAAGGTCGCCCTTGGGGCGGGCGAGCACAAGCTCCGGGTCAGGATCACGTCCATCACCAACAACCACGCCATGAACCTGGAAAAAATCGTCCTCGTCCCGGCGAAGTGAGAAAAGAAAGAGAGGGAGCTGTGAGAAACCGGCATCGATCCATTCTTTTGAACCTCCTTCTGGCGACACTGGTCGGCGCGGGACTCGCAATCCCCGCCCAGGCTCAGTCAAAGGCTGGCTGGGCCGATACTTTCACCGTCGATAAAAAGGACTTCGTCTCCGCCGGTTCGAACACATATTTCCTCCTCGAGCCGGGCTACCGCCTGAAGCTCGAAGGCCGGGAGGGGCTGAGCCGGGTCACGTTGGTTATCACGGTGCTGGACGAGACGAGAATCGTCGACGGCGTCAAAACGCGGATCGTCGAGGAGCGGGAATCTAAAAACGGCAAGCTCATCGAAGTCTCCCGGAACTTTTTCGCCTTCAACACGGCCGACCACGGCGTCTATTATTTCGGCGAAGAGGTCGATATCTATAAGGACGGGAAGGTCGTCGGCCACGAGGGCGCCTGGGAATCGGGAAAGAACGGAGCCCGGTTCGGTTTGATGATGCCCGGGGAAGTCGCGCTCAAGGCGCGTTTCCATCAGGAAGTCGCGCCCGGCGTGGCCATGGACCGGGCTGAAATCGCCGGACTCCACGAAACCCTGAAGACGCCCGCGGGGAAGTTCAAGGATTGCCTCAAGGTCGCCGAGACGACTCCCCTCGAGAAGGGAGCCAAAGAATACAAGCTCTATGCGCCCGGTGTCGGGCTCATCAAGGACGCATCGCTCGTCCTCGTCGAATACGGTCGCTTGGAGGAAAAATGAGAACGCGCGTCTTCGTCATCGTTATCGCCGTCGCGCTGACTGTTGGGATGGCCGGAGGTTCCGCCGCCGACCGGACATTCTCCCTCGCCGATGTCCTGTCGCCGGCCTATCCGTCGGGTCTGGTCGCGGCCAAGTCGGTCGACCGCGTCGCCTGGATCTTCAACGACAGGGGCGCGCGAAATGTCTGGACCGCGGCGGCCCCGGATTTCCGGCCCGTGAACCTGACCGGCTTCGGCCGGGACGAAGTCTTCGAGATCGACGAGGTCTTCCTCACGGACGACGGCAAGACCGCGGTCTTCATCAAGGGCGGCGCGCCCAACGCGACCGGCTGGGTGACGAACTCCGACAGCGACTCGGACGGACGGGAGCAGGCCATCTGGGCCGTCCGGACCGACGGAGGAAGGCCCTGGAAGGTCGCCGTCGGAAGCGGCCCGGCCCTGGCGCCGGACGGGCTCTCCGCCCTCATGCCAAAAGACGGCCTGCTCTATCGGATCCCGCTCACACCCCGCCAGGACTCGGGCCTGGTTCCCGCGCCCGAGCTGCTGTTCCGGGCGGCCGGAAGGAACGGATCACCGCGCTGGTCTCCCAACGGCGCCCGGATCGCCTTCGTCAGCGACCGGCAGGACCACAGCCTGATCGGGGTTTTCGACCTGGCGCGCCGCAAGATCACCTGGATCGCCCCGAGCGTCGACCGCGACGGCGACCCCCGCTGGTCGGCAGACGGGGCCAAGATCGCCTTCGTGCGTCGTCCCGGCCG
>MEXZ01000072.1:27667-33975 GCA_001773855.1 Candidatus Aminicenantes bacterium RBG_13_64_14
AACCACGTGTTCTCGATCCCCCTCGCCGGCGGCGTACCCGAGGACATCACGCCCGGCGAAGCGTTCGTCGAGCACTCGGGGCTCTCGAGCGACGGCACGACCTTGTTCTACTCGAGCAACCTGGGCGACCTCCACGGACGGCAGATCTGGAAGGTCGGCACGGCCGGGGGCAAGGTTCTCCAACTCACTAAGGGGGAAGCCATCGGGACCTTACCCGTGGCCCTGTCTTCGGGCAAGCGGGCGGCTTTCCTCTACGCCACCGCGGTTCATCCCACCTCCGTCGCCACGGTCCCGGCCGCCGGCGGGAAGGTCGAGGTCGTCGCGCCGCGCGAACTCCCGGCCGAATTCCCGCTCAAGGAGCTCGTGACGCCGCAGCTCGTCATCGTCAAGGCCGCCGACGGGCTCGAGGTCCCCTGCCAGCTCTTCCTGCCCAAGGGGGCAAAGGCCGGCGACAAGCGTCCGGCCGTCGTCTACACGCATGGCGGCCCCATCAGGCAGATGCTCATCGGCTGGCATTATATGGAGTTCTATTCGGAAGCCTACGGCATCAATCAATATTTCGCCAACCGCGGCTACGTTGTGATCTCCATCAACTACCGCAGCGGCATCGGCTATGGCCGGTCCTTCCGGGAAGCGCCGAACTGCGGCCTGGAGGGCGCGGCCGAGTACCTTGACGTCCTGGCCGGCGTCAATTACCTCCGGAGCCGGCCCGAGGTCGACCCGGAGCGCGTCGGCGCCTGGGGGCTGTCCTACGGCGGACTGCTCACGGCGTTGTCGCTCGCCCGCAACTCCGACATCTTCAAGGTCGGGGTGGACATGGCCGGGGTCCACGACTGGTCGCAGATGCGCTGGGCGCGCTTCGACGAGCCCCGACGGAAAGTCGCCCGCGACTCCTCGCCCATCGCCGCCGTCGCCACCTGGACGTCGCCGGTCCTGTTCATCCACGGCGACGACGACCGCAACGTGCCCTTCCAGCAGACGACGGACATCGTCCAGAAGCTCCGGGCCAAGGGCGACGTCCACGTCGAGCTGATGATCGCCCCCGACGAACCGCACGAATTCCTTCTTCACGCGAACCGGATGGAGGCCTACGAGCGCACCTTCGAATTCATCGACCGGTACATAGGGAAGAAGAAATAATCCGTCGATGAACCGCCTCGGCCGCGAAAAGAGTCCCTACCTCCTCCAGCACGCGCACAATCCCGTGGATTGGTACGCCTGGGGGGACGAGGCCTTCGAGAGGGCCCGGCGTGAGGATAAGCCCGTCTTCCTGTCCATCGGCTACTCGACCTGCCACTGGTGCCACGTCATGGAGCGGGAGTCTTTCGCCGACGAAGAGGCCGCCCGTGTCCTCAACGCGGCCTTCGTCTGCGTCAAGGTCGACAGGGAGGAACGGCCCGACCTCGACCAGCATTACATGGCCGTCTGCCAGATGCTGACCGGCTCGGGCGGCTGGCCGTTGACCATCGTGATGACGCCGGACAAGCGGCCGTTTTTCGCCGGGACGTATTTTCCCAAGTCACGGCGCTGGGGCCGGCCGGGTCTTCTCGAGCTCGCTCCCGCGCTCGGCGAGGCCTGGCGGACGCGGCGGGAGGAGGTCCTCAGGTCGGCCGCGGAGATCATCGACGCCGTCGACAGGGGCCGGCCAGGAAGGCGCGCAGCGCGGGAGGTACTGACCGGGGCGACCCTCGACCAAGCTTTCGACGAGCTGGCGGCGGATTTCGACGAAAGCCGGGGCGGTTTCGACGGCGCGCCCAAATTCCCCATCCCTCACCACATCGGGTTCCTTTTGAGATACGGAAAACGGACCGGCCGCCCCGAAGCCCTGGCCATAGCCGAAAAAACTCTCGCCGCCATGCGGCAGGGCGGGATCTACGACCACCTCGGCTTCGGCTTCCACCGCTACTCGACCGACGCCGATTGGCTCGTCCCGCACTTCGAGAAGATGCTCTACGACCAGGCGCTCCTGGCCGAGGTCTACGCGGAAGCGTTCGCGGCGACCGGAAAGAGCGAATTCAAGCGGACGGCGGCGGAGATCGCTGACTACGTCCTCAGGGATCTGGCCTCCCCCGAGGGCGGATTCTCGACGGCCGAGGACGCCGACAGCGAGGGCGAGGAGGGGAAGTTCTATCTTTGGACGATGGATGAACTCGGCGATGTCCTCGGTCCGGAGGAAGCGAAGCTCGCGGCCCACGTCTACGGTCTCGAAGCCGGGGGCAATTTCTCCGAACCCGGGAGATCGAGGGACGGGCAGAACATCCTTCATGGAAGCCGGACGGCCGAGGGGCCGGCCGGCCGAATTGAAAAAGCCAGGCAAAAACTCTTTCTCGCCCGCGAGGGGCGGGTCCGGCCGTTCAAGGACACCAAGGTCCTCGCGGATTGGAACGGCCTGATGATCGCGGCCCTGGCGTCCGTCTTTCGAGTGACGGGTGAGGGCCGGTATCTTCGCGCCGCCGGGAGGGCGGCGGACTTCGTCCTCGAAAGGATGCGCGGCCCCGACGGCCGGCTCCTGCACGTGTCCGCCGACGGCGAGGCCCGCGTCCCGGCCTTCCTCGACGATTACGCCTTTCTGATCAGGGGTCTCCTCAAGCTCTACGAGGGGGGGTTCGACCCGGGCTATCTTGAGAAGGCCCTCGAGCTCGCGCGACTGACCATCGAGCATTTCTGGGACGGAAAGGAGGGCGGATTCTTCTTCGCCGCCGCCGATCCGGAGGTGGGGGCCCGGCGCAAGGAGATCTACGACGGCGCCGTGCCGTCAGGCAATTCCGTCATGCTGATGAACCTCCTCCGCCTGGCCCGGCTCACCGGACGGCAGGACCTCGAAGAAAAAGCATCCCGGCTGGCGGAGGTTTTCTCGCCCGACGTCGGCGGCCACCCTCGCAGGTATACGGAATTCCTCCGCGGACTGGATTTCGCTCTGGGGCCGACGCGGGAGGTTGTCGTCGTCGGGCCATGGGAAGCTCCGGATACCCGGGAACTTCTTAGGGCGCTGAGAGGCATCTACCTTCCCAACACGGTCACCCTCTTCAAGCCGTCGGATGAGCCCGAGACTGCTGGGAAGCTCGAGCGCCTCGCACCTTTCACGAAGGAAATGGGCGTAGGCGGCGGTCACGCCGCCGCCTACGTTTGCTCCGGGGGCACCTGCCATCGCCCCGTCTCTTTCGCTGCCGAACTCCTCGATTTCCTGAGTTAGCCCACGGCCCTCAGTCGAGGATGACCTCACACTCTCCGGCGAGCTGTGGGTTCTTCTTGTCTCTGACCTTGATGGTCAGCGTGTCTCCCTTGGCGAAACCGGGGTTCTTGAAATACAGGGGTGTCAGGAATCCCCAATAGCCGACCATGTGCCCTTCGTCGGTGGGCAGTGCCGCGGCCTGTGTGAGCGTGGGAAAGAAATTCGCATTCTCGGGGAATTGGTACATTCTCACCCAGGAACCAACGACGGCTTCCTTACCCAAGTGCTGGTAGAGGTCGAGGTCCCGGATCCCGCCGCCGTAGTTCGCCCGGAGCTCCTTGACCGAGGGCATGGGATATTCCTGCCCCTTATAGACCATGACCACGTCTTTGGCCGCGACGGTGATGGCCTGGCCCTGGTCCTTGGAGCCCAGGAAGGCGTAGAACATGACATAGGGACTTGTGACGATCCGGTTGACGAGGCTGGCGTCAACGGTCATGAGGATGGCGCCTTTATCGTTAGAAAAGGCACCCATGCCCAGGTCGTCCGTCTGCGTATAGGCAACCGCCGAGAGGATAAGAGCGATTAACGCAATTCTTAAGAGTCTCATCTTAATCTCCTTTCTGAATGGGAGAATTGCAAGCTTCGTGCCAACGTGCGCAGCTGGAGGAAGCGAGGGCAGAAACCGGGACCGGGACTCGTCAGATGTCCGAAAAGGGGGACGGTCCCTGTACTATTTTCCTACTATTTTAGTAAGATTTCAGGAGGGCTGGAGGGTCTTTTTGATCTTGCTCAGGTCGTAGCCCTTGGCCGCGATCCGCTTGAGAAGATCGTCGTAGACCGCCCCGTCCATCTGCGGGGTCCGGCTCAAGATCCAGAGGTAGTTCCGGTTGGGGTGGCCGACGACCGCCCACTGGTAGTCCTCGTCGAGCTCGATGATCCAGTAGGCGCCGGAAAAAGGCCAGAAGAAGCGGACCTTGAGCTTGGCGTTGGTCGTGTTGTCGACGACCCAGGCCTTGCCGCGGACTGAGCGCTCCTTGCCGTCGAGCGTCTCCTTGCGGCAGACGTTGACGACATCGATATCCCCGTCGGCCCGGAGCGAGTAATGGGCCGTGACGCCGACGCAGCCCTTTTGGAAACGCTGGGGGATGGTCGCGATTTCGTACCAGGTCCCGAGATATCTTTGAATGTCGACGGAGGGGACGACCTCGAGCGGTTTCTCCTGGGCCCGGGCCTTTCTGGCCGCGCCCCCGGCGAAGAGCAGAAATAGAATTATTATCCACGGTTTCATGGGGGCCTCTCTTCTCTCCAGTGTAGGCCATGCTCCGGGTTGAGTCAAATCTCCCCATTTATTCGCCGCGGCTGAAGCTCCACGGACTTATGTCCGTGGAATCCCGCGAAGGGGATTGAATTAGCCCTCTCCTTTTAATAGAATCTCAATGACGAGGGCGCGAAAAGATTAGATCTCATTCTCGGAGTCCGTCCTCTCGCCGCCCCGGAATTCGGGTGAGGAGGGTGTCCATGGGGGATCGAGACAACCGCTCGACAGCGGTCGGAGCCCCGGGCTTGCCCAGGGGATCCACTTCCGCAGTACTCGCCCGTAGAAATAAGCTACGGGCGAGTGGCGAGCCGATGGCTCCGCCCTTGACGCGGAGAGGTTTCCTCAAGACCGCGGCTTTCGGGGCGGCGGCCGTATCCATGTCGCCGCTTCGCGGCTCCAGCCGGGCCGCGGCGACCGCCGGCGCCGGCTTCAAGCTCAAGTACGGCCCGTCCATCGGCATGTTCGAAGCCCACGCCGGGAAGGCCCCCGCCGACCAGCTCAAGTTCATCGCCGACCAGGGCTTCAAGGCCTGGTTCGACAACGGCCTGATGGGCCGGCCGCCGGCCGAGCAGGAGGCCCTGGCCAGGGAATCCTCCCGCCTCGGCCTGACGATAGGCCCGTTCGTCGTCTACGCCGACTTCAAGGTCAAGTCCTTCGTCACCCGGGACGCGGCCGTCCGCGACATGCTCGCCGGGCGGTTCAAGACGGCCGTCGAAACGGGCCGGCAGACCGGCTGTAAATGGGCCCTGGCCGTCCCCGGCCGCTACGACGAGAGCCTCGACTGGGAGTACCAGACGGCCAACGTCGTCGAGAACCTCAAGCGGTTCGCCGGGCTGTGCGAGCCGTCGGGCCTTATCATCGTCCTCGAACCGCTCAACCCGAAGGACCACCCCGGCCTCTTCCTGACCAAGATGGCCCAGTGTTACCAGATCTGCCGGGCCGTCGGGAGCCCGTCCGTCAAGATCCTCGACGACATGTACCATCAGCAGATCACCGAGGGCAACATCATCCCCAACATCGACGCCTGTTGGGACGAGCTCGCGGCCTTCCACGTCGGCGACTCGCCGGGAAGGAAGGAGCCAGGCACGGGCGAGATGAACTACCGGAATATCTTCAAGCACATCCACGGCAAGGGCTACCAGGGGGTCCTCTGCCTCGAGCACGGCAAGAGCAAGGCCGGCCTCGAGGGCGAGAAGGCCCTTCTCGAAGCCTACCGCGCCGCCGACGCATTCTAAATCAAAGGGAGGAGAGGACATGACCAACGAAAAGAAAGACGGGATCCTGGGCATGACCAGGCGGGACTTCATCAAGACGACCTCGGTGGCCTCCATGGCGACACTCGCGGCGGCCGTCTCAGGCTCCAGCGGGCGCTGCGCCGGCGGGTCGGACGCGATCCGCATCGGAGTCATAGGCTGCGGCGGCCGGGGCACGGGCGCGGCCATTGACGCCGTGAACTCCTCACCCGGAGTGGAGATCCTGGCCCTCTTCGATCCGTTCCAGGACCGCATCGACAAATCCCTCAAGACGCTCCGCGAAAAGGTTCCGGCCGCGGTCAAAGTCACGCCGGAAACCTGCTTCACCGGTTTAGAGGGCTACAAGAAACTGCTCGCGATCAAAGACATCAACTATATCGTCACGGCCGCCCCGCCCGGCTTTCGGCCCATCCACCTCAAGGCCTCCATCGAAGCGGGAAAGAACGTCTTCATGGAAAAACCGGTGGCCGTCGACCCGGTCGGGATCCGGTCGGTCATCGCCAGCTCGGAGATCGCCGCGAAGAAAGGCCTGGCCATCGTCGCCGGCACCCAGCGCCGCCAC
>MEXZ01000073.1:0-1576 GCA_001773855.1 Candidatus Aminicenantes bacterium RBG_13_64_14
TTCCTCCAGGGCCTTTTTCTTGGACAGAAAAGTGCCCGTCTCGAGGCCGGGCGTGACGATGGCCCCGGCATGGCCCATGGTCTTGCCTTCGGGAGCGTGGGCCCCGGAGATGAGGGCCACCAGGGGTTTCGGATATTTTCCAGGGTTGTCCCGGATATCCCGCGCGAGCAGCTCCTCCTGACACCCCCCGATCTCGCCGGCGACGATGACGAGGTCGGTGTTCTCGTATTCCATGGCCAAGGGAACGAGGTCGCGAAACGTGGAGCCGATGGCCCCGTCACCGCCGATGCCGATGACGGCGTTCTGGGCGATGCCGACGCTGGCCATGGCATCGGACATGTGGTAGAGGATCGCGCCGCTGCGCGAGATGATGGTCACGCCACGCGGCCCGAAGCTGCCCGGGGCGACCTCCTCCGGAGAGAAGACGTCGGGCAGCATGCCGATCTTGATGCGCTCGGGGGGGAAGATCAACCCCGGCGTGTTTCCGCCGATAAGGACGGTCTTGTGGGCCCGGGCCGCAACGATGATGTCCCGGACGTCTCTCAGCGGCAAGCCTTCGGAGATGAGGACGACGAGGGGGATGCCCGCCTCGATGGCCTCCAGGGCGGCTTCCCGAGCCATCGAATAGTGCCTCCAGACGCTCGCGGCGACGACGTCGGGGAACTCGGCCAGGCAATCCTTCACGGAGTCGAAGACCGGGATGACTTCGTGGACCCGGGTGCCCGCCCCGCCGGGCGCGACCCCGGCGACGATGGACGTCCCGAAATCGTGCATCAGCCCGGCGTGCTTGGTTCCCTGGCCGCCGAGGCCGAGGATGATGGTGTCGAGACGGCCCGACCTCGCCACCCGGCTCGCCAGTCCGGGCCGGAGCTTCCCGACGAGGTGGAACAGGAAACCGTCCGTGGCCTTGATCCTGGCGTCCATCAGGTCCACCCTTTCCGGTCGAACGCGTAGCGCAGCCCTTCCCGGATGACCTCGGCCATGATCTTCTGGTTGCCGACCGTGATCTTCATGTCCTCGAGTTCGCTGGGGGTCTCCCTTTTGGCCCTCTCCAGGAAATCGCGGGCGTTCGGCAGGTCCATCCCGACCATCCGGCCGACGACGGGAACGACGCGCCGCCCGGATTTCCTCCGTTCCCTCAAACAGCCGACCAGTCCCCGGATGAAAACATCGCAGGAAGAGATGCCGCCGAAACGGGAGGTGATGACGAGGTCGACGACCTCGTCATCGAACAGCAAGTCGAACATCTCGGCGACCTGCGCCGCCGTCGGCCCGCCGCCCGAATCCATGAAGTTGACGGGGACGACGCGGCCGCCGAAAAACCGATCGCCGACGTTGGCGACTTCGTCGATGGAAAAAATGCCGTAACCGGCCCCGCCGGGAACGAGCCCCACATACAGCTTCTCCGGGTCCTTCTTGTGGTCCTCGGCGAGAAGGTCGACATATCGAAAGCCGGCCTCCCGGGCCCTGACCTCGTTTCGGGTCGGCTCGGAGACATCATGCCGGGCCGTTGCGAGGCCGAGGAGATGGAACAGCCCCTCCTGGCGGTAGAGGCCGTTGTCGTCAAGGACGATCT
>MEXZ01000073.1:1668-2815 GCA_001773855.1 Candidatus Aminicenantes bacterium RBG_13_64_14
TTGGAGATGATGGCCTTCAAGGCGTCGACTTGCGCTTTCCCCCCGGGGAGGCCGGAGGCCAGGAACGCGGCCAGCCGGACGGATTCCGCCTCGGGCAGGACCTCATCATTACCGGGGAGCTCGACCTTCAGGATCTTTTCCGGCGTCTTCCGGGCCACCTGTTCGATATCGACACCGCCGGCCGGGCTGACGATGACGGTGACGTTGAAATCGGCGGGGGTCATGGTCACCCCGACATAAGCGGCGCCGCCGGCCGCCTCGACGGCCTCTTCGACCAGGAGCCGCTCGACGGGATAGCCCCGGATCTTGCGGCCGAGCATTTCCGTCGCGAGCGAAACGGCCTCCGCCCGTCCCGCGGCCCTGCGGACGCCGCCGGCCTTGCCCCGGCCGCCGATGAGGACGAGGGCCTTGAGCATGACCGGAGTGTCCGGCCCGATACTCCCCTGGATATCCGCGGCCCTCTCGAAAACGCCGAGAGCCCGGGGGACGGAGATGCCCTCCCTCTCGAAGACGGTCTTGGCTTCGTTCTCGTAGAGTCTCATGAAAATCTCAACCTTCGCCGAGCAATCCGCCCCTTCGGTATATGGCCATTTGGATCTCAGAGAAAGGCGCTACCCGGAAAACCTCGCCGCTTGCGGGACGGATGACTTCGCCCGTGGCGAAATCGACGGTGATCTCCTCGCCGCTCCGCAGGCCGGAGGAGAGGAGGTCGCCCGTCAGGACGGGCAGTCCGGCGTTGACGGCGTTGCGCTCGTAGATCGCGCCGAAGGAGCGGGCGATAATGGCCCGGACGCCCAGGCTCTTGAAACAGTCGACGGCCTGCTGGCGGGACGAACCGGCCCCGAAGTTCGAGGCCGTGACGACGATATCGCCCGGGGACGATTTCGCGGCGAAGTCCTCCCAGCCAGGCAGGTTGTCGAACGTGTGGCGGCCCATCAGGGCGACGTCGGTGATGGCCAGATAGCGGTTGTGAAAGATCATGTCGGTATCGATGTTGTCCTTGTCGATGATCCAAACCCGGCCCCGGACGATGGTCGGCTTCGCCCTGGCGTCGACGGCTTTCGCCGGGGAAGGTTTGGCGGCCGAAACCGCCGCGGGAGAGCCGGAGGAAAAAAGGACGGCTTTCGCCGGGATATCGGCGGCCGCG
>MEXZ01000073.1:2880-3109 GCA_001773855.1 Candidatus Aminicenantes bacterium RBG_13_64_14
ACGACCCCGGGGGCGATCCGCCGGCCCCTCAAGACGACGGCAGCCGCCTCGAGATCTTCAAACCGTCCGTTCGTGCAAGAGCCGATAAACGCGGAATCGATCTTGGTGCCGGCGACCTCCCGGACGGAAACGACGTCTTCGGGGTGCCCCGGGCGGGAAATGAGCGGGACGAGGTCCGAGACGTCGACCTCGACAACCCGGCTGTAGTTGGCGCCGGCATCGGCATAGG
>MEXZ01000073.1:3227-3558 GCA_001773855.1 Candidatus Aminicenantes bacterium RBG_13_64_14
GAGCCCCAGGCCATCCACCGCTTCACCATAGAGTTCGGCGCTTATCCCAAGCAGGCCGGCGGCCCCGAATTCACGGAGGAGCCGCAGGGCGATGTCCTTGGGTGTCGTTCCGGAGGGGGGCCTCCCTTTCAGGACGATCTTCACCGACTCGGGAACCTTGAACCAGACCCGGCCGAAAGCCCAGGCAGCGGCGATGTCCTGGTCGCCCATGCCCTGACCGAAGGCCCCGATGGCTCCCAGGATGTTGGCGTGGGAGTCGGTCGAAACGAGGGTGCCGCCGGGAACGACCAGCCCCTGCTCGATGGCGATGTGCGTTCCTATCCCGGCGTCG
>MEXZ01000073.1:3679-4169 GCA_001773855.1 Candidatus Aminicenantes bacterium RBG_13_64_14
CCTCGACGGCGAGGTTGTGCTCCTTCAAATTCTTGACGACGTTGGCGCCTCCGAAATCCCGGGCGATCCGGGCGTCGATGGCGATGTCGACGATGTCCCCGGGACGGACCGGACGGCCGGCGTGGCGGGCCAGGATTTTCTCGATGATCGTTTGGCTCATGGGGTCGATCAGGGCTCGATCAGGGTTCCCTTCTGCTTCATCACCAGGGGATCGAACGTGGCGAAGTCCGCCTGGTGGATGAGGACCGCTTCGACGACCTGGGGCCGGCCCTCTCCTTCCTTAGCATGGCAGACGATGATATTGAGGATGTCTCCCGGCAATCCGCATTCGGCGGCCAGGACCGCGCCAGAGACGGGATGGCGGGCATACTTGCCGGACAGGCTCTTGCGGAAGCCGCCCCGGCCGTCGGATTCGATCTCGAGGAGCTTGCCGACGTCGTGGAGCAGGCCGCCGGCGTAGAGGCGGTCGAAGTCGATGGCATAGGGCAAC
>MEXZ01000073.1:4187-6548 GCA_001773855.1 Candidatus Aminicenantes bacterium RBG_13_64_14
TGGGCCCGTCCCAGGGCGGCCGCTCCCTCGGTGACGGCGATCGTGTGCTCGACGAAATTGACCCCGAACGTGTCCGTGAGGAGCGTGAACGGCATCTTCTGCAACGCGTCGACGGATTCCCAATTTCCCCGGCGGCAGGCCAGGACAAAGGTCTTGACGACCTTGCCGCGGAGCTCTCCGTTGCTTATCCGGGCCAGCTGTTTTTCGAACAACGCCTCGATGTCTTTTTCGCCGATCATCATGGGCCTCCAGATGGGTAAAGATATCACCTGCGGCGATCCTTTTCAAGGGAAGCCGGGCCGCCCGGACGCCTTGACAAAAGGCCGCTGTTCTATGAGACTGAGTCTTCACCCCTTTGAGGAGGCCGCCCATGGCATCGAAAAGAAAGCACCTTTCTTTTTTCCTCCTGTCGGGATTGGCCCTGGCCGTCATATCGGCTTTCTCCGCCGAGCCAAAGAAACCGTTCAGCATCGACGATTATTTCCTGACCAAATCGCTCCGGATCGAGGGCATGACGCGAGACGGGCGTTGGCTGGCCGCGTCGATCAGCACGCCGGGAGACCGTCTCCCTCAGGACAACACGCGGTTCGGCGACCCGACCTACATCGGCCCCTCGCGCGCGGAGCTCGTGGCCATCGAAACGGCCACCGGCCGCAGCACTCCCGTCTTTACGGGCAAACGGCAGTTCCGCTCCCCGGTTTGGTCGCCGGACGGAAAGGCACTGGCCTTCTTCGAGCTCGTCGCCGGCCGCAGCCAGCTCCGGATCTGGTCCAGGGAATCCGGAAAAGTAGAGTCGGTCGTTCTGCCCGCGGCAAAGCCCATCGCCTCCAATTCCACGCTGATCTGGGCCCCCGACGGGAAAAGGCTCTATTTCACGGCTCGGGCTGAGGATTGGGAGAAGACAAGCGCGGCCCTGTTCAACAAGGCCACGACCGCTCCTATCATCGTCATGGACACGCGGGACCCGTTCCTGCAGTGGGACGAGGTCCGGCGGCGGGACAGGCTGGTCGTCCCGGCGGCCTGGGACCTCGTCGCCCGGAAGATGACCGAGCTCCTTCCCGAAACTCCGGTCCTCTCCCTGCGCCTGACCCGTGACGGAACCGCCCTCATCTTCGAGAGGGACGTCACGGAAAAGACGAATTACGACGTCATCGGGGGGACGAAAAACCAGCTCGAAGTCCTGCCCCTGCCGCCCGGGCCGTCCCGGGTCCTGATGAAGTCCTATGAGCAGCGTTCCCTGGTCTGGTCAAAGGACTTGAAGACCTTCGCCTACACGGACAAGGGTAACGTCTTCGTTATGTCCCTCGAGGATAAGGAGCCGCGTCAGCTCACGGGCGAGAAGGAACCCGAGGCCGACAAGAAAACCGCTGACGCCGACAAGAAAGAAGAAACCCCGAAAAAGAAAAAACCGACCTGGAGCGTCGTCCGCTTCAGCCCCGACGGCGCCGACCTCCTCTGCACGAGCGCCCGGGTAGAGGAGGAGGACAAAGATAAAGATCCGCCCGTCCACCGGCCCTCGCCGCCGCGTCAGTACTGGCTCGTCGGAGTCCGCGACGGCGCGGCGAGGATGATCCATGAGCTTCCCGAGGACGAGGACAGCCGTCCGAACCTCCAGGTCGTCGACTGGAGCCCGGATGGGGCCGCGATCTACTTCAGCACCTCCGCCCCGGACCGGTACGACCGGGGGCTCATCCGCTTCGACATCGTCTCAAAAAAATTCACCGATCTGAGACGCGGCTCCGCTCTTTACGGCCGCTGGAGCATGTCGGAAGACGGCGGGACGTTTGTCTTCACCGAGTCCGACGGCGACTTTCCCGAAGACCTCTACGCCGCCGACGCGCCCTTCCGGGAGGTCCGCAGGCTGACTGAGCTCAACATCTGGATGGCCGACCGGGCCCTCGCCCATACCGAGCTCATCTCCTATCGCGACGCGGATGGGAAGAAGCTCCAGGGCGTCCTCTTCTACCCGGCAAACTACGAGAAGGGAAAAGCCTATCCCCTGGTCACCGAGGTCTACGAGAATTACTTCGACAACGGGTTCAACGGGGCCCTTAACATCCTGACCTCGGCCGGATACGCCGTGCTCCACCCTTCGGTCAACTTGATCACCGGCTACCCCGGCGAGGCTTGGGCCAAGGGTGCGCTGGCCGCCGTCAACAAGGTCATCGACATGGGTGTGGCCGACCCCGACCGCCTGGGCATCCAGGGGACGAGCTACGGCGGTTACGCCACGGTGCTCCTCATCACCCAGACCGACCGCTTCAAGGCGGCTATCAACAACTCGGGCAAGGTTAACATGGTCAGCTTCTACACCCAGAGCCCGCGACTCGGCGTCCGCAACACCCACGCGCCGGAGAAGAG
>MEXZ01000074.1:0-2404 GCA_001773855.1 Candidatus Aminicenantes bacterium RBG_13_64_14
ATGGTCGCGTCCTTGCGGATACAGACCATGTTCAGCCGGGGCGTCATGACCTCCCGGACCACGGTGTCGCCGAACTCGACGACGCTCCGCAGGAGTTCGTCCTCGCCCTCGTCGATGATCCCCTCCTCCGTCGCTTCGTCGATGAACGTCTCGATCTCTTCGTCCGAGGTCTCGCGGTCCTCCTCCTTCTCCTCCCGCTGTTCCTCGCGCTCTAGAAAGTTGCGGGAGATGACGAGCAGGGGAGAGGCGAGGAAACGGACGAGAGGGAAGGCCGGCAGGAACAGCCTCAAGATGACGGGCTTGCCGACGAGGACGAGCAGCCGGGGGATGAAATCGAGGAAGAGGCCGTAGACGGCCAGGGCGGAGAAGAAAAGCCAAAGGGGCCGCAGGGCGGAGCCGGGGACGACGATGAAACCGTAGACGACCAGAGCCAAGATGATGACGATCCTCAAGAACTCTACGGCCAGTCGGGTCTCCTCGAAGGTCGCCAAAACTGTCGTCCGTTCGGACTTGTCGCGGTTCTCGAGGAAACGGCTCAGAGAGATTTTGGAGAAGGAACCGAGGGCGACGTGGAAGAGCGACAGGAGGAACGCGGCGAGGAAGGCGAGGGCCAGTCCTGTCCAGGTGACGGCGGCCATGGTCATGTCAGGTAGAGCCGTTGGGCTTTCCGCTCCTCGTCCTCGATGCCGGCGGAATGGTCGTAGCCGAGGAGGTGGAGGAAACCGTGGATGGCGAGCAGGCGGAGCTCCCGGTCGAGGCCGTGGCCCTTGGCCCGGCTCTGACGGAAGGCCACGGGCACGGCGATGACGATGTCGCCCAGGTAGAACTTGCCGTCGGCCCCTTTTTCGCCCAGGGGGAAGCTCAGGACGTCGGTGGGCCTGTCCTTCTTCCTGAACTTCCGGTTGAGGGTGCGGATGGCCCGCTCGCCTACGAAAGCCAGGGTGACTTCCGGGTCGGCGAGCCGGTAACGCGCGCTGAGCTCGCCGAGGAGGCGCTTAAACGCCTTCGTCCGGACCGGGTGTTTTTTCTGGCGGTTGATGACCTCGATCATTGTCCTTTTTCCTGGCCGGGACGCTCTTGTTGGGCTTCCGGCCGTTGAAGCCGAAGCCCGGGTATTCGACCCGGGGATGGTAGATGGCATAGAGGACGGTCAGGAAGGAGGCGGCGACGGTGCGGAGCTCCCGGATGGAGAAGTCGCAGCCGTCGAGCTGGTCGTCCTGGAGGGTTGCGTTGATGATGTCGGCGATGACCCTCTTGAGTTTGTCCTTAGTCGGGAATTTGAGGCTCCGGGACGCGGCCTCGATGGCGTCGGCCAGCATGACCAGACCGGCCTCCCTGGTCTGCGGCACCGGCCCGGCGTAGCGGTAGGATTCCTCGCCGACGGTCTGCTGCTCGGGGTCGTACGTCCGCTTGGCCTTGGCGTAGAAAAAACGGACGAGCGAGCTGCCATGGTGCTGTTCAATGATGTCCCGGAGCGGCCGGGGGAGCTTGAGCTTACGGGCGAGTTCGACGCCTTCCTTGACGTGGTTTTTGATGACGAGCGTGCTCATGGACGGCGTTAGATCCTTGTGGAGATCGAATTCCCGCGACCGGTTCTCGATGAAATACTCCGGCATCTTGGACTTGCCGATATCGTGATAGAGGGCCCCGGCCTTGGCCAGCTGGGCGTCGAGGCCCAGTTCCTCGGCGGCCTTCTCGGCCAGCGTGGCGACGACGAGGGAGTGGTGGTACGACCCGGGCGCCTCCAGGGAGAGCTGCCGGAAAACGGGCAGGTCGGAATTCGTCAGTTCGAGGAGCTTGGAACCGGTGACGAAGCCGAAAGCCGTTTCGACAAGCGGCAGGAGGAGGAAAGCCAGAACGGCGCTGGCCGCCCCACCGAGAAGGGCCATGGCGACCTCCGACGCGAAGAAGGCGAAGTCCATGCTCCTGTCGATGAGGTGGAAGGCCAGGATAACGAAGACGTTGACGGCCGGCAGGATGACGAACCCCGCCCGGAGCGTCGCCGCCCGGTAGCGTTTCTTGTAGTGCTTGACGCCGTAGAGCGCGGCCAGGCCGCCGACGAAGGAGAAGATGGTCAGGAGGAAATTCCCGCCGAGGAGGATCCCGACGGTCAGGCTGTTAAGGATGATGTAGAGAAACGTCATCGGGTCCGGGACGAGTAAAGCGAAGATCAGCGTTCCGGCCTGGAGGGGAAAGGCGTAATAATACATTTCGACCTGCGAGAGGGCGGGCGAGGTGACCGCCCCTCCTATGGTCACGGCCAGGGTCAGGAACATCTTGTAGAGGACGAGGCTGCCGACGAGGGCGGTGCCCGTCATCCGGAACTGCCTCTCGGCCGGCTGTGGTTTGTAGACCGTCTGGAGATAGTGCCAGAGAGTGGAGAGGAGGAAGAAATAAAGGAGGA
>MEXZ01000074.1:2496-5967 GCA_001773855.1 Candidatus Aminicenantes bacterium RBG_13_64_14
TCGCCTTTTCGGACGATGACCCGGTCCTTCTTGACGGTAAAGGTGACCACGCCCACTTCGGAGCGGGCTTGCGTCTTCCTTCTCTCCGTCTCGATCTTGTTGTAGGTGACGTTGGCGGTCAGGAACAGCTGGCCCAGGTTTGAGAGGAGCGTCAGGTTCCGGGCCGGGATCTCGATATTCTCCAGCTCGTCGGTGAAGCGATGCTCGCTTTCCCCGATGTCCAGAATGCCCTCGGACCGGACGGTCCTCTCGGCGCCCTGGAGGTCGCGGAGGGTCAGGCCGCGCTCCGCCTCGCCGTGGATGAAGAGGTTCTTCGAGGGGATGATGCCCTGGTTGAAGATCTTCGCCGACAGGCCGACCAGGACTTCTTCCAATTCGGCCGGGAACCTCAGCTTGACGAGAGCGGCGAGGTCCTGGAGCTCGATATCGATGCTGAGCTTGTCGAGGAGCTGGTTCCGGAGCTCGTCGATCTTGTGGTTCCCCGGGAAGCGGGCGGTCCAATCCCGACCCTCGGCGAAGAGCCGGCGGACCTTGTCCTCAGTGTTGGCAAAGACGTTGGCGTCGAAGCTGTAGACGGGAAGGACAGCGGCCGCGGCCTCTTCTTTCTTCACGGCCGTCGCCTCCGGGTCCTCGATGAGGAGGTCGAAGGGCGCCGTGACGTTCGCCGGCGCGACGTCGCCCTGGACGAGCGCCGACAGGCTTCGGGATGGGCGGGCCGTCAGGAAAAGGGCGATGATGACGGTGGTCACGGCGAGAAAGAGCCAGGGGCCCTTGCGCAGCCTATCGCCGAGGGAGAGCTTCTTTTCCTCTTCGGCGGGCTCCGCGGGGGGGCGCCTGGGCTGGATTTCGGCCCCTTTGAAGAGCTTGATCTTGTCGAAGAAGGAGGTCGGCATGGATTCTCAGTCCGCTGTGGACTCGGCCTTCTGGTAGGCCTGGATGATCTTCTGGACAAGGGGGTGGCGGACGACGTCCCTGTCGTTGAAATGGACGAAGGCGATCTCCTCGAGAGGGGAGAGGATCTTCATGGCCTGGAGAACGCCCGATTTTCGGGGTTGGGGCAGGTCGATCTGGGTGACGTCGGCGGTGATGACCAATTTCGAGTCGAACCCAGCCCTGGTCAAAATCATCTTCATCTGTTCCCGGGTCGTGTTTTGGGCCTCGTCGAGGATGATGAAGGCGCTGTTCAGGGTCCGGCCGCGCATGAAGGCGAGCGGGGCGATCTCGATGACCCCCCGTTCGATGAGGCGGTTGGCCTGGTCGTACTGGAAGAGGTCGAAAAGGGCGTCGTAGAGGGGGCGCAGGTAGGGGTTGACCTTCTGGATGAGGTCGCCGGGCAGGAAGCCGAGTTTTTCGCCGGCTTCAACGGCCGGGCGGGTGAGGATGATCCGGTTGACGGCCTTGTTCTGCAGGAAGGTGAGGGCCATGGCCATGGCCAGGTAGGTCTTGCCCGTGCCCGCCGGCCCGATCCCGAAGACGAGGTCGTAGCTCTTGATCGCCTGGAGATAGGCCTGTTGGTTCAAGCTCTTGGGGCTGACGGACTTGCGGGACAGGTTCAGGGGCTCGGAGGGGCGGAAGTCGTCAAGGGACGTGATCGTCCCTTCCTCGAGCATGTCCAGGGCGATGAACAGGTCTTCTTCCCGGAGCTCCCGGCCCTTTTCCCCGAGCTCGCGGAGCTTTTCGAAATAGATCTTGGCGAAGGCGGTCCTCTTGGAGTCACCGTCGATGAGGAGTTGGTCGCCGCGCAAGGCCAGGCTGACCCCCAGGCGGGAACCCAGTTTTTTGAGGTTCTTGTCCAGGACGCCGGACAGGGCGGATTCGTTCATCAGGGGCTGGGCGATTTTTTCCATGCTTAGGGGCGGGTGGGTGAGGGGTCTTCGGTTTCGGTCATGACCACGGCATTATAACCACGAGGCCGCGCCCCTTGTCAAGCCGACTGGCCCGGCCGAGGCCCTGAGGGGGTTGAAAAAAACCTCCATCTGGTATATAAAAACGGGTATGGACAAAGAATTTACGACCGTTTCCATACCGACCTCGCTCCATAAGAAGATCGAGGAGTTCATCAAGGGGACCGAATACGGGTCCGTCTCGAGCTATGCGGCCAAGGTCCTCAGGGAAAGCCTCTCCAAAGCGGAACCCGCGACCGAGGTTTTCAGCAAGGACGAAGAAGAGAAGGTCAAGGAGCGCCTGAAGGCTCTGGGATATATCGATTAATCCGCCCCGGCAATCCGAAACCGTAATCCCCCCCGGCCATTGAACAAGGAGGAGCCCATGATCCAACCCCACGGCGGAAAGCTCGTCGACAGGGTTCTCTCGGGGAAAAAGAGAGACGAAGCGCTGGCCCGCGCCGCCCGCCTCTCCCGCCTGGTTATCGACTCCGAGCTCGTCTCGGACGTCGAAAATATCGCCACCGGAGTCTACAGCCCCCTCGAAGGTTTCCTGGGGGCGGAGGATTATCGGAGCGTTCTCACGGGCATGCGGCTCCGGAACGACGTCCCCTGGACCGTTCCCATCGTCCTCGACACCGAACGGGAGACGGCGGCCGGCCTGAAGACGGGTGGAGAGGTGCTGCTCGCGGCCGAGGACGGCCGCCCCGTCGCGCTCCTACATCTCGAGGAGAAATACGACTACGACAAGGGCGAGACGGCCGAAAGGGTCTTCGGGACCCGCGACCGGGCCCACCCCGGCGTGGCCAAAGTCCTGGCCATGAAGGATGTCCTCCTGGCCGGGCCCGTGGACCTCATCGATGTGACGCCGACCCCGTTCGACCGCTACAAACTGACGCCCAAGGAGACCCGTGTCCTTTTCGAAGCCAAGGGTTGGCGGACGGTCGTCGGCTTTCAGACGCGGAACACCCCCCACATCGGCCATGAGTACGTCCAGAAGGCCGCCCTGACCTTCACCGACGGCCTGTTCATCAACCCCGTCATCGGCCGGAAGAAGAAGGGCGATTTCAAGGACGAGGTCATCCTGGCCTCCTACGAGGAGGCCATCCGCCACTACTACCTCAAGGAGCGGACGGTCATGGCCATCCTCCAGATGGAGATGCGCTACGCCGGGCCCCGGGAGGCCATCCACCACGCCATTCTGCGCAAGAACTTCGGCTGCACCCATATCATCATCGGCCGCGACCATGCCGGCGTGGGCTCCTATTATCCTCCCTTCGCCGCCCAGGACATCTTCGAGGCCTTCCCCGACCTGGGCATCGCGCCCATGTTCTTCCGGTCCTTCTCCTACTGTAGGAAGTGCGGCTCAGTGGTCAACGAGAAGATCTGCCCCCATCCGCCGGCCGACCATATCCAGTTCAGCGGCACGAAGATCAGGGACCTCCTGGTCAAAGGGGAGTATCCCCCGGCCGAGCTCATGCGGCCCGAGGTGGCCGACGTCATCATGCGCTTCAAGGATCCCTTCAATGAATGACCGGAAAGTCCTCGTCGTCGGGCTCGACTGCGCGTCGCCTGAGATCGTCTTCGA
>MEXZ01000074.1:5975-8817 GCA_001773855.1 Candidatus Aminicenantes bacterium RBG_13_64_14
ACGAGTTCCCCGTCCTCAAGGGCCTCATGGAGGGCGGGATCTATGGACGACTCCGGAGCTCGGACCCGCCCATCACCATCCCCGCCTGGATGGTCATGGCCACGGGCCTCGACCCGGGGAGCCTGGGCCTCTACGGCTTCCGCCATCGGAAGGGCTATTCCTACGACGAGATGTGGATCGCCAACTCCAAGGCCGTCCGCGAGAAGAAGCTCTGGGACTACATCGGCGAGGCCGGCGGCCAAAGCACCCTCGTCAGCGTACCGCCGAGCTACCCGCCCTATCCCGTGGCCGGGAACCTCATCTCCTGTTTCATCACACCGCCCGGCCCGGGCAAAGAAACGACTTTTCCGCCTGGCCTCAAGGGGGAGATCGAGGAGCGCTTCGGGCCTTACATCTTCGATGTCGTCTTCCGGACCGAGGACCGCGACCAGATCCTCCGGGAGATCTACGCCATGACCGAGAAGAGGTTCGAGGTCATGGACTGGCTCGTGACGGCCAAGCCCTGGAACCTGTTCATGTTCGTCGAGATCGGCGTCGACAGGGTCCACCACGCTTTCTGGAAGTATATGGACCGGGCCCATCATCTCTACGAACCGGGGAACCGCTTCGAGAACGCCATCATCGACTACTACAAGTACCTCGACGGGAAGATCGGCCGGCTCATCGCCAAGGCCGGCGAGGACACCGTCGTCCTGGTCGTATCCGACCACGGGGCGAAAAGGATGAAGGGGGCCTTCTGCGTCAACGAGTGGCTCATCGAAAAGGGCTGGCTGACCGTCAAGGAACGGCCTTCGAAACCGACCAGCCTCGACGACCTCCCGATCGACTGGTCGAAGACCCGGGCCTGGGCCTGGGGCGGCTATTACGCCCGCGTCTTCCTCAACATCGAGGGCCGCGAGCCCAAGGGCATCATCCCCGCCGAGGATTACGAGAAAGTCCGGGACGAGCTCTTGGCTGAACTCCAGGCCGTCCGCGGGCCGGAGGGGGAGGCCTGGGCGACCCAGGTCATCAAGCCCCAGGAATACTACGAGGAGCTCGAAGGCGAGTACCCGGACCTCATGGTCTATTTCGACGACCTCTACTGGCGGTCGGCGGGCACTCTCGGCCACGGGACGAAGTACCTCCCGGAGAACGACACCGGCCCGGACGATGCCGTCCACGCCCAGCACGGGATCTACATCCTCCACGACCCCAAAGCGGGCCGGGCGGGGAAGCGCGATGCCGACATTCTCGACATCGCCCCGACTGTCCTCGACATCATGGCCATCCCCGTCCCGCCGCGGCTGAAGGGCAAGGCCATTCGACCCTGAACGAAAGGAAACAGAGAACATGTGCGAAGAACATGACGGCTTCACCCTGTGGTTCACCGGACTGCCGTGCTCCGGGAAATCCGCCGTCGGCGACCGCGTCGCCGCGATCCTCGAAGAACGGGGCCGCCGCGTCGAGCGCCTCGACGGCGACGTCGTCCGCCAGGACCTGACCCGGGACCTGGGTTTTTCGAAGAAGGACAGGGACGAGAACATCCGTAGGGTCACCTTCGTGGCCAAGCTGCTCTCCCGGAACGGCGTCGCCGTCCTGACCTCGTTCATCTCCCCCTATCGGGAGATGAGGGACCGGGCCCGGAAAGAGACGACGAATTTCGTCGAGATCTACGCCAAGTGCCCTCTCGACGTCTGCATCGAGCGCGACGTCAAGGGCATGTACCAGAAGGCCATCCGCGGCGAGATCAAGGAGTTCACCGGCATCTCCGACCCATACGAGGAACCGCAGAGCGCCGAGATCGTCCTCGAGACGGACAAGGAAACGGTCGACGAGAGCGTCGCCAAGGTCCTCCGCCGTCTTACGGAGCTCGGCCTGCTCTAAGCGTACCTTGACCGAGCGCCGTAATTCCTTATAATCATAATTTTAGGAAGGGAACGATGGCCACATATCTCGTCACGGGCGGGGCGGGCTTCATCGGCTCGCACATCGTCGAAACGCTCGTCGAGCGGGGGGACGCCGTTCGTGTCCTCGACAACCTCACGACCGGGAAAAAAGAGAATCTGGAAGCGGTCGCCGGCCGGTTCGAGTTTATCGAAGGGGACATCCGTGACCCCGAAACCTGCGCGAGGGCCGTCAAGGGCGTGGACCACGTCCTGCACGAAGCGGCCCTCGCCTCCGTCGTTCGCTCGGTCGAGGACCCCCTCCTGACCAACGCCATCAATGTCACGGGCACGCTCAACATGCTCCTCGCGGCCAGGCACGCCGGCGTCAAGAGCTTCGTCCTGGCTTCTTCGTCCGCCGTCTACGGCGACGACCCGGCCATGCCCAAAGTCGAGGGCAAGGAAGGCAGGCCCCTGTCGCCTTATGCGGTCAGCAAGTTCGTCGACGAGAAGTACGCCCAGGCCTTCCACGCCCTTTATGGGATGAACACCGTCGCCCTCCGCTATTTTAACGTGTTCGGGCCGCGCCAGAACCCGTTCTCCCATTACGCCGCCGTCATCCCGCTGTTCATCACCAAGATCCTCAGGGGGGAGCGCCCCGTCGTCTACGGGGACGGAGAACAGTCCCGGGATTTCATATTCGTGGAGAATGTCGTCAAGGCCAATATCGTGGCCGCCGGATCGGCCGCCTCGGCGGGAGAGGTCCTCAACGTCGCCTGCGGGGACGGGATGACGGTCAACGGTCTTCTCGTGGCCGTGAACGAGGTTCTCGGCACAAAGGTCGAGGCCGTCCATGCCGACCCGAGGCCGGGCGACATCATGCATTCGACGGCGGATATCCGAAAGGCCCGGCGCCTCATGGACTTCACGCCGGGCGTATCTTTCATGGATGGCCTAAAAGAGACGGCCGCCTGGTATAA
>MEXZ01000074.1:8825-9194 GCA_001773855.1 Candidatus Aminicenantes bacterium RBG_13_64_14
GCTGAGATCATGAATACCGAAGCTTCGAAACTGCTCAAGAAGATCGAGTCGAAAGAGGCCCGCGTCGGCGTCATCGGCCTGGGCTACGTCGGCCTGCCCCTGGTCAAGACCTTCCTTCAAAAGGGTTTCCGGGTCACCGGGTTCGACATCGACCAGAAAAAGGTCGACATGCTCAACCGCGGGAGGAGCTACATCCGCCACATTTCCGCGGCCGAGCTCAAGGACTTCCTGGGCCGTAAGAAATTCAAGGCCTCGGCGGATTTCCGGGGACTCCGGGACGTCGATGCCATCCTCATCTGCGTGCCGACGCCGCTCGACGGCCATGGAAGCCCCGACCTGTCCTACGTCCTCAACTCGACGATCACCGTC
>MEXZ01000074.1:9292-16549 GCA_001773855.1 Candidatus Aminicenantes bacterium RBG_13_64_14
ACTCCGGGGCGGCCGCGACTTTTTCCTGGCCTTCTCTCCCGAAAGAGAGGACCCGGGCAACAAGAATTTCTCGACGGCTACGACCCCCAAGGTCGTCGGCGGTCTGACGCCCGACTGTCTGCGGGTGGCCAAGGCCCTCTACGACCAGATTATCGTCCGGACCGTCCCCGTGTCGTCGACCAAGGCGGCCGAGTCGACCAAGCTGCTCGAGAACATCTTCCGCTCCGTCAACATCGCCCTGGTCAACGAGCTGAAGATGATCTTTGACCGTATGGGCATCGACGTCTGGGAGGTCATCCGGGCCGCTTCCTCCAAGCCCTTCGGGTTCATGCCGTTCTATCCCGGACCCGGCCTCGGCGGGCACTGCATCCCGATCGACCCCTTCTACCTGACCTGGAAGGCCAAGGAGGTCGACTACCAGACGAAGTTCATCGAGCTTGCCGGCGAGATCAATACCTTCATGCCCTATTACGTCCGGGAGAAGACCGTCGCTGCCCTGAACGAGCGGGGGAGATCGATCAAAGGCGCCAAGGTGCTCGTCCTCGGGCTGGCCTACAAGAAGGACATCGACGACTCGCGCGAATCTCCGTCCCTGAAGATCATCAGCCTCTTCCAGGGGAAGGGGGCGAAAGTCTCTTACAACGACCCCTACATCCCGAAGCTGGCCGGCCACCGCGAATACCCGGGGTTGGAGCTCACGTCCGTCGCGCTGACACCGGCTCTGCTCCGGAGATCCGACGCGGTCATCATCTCCACGGACCACTCGTCCTACGATTACGACTGGATCGTCAAGCACGCCCCGCTCGTCATCGACACGCGCAACGCCATCAAAAGACGGCGGAAAAACGTCGTCAAGGCCTAGCAGATTCTGGGCAGGAGCTCCGAAGTCAAAGGTTCGAGGAGGCGGAGGCCTCCGGCGGCCGTCTGGAGGAGGAGCTCGCCGGGCCTGCCGACGCGGTCCTGGACCTCGCCGATGACGGCGGCTTTCCGGCCCAGGGGGTGGTTGCGGATAAGGCGGAGGAATTCCCCGACCTTGGCTTTTGGCGCGATGACGACGGCTTTTCCCTCGCAGGCCATGTAGAGCGGGTCGATCCCCAAGAGCTCGCTCGCCGCCAGGACGGGCTTTGACAGGGGGATCTTATCTTCTTCGATAAGAAGAGGATAGCGGAGCCGCTCGGCCAGTTCGAAGAGAACCGTGGCCAATCCTCCCCGGGTGACGTCCCGCATCCACAAAGCGCCCTTTTTCCAGAGCGGCAGGAGGAAGAGGAGCGGCGCGCAGTCGCTCCGGACACTGGAGCTCAAACCGAAATCGCCGCGGGCGAGCATGACCGCCAGGCTGTGGTCGCCGAGTGTGCCCGTCAGGATGACCTTGTCCCCGGGGCGGATCTTCCGGACCCTTGGATGGGCGATCGACCGGCCGATGCCGGCCGTGTTGATGTAGATCTTGTCCCCCTGGCCCCGGCGGACGACCTTGGTGTCGCCGGTGACGATACGGATGTTCGCAGTCCGGGCCGCGGCCCGGATCGAGCGGATGACCCGCTCCAGGATGGAGAAGTCAAGGCCTTCCTCGAGGATTAAAGCGAGAGAAAGGAATTTCGGCTCGGCGCCGGAGACGACGAGGTCGTTGACCGTTCCATTAACAGCCAGGCGCCCGATGTCCCCGCCGGGAAAAAAGAGCGGGTCGACGACGTAGCTGTCTGTGGTGAAGGCGACCCCGCCCGGAAGATGGCTGGCGTCGGAGAGCTCGTCGAGGACAGGGTTGCCAAAGGAGGGGGGGGTCGTGCCGGGGGTGAAATCCCGCATCTGGCGGCCGCCGCTGCCGAGCTCCAGACTGACTTTCTTCATGACGAAGGCCTCCGCGTCCGGCCGTACTTGAAGTGAATGAGACAGGCGCCTTCGTAGGAGACCATGCAGGGCCCGAGCGGGGAATCGGGGACGCACTTCGTCCCGAACAGACGGCAGCCTTCGGGCCGGATGATCCCCCTCAGGACGTCGCCGCAACGGCAACCGGGCAAGTCGCGCCCGGCCGCGCCCGGCCGCGCCAGCCCGAATTTCGGCGTGGCGTCGAATCCGGCGAACCTCTCCCGGAAGCGGAGGCCGCTCGCCGGGATTGTCCCCAGGCCTCTCCAAGCCGCGTCGAACGGTTCGAAGACCTCCTCCATAAGTGCCCGGGCCACCGGGTTTCCCTCGGCGCGCATGGCCCTCGAGTATTCCAGGGCGACGCGCGGGGTCCCCGCTGCGGCCTGCTCCAGGACCGAGCGGACGGCGAGCAGGATATCTCCCGGCTCGAAGCCGGCGATGGCCCCGGGGAGGCCGTGGTCCCGAGCGATGAACTCGTAGGGTTCTGCGCCGATGATGGCGCTGACGTGGCCCGGATAAATGAAGCCGCTGATGGAGATCTCTCCTGCCTCCAGGATGGCTCGCAGGGCGGGAGGGACAAGCCAAAGCGCCGGCAGTACCCAGAAGTTAGCCAGCCCTTCGGCCGCGGCCCGCTTGGCCGTGAAAGCGATGGCCGGGATGGTCGTCTCGAAACCGGCGCCGAAAAAAACCACTCGCCGGGCCGGGGCACGCCGGGCCTCTTCGAGGGCTTCCTCGGGTGAATAGACGATCTTTATCCTCGAGCCCGGGCCGGGGACGGCGGTCTGCAGCGACCCCATCCGGGTCGGGACCCGGGTCATATCGCCGAACGTGGCCAAGGTCAGGTCCTTTTCGCCGGACACGAGGCTGATCGCGGCTTCGTGGATCCCCGCCGGCGTGATGCACACGGGGCAGCCCGGCCCGGAGACCATTTCGACTCCCACGTCGGCGAGAAGGGGGGTCAAACCGTGCCTGAAGAGGGACATCGTGTGCGTGCCGCAGACCTCCATGAGCCGCGGCGGGCGGGAGAGGAGCCGGGCGATCTCCCCGATGTCCTCGAGGAGTTTCCGGATGGCCTTGGGGTTTCTGAGCTCCTTCATCAGCGGGACGCGTCGGCCATTTCTTTGAAGAGCTGGAGCGTTTCTCGGGCTTCTTGTTCGTCCATGACGGAGATGGCGAAGCCGGCATGGATGATGACCCAATCGCCCAGCCGGGCCTTCGGGACGAGGGGAAAATTGGCTTTCACCTCGCTCCCCATATAGTCGACGGTCCCTTGGCCCGAATCCTCGAGCCGGGTGATCTTGGCGGGCACTGCTAGACACATGTTTGTTTCGCTCCAGGCCAATACTCTACCAGAATTTTCCTCTCTGTTCTACCTTAAGGTTTGCGGCATAGGGCGGCTGGCCTGGCGGTGGGACGCTACCCGGGCTGAGACGGGGACCATCCAGATCCCCCGTAGTGGAGGGGGACCCATCGGTTCGCCGATGGGGGAACCGCCGGGACTGGTTCCCAGGGGGGCCGGGGGGGATGGGTGGTCCCCGTCTCAGCCAGAACGGGGAGCGTCCCGCGGCCATGGGCAGCGTGCCATGAGCCGCGTTTGTTTCCGCCCCGGCCCGTGATATAATGAGGGGCCAATGCTGAAGAAACTCGAGGAGTATTTCCCCCCCGGGACAGAGGAGCATGACCTCCTTCTCAAGGTCGATTTCCGCCGCCTTCCCCGTCATGTCGCCGTGATCATGGACGGCAACGGGCGCTGGGCCCAGCAGAGGGGCCTGGCCCGGGTTGAGGGCCACAACGCCGGCTCGGCTTCCGTCCGCGAGGTTGTCGAGGCCTCGGCCCGGCTCGGCATCGAATTCCTGACTCTCTACGCCTTTTCCCAGGAGAACTGGAAAAGGCCCCGTCCGGAGGTCGGCCGGCTCTGGCGTCTCCTCCGGGAATACTTGGGCAAAGAGGACAGCCTCCTCGTCGAGAATAACATCCGGCTGCGGGTCATCGGCCGGAGAGAGGGCATTCCCCGGCTGGCCCTCAGGGAACTCGAGCGCGTCGAGGGAATGACCCGGACGAACGGCCGGATGACGCTCGTCATCGCCCTCAACTACGGCGGCCGGAGCGAGATCGTCGACGCCGTCCGGCGGATCCTGGAAGAGGGACGGCTGGGTCCGGGCGACCTGGACGAGAAAGAGCTCGCCGCCCGCCTCTACACGGAGGGCATCCCCGACCCGGACCTCCTCATCCGGACGAGCGGCGAGCTCAGGGTGTCGAACTTCCTCCTCTGGCAGATCGCCTATACCGAGATCTATGTCACCCCCGTGCTTTGGCCGGATTTCCGGAAGAAGCATCTGCTCGAGGCCGTCCTCGAATACCAGAAACGAGACAGGAGGTTCGGTGACATCTACACGGGAACCCCTCGGAAGAAATGAGCTGACATGAGCCTGCGCAAGCGCACCTTCACGGCCCTGCCCCTGATCGGGGCCCTGTTCGTCGTCGTCCAATACGCTCCGGACTGGGCCTTTTTCCTCTTCGGGCAGGCATTCATCGTGGCCGCCCTGGTCGAGTTCTATAACCTGGCCGAGCGGATACAGCTCCTGCCCCAGAAGATCCTGGGATGCGCGATGGCCCTGCTGGTCAGCCTGACCTTCTATTTCCCGGCCATACCCCTCGAAGCCGCCCTTTTCGGCGGCCTCCTCGTCGCGGCCGTCTACTTCGTCGCAACCTTCAACACCCTCGAAAAACTGCCCTTTTTCCCCGCTTCCTTCGCCGTCACCGTCATCGGCATGGTCTACATCAGCTTTCCTCTCAACTTCCTCTTCAGGATCCGTGCCGAGGACGGCCCGTTCACCCTCTATTTCCTCTTCGCCGTCATTTTCCTCGGGGACACGGGCGCTTATTTCATCGGCAAATCGTTCGGCCGGAAAAAGATGACGCCCATCGCCAGCCCGAACAAGACCTGGGAGGGAAGCGCGGGGGGGATCCTCTTCGCCCTCGGCGGGGCCGTCCTGGCCCGCGCCCTCCTTCTCCCCGAGGTCCCCCTCTGGCTGGCCGCCGCGAGCGGGGTCGTCGTCCACGCCGCCGCCCAGGTCAGCGACCCGCTGGAGTCCCTTTTCAAGAGGGCCGTGGGGGTCAAGGACTCCTCGAACGTCCTGCCCGGACATGGCGGGTTCTTCGACCGGATCGACAGCCTGATCCTAGCCGGCCCCCTTTTCTATTTCATCGTCAAGCACTTCTGGAAATAGGCGGCGGGTTCGATGACGCGCGGCATCGCCATCCTCGGCTCGACGGGATCGATCGGGACATCGGTCCTGGATGTCGTCGACCGGCTGGGCGGGAAGTTCCAGGTGACGGCCCTGGCCGCCGGATCCAACCTGCCGCTTCTCACCGCCCAGGTGGAGAAATACCGGCCCGCCCTCGTCTCGGTCAGCGATCGGGGCGATGCCGGGGAGATCCGCCGCCTCTCGCGGCGGTGGGGGACGAAGGTCGTCCATGGGCCCGAAGGGGCCCTCGAGGTCGCCCGCGCAGACGGGGCGGAGATCGTCGTCTCGGCGATCACGGGGATGAGCGGTTTCGGGCCGACCCTCGAGGCCGTCCGGGCCGGCCGCCGGGTGGCCCTGGCCAACAAGGAGTCCATGGTCGTCGGGGGCGCCTTCCTCCGTAAAGAGGCGACCCGCTCGGGGGCCCGGATCATCCCCATCGACAGCGAGCACAGCGGCGTCTTCCAATGCCTGAGCAAGGAAAAAAAGAGGCACGTCCGCAGGGTCATCCTGACGGCCTCGGGCGGCCCCTTTTTCCGGACGCCGCTCGAGGATCTCAAAAAGAAGACGCTCGAGGAGGCCCTCCGCCATCCCCGCTGGGTCATGGGCAAAAAAGTGACTGTGGACTCGGCCACACTCATGAACAAGGGGCTCGAGCTCATCGAGGCCCGCTGGCTCTTCGACATCGAGCCGGCGAAACTCGACGTCCTCATCCACCCGCAGAGCGCCGTACACTCCCTGGTCGAAATGGAAGACGGCTCCGTTCTCGCCCAGCTGAGCGCCACGGACATGCGCATCCCCATCCAGTACGCCCTGACCTGGCCGGAACGGTGCGATTCGGCCCTGCCCGGGCTCGACCTGGGGAAGGTCGGGCGCCTCGAATTCTACCGGGTGGACGACCGCCGCTACCCGCTCTTCGACCTGGCTAAAGAGGCCCTCCGCGCCGGCGAAAGCCTGCCCGTGGCCCTCAATGCGGCGAACGAGGTGGCCGTCGGGGCGTTCCTCGATGAAAAGATCCTTTTTCCCGACATCTCGGCCGTCGTCGCGAAAGTCATGGAAGCGCACCGGGCCCGCCCGGCGGATTCGATCGAAACGATCTACGAAATCGATAGGGAGGCGCGGCGCGAAGCCCGCCGCTTCATCCCGCAGAGGTAGACATGGCCAACATCATCGGCACCATCCTGGCGTTCACATTCGTCTTCGGCATCCTCGTCTTCGTCCACGAATTCGGCCATTTCTTCATGGCCAAGCTCGTCGGTGTCCGGGTCGAGGTCTTCTCCTTCGGCTACGGGAAGAGGCTCTTCGGCGTCAAGAAAGGGGAGACGGACTACCGGATAAGCCTCATCCCCATGGGCGGCTACGTCAAGCTCCTGGGCGAGGGCATGTTCGAGAAGGACCGCCCTGCCGCGCCCGACGACATGATGGCCAAGACCCGCTTCGAGCGGTTCCTGATCATGGTCATGGGTTCGGTCATGAACCTCGTCCTGGCCGTCGTCATCGTGGCCTTCATGAACGGCGTCGGCGTCTCCGTCCCCGAGTACCAGGACGAGAAGCCGGTCATCGGCTGGATCGAAACCGGCTCGCCGGCCGAGAAGGCGGGCTTGAAGGTCGACGACGAGATCCTCCGGATCAGCGGCCGCGAGGTCAAGACCTGGAGCGACGTCGAGATGGCCGTCGGGTCGAGGCCCGACCGACTTGTCCGACTCGAGATCCGGCGGGATGGCGGCGTCCTTCCGGTCGACCTGCAAACGGAATCGGTCACGCGCTACCAGATGGGCTATGCCGGCTTCCGGGGCAAGATCTTGACCGAGATCCGGATGGTCATGCCGGACGACCCGGCGGAGAAAGCCGGCCTCAAGCCGGGGGACGTCATCCTCACTATCGATGGGCAGCCCATCTATCTTTACCAGTTTCTCGAGGTTATCAAGAAGAGCGCAGACAAGGCCCTTCAGTTCAGCGTCCTGCGGGATGGCGAGACACTAACCTTGCCGATCACCCCTCGCTTGAAAGGGGGTGTCGGCTGGATAGGCGTCTCTCCGGACGCTAAATCGGTCCTCAAGAAGTACCGCTTCTTCGCGGCCATCGGCCAATCGTTCAAGGAGAACCAGCGGAACGTCTTCCTGATCATCCGGTTCATCAAGGACCTGTTCAC
>MEXZ01000074.1:16695-18026 GCA_001773855.1 Candidatus Aminicenantes bacterium RBG_13_64_14
GGGCCCATGTTTCCTCGCCGGAAGACTCGTTCCATCTCGGTGGGCGTCGTCGTCGTCGGCGGCGGCGCCCCCGTCGTCGTCCAGTCGATGACCAAGATGGACACCCGCGACGTCCGGGCGACGTCGGCGGAGGTCCGCCGGCTGGAGAGAGCGGGGGCGGAGATCGTCCGCCTAGCCGTCCCGGACCGGGCGGCCGCGCTGGCCCTGCGGGACATTAGAAAAAAAACCCGCGTCCCGCTCATCGCCGACATCCACTTCGACCACCGGCTGGCCCTGGCCGCGCTCGACGCGGGCGTCGACGGCCTGCGCATCAACCCCGGGAACATCGGCTCTCGCGATAAAGTCCGCGAGGTCGTCCGGGCGGCGGCGGAGAGGGGAGCCCCCATCCGGATCGGCGTCAACTCGGGCTCCCTCGAAAAGGAGATCCTGGCCCGGGCGGGAGGAGTGACGGCCGCGGCCATGGTCGAGAGCGCCCTGCGCCACGTCCGCCTGCTCGAGGACCTCGATTTCCGGCTGATCAAGATCTCCCTCAAGGCCTCGGACATCCCCCGGACCCTCGAGGCCTACCGGCTCCTGGCGGCCCGTGTGGACTATCCCTTCCATGCCGGGATCACCGAGGCGGGGAGGCTTCTCGCCGGTGGCGTTAAATCCGCGTCCGGGCTCGCCCTGCTCCTGGCCGAGGGCCTGGCCGACACCGTCCGGGTGTCCCTGACGGCACCGCCCGAGAAGGAGGTCTTCGTCGCCTGGCAGATCCTTCAGAGCATGGGCGTCCGCGTCCGCGGCGCGAACTTCATTTCCTGCCCCACCTGCGGCCGGTGCGAAGTCGACCTGATGACCCTCGCGGCCCGTGTGGAAAAGGCCGTCCTCGGGCTTCGCGTGCCGCTCACCGTGGCGGTCATGGGATGTACGGTCAACGGGCCCGGCGAGGCCCGGGAAGCGGATATCGGCCTGGCCTGCGGCCGGGGAAGCGGCGTCATTTTCAGGAAAGGGAAGCTCCTGCGGCGGGTCCCGGGCGCCCGGATGACCGACGAATTCATCGGTGAAGTATTGAGGCTGGCCGCGGAATCCGGCCGGAAGGAAGGATAACCCGATGGCCCGAAAAACGGAAAAAAGGCTTACGCCGGCACTCGAGCGGAAATACGCCCGGCTCGTGTCGATCCTCGGAGACATGGAACGCGTCCTCGTCGCCTTTTCCGGAGGCGTGGACAGCACGCTTGTCCTCAAAGCCGCCCATGACGCGCTCGGCCGCGGCGCCGTGGCCGTAACGGCGGCGTCCGTGATCCACCCGGCATGGGAAACACGCGACGCGAAAGAGATCGCCCGGGGGATCG
>MEXZ01000074.1:18045-20379 GCA_001773855.1 Candidatus Aminicenantes bacterium RBG_13_64_14
GCGGGTCGAGCCCCTCGAGGAGGACGTATTCGCCGCGAACCCCCCCGACAGATGTTACCATTGCAAGAGGAAGATCTTCGCCCGTTTCCAGGAGATCGCCCGGAGCCGGGGCATTCCCTGGGTTCTTGACGGGTCCAACGCCGATGATGCCGGGGATTTCCGCCCCGGTATGAAAGCCCTTGCCGAGCTCGGCATCCGGTCGCCCCTCAAAGAAGCCGGTTTGGTCAAGGCCGAGGTCCGGCGGCTCTCCCGGTTCCTGGGCTTGCCGACTGCGGCCAAGCCGGCCCTGGCCTGCCTGGCCTCTCGTTTTCCATACGGCACGAAAATCGACAAGGGGAGCCTGGAGCGGGTCGGAAAGGCCGAGGACTTCCTGCGCAAGCTCGGCTTCGGCCAGGTCCGGGTCCGGCATCACGGCCCCGTGGCCCGTCTCGAGGTCGAGCCGCGCGAATTCGCCCGGCTGATGAAGCCCCGCATCCGAGAGAAGATCAGCAGGGGATTGAAGGCTTGCGGCTACGCCTACGTCGCCCTCGACCTCGACGGCTACCGGACCGGCAGCCTTAATGAAACCCTGAAATCTCGTGCCTGAGTACAAGCTTATCTCCCGATTCTGAGAATATCTTTCTTTTTGTCCGCAGAGGTGGTTTCAGTCGGGATTCTATAGCTGTCTGGTATTTTCAGAAATCGGGGGATAAACATAAAAAAAACGGGGGAAGGAAGCGATATCTCGCTGCCTTCCCCCGTCCGGTTCTCGATTACAATCGAAGGTGCGCGTGGGGGTGAGCCGCGCGCTCAGTCGATCTTTTCCGTCTTCTTCTCCGTGATGATGCCAACGGACTCGATTCCCGCCGAGCGGATAATATCCCAGATGAACTCCGCGAAGATCCCGTACTCGAGTTCCTGGTCCGCTTTGAGGTAGAGCTTCTTGTCGGTGACGGTCAGGAAAGCCTCTTCGAGCGCGTTCTGCAGGGTCTCCAGCGTCACCTTATCCTGGTTGACATAAAGGAGGAAACCCTTGGGGTCGCGCGCGTCCTTCTTGATCGCCAGGATGACGTCGGGGTCTTCCGGCATGTTCGTCGTGAACTGGGCGTTGGGGAGCCGGACGTCGACGCCTTTCTGGATGAGGGGCGTCACGATCATGAAGATGATAAGAAGGACGAGCAGGACGTCACAGAGAGGGACGACATTCGGTTCGGATCTGACGGTCTCTTTGCCGCCTGTCGCAACTGAAAATCCCATTGTATGCCTCTCTCTCAATCCGGTCTAACGATGACCGGGACTTGGTTCCTTAGCGGGCTTCGCCGGACTTGATGAAGAAATCGATGACCTGGGACGACGTGTTGGACATCTCGGCGTCGTAGATCTCGATCTTCGAGTTGAGCATGCTGAAGCACCACAGGGCCAGGACCGCGACGCCGATACCGACGGCCGTTGTCACGAGCGCCTCGGAGATGCCGCCGGCCACGGCGCCGATGCCGCCCGAACCCGTCAGCTGCATGCCCTTGAACGCGTTGATGATGCCGAAGATCGTCCCGAACAGGCCGATGAAGGGGGCCGACGTGGCGATGGTGGCCAGGACGGGCAGGCCGCGCCGGAGCTCCTGACTGAACATCGTCTTGGCGCGCTCGCTGCCGCGGGACGCCATTTCGATCTGCTCATCGAAGCCGAGCTTGGCTTCCTTGCCCTCGATGAAGGCCAGGACGCCGGCCGCGGAGACGCGGGCCAGGTGGCTGCCCTTGTAGTCCTTCTTGTTGGATAGGGCGAGCGCGTCCTTGAGGTTGCCGCTCTTCAGCAGTTCCGCCAGCTTGGGGGCCACTTCGCGGGATTTCTTCCGCGCCTGGGCGAACACGAGCTGCCGCTCGATTAACATGTAGATCGAGATGATGGACATGGCGATCAGCATGATCGAGACGCCCTTGGCCAATACTCCCATCTGCTGCCACATTTCGAGAAGTCCGAATTGCATGGGTTATGCCTCCTGTAAGATATCGAAAGCCATTGACTGACTTTACTATTTCAGCTGGAACCGGACGGTAACGGTGAAGATGACCGGCCGGGGACGTCCGTTGATGACCATAGGCTCGTAGACCCATTGGCGCACGGCGTCGATGGCCGCCTGGTCGAGAAGCGTGATCGACTTCAGGACCTTCGTGCTGATGACACGCCCGTAGACGTCCGTCGTCGCCTCAACGATGACGACACCCTCGACGCGCGCCACTCGGGCGATCTCGGGATAAATCGGGGCCACTTCCTTGACGAGCTTCGGCGGCTTGATGTCGCCGATGGCCCGGATGGGGGCTTCCACCTCGCCGACGACGCCGCCGAGGACGCCGCCGA
>MEXZ01000074.1:20396-20581 GCA_001773855.1 Candidatus Aminicenantes bacterium RBG_13_64_14
AGGAGGCGGCGGCGGGGGAGGTGGCGCGAGGAAGGCGCTGTAGACCTCGACCGTCGGCAGCTCGCCCGTCGACAGCAAGGGAAGAACGATGGCCGTGATGATCAAGGCCACGTGGAGGATCAAGGCAACCGGGAAGACCAGGGCTTTCCGAGCGGTGCCCTTCTCGCGCTTGAAGAAAGAGTCCT
>MEXZ01000074.1:20599-30029 GCA_001773855.1 Candidatus Aminicenantes bacterium RBG_13_64_14
CTGTCGTCCGGACCATCTTTTTGACTTCCGCCATGATGCTTACCTCATGCTCGTGTTAATGCAGATTCGCACAAAAGGTATTATAAAATAAAAATGTCCTTTTGACAAGGGAAATTCATCTCCGGCGGGCATTTTTCGGCTTGAACAAGTTCTGCCATAAAAGGACGATCGGGCAGGACAGGTAGATCGTCGAGTAGACGCCCTCGATCGTGCCGATGAGCATGAGGAAGGCGAAGTCGTTGATGACCTCCCCGCCGAAGCCGAAGAGGGCGCCGACGGTCAGGAAGACCGTGCCCGAGGTAATGATCGTCCGTCCCAGGCACTGGTTGAGGCTAATGTTCATGACCTCTTCGAGGGGCTTGCCGCGCATCGTCTTCTGGTTCTCCCGGACGCGGTCGAAGATGACGATCGTGTCGTTGGTCGAGAACCCGACAATGGTCAGGATGCCGGCGATGATGGGCAGGTTGATCTCGCGGTTGGTGAAAGAGTAGAGGCTCATCGTGATCAGGACGTCCTGGGCCAGGGTGAAGATGGCCGCGACGCCGTATTCGAGCTTGAAACGGAGGGCGATGTAGATGAGCATGCCGATGAGGGACCAGATGGTCGCCTGGACGGCCTTGCGCCGGAGGTCGGCTCCGACCTGCGGGCCGACGGTCTCCCGGCTGAGGATGGTCATCTTGCCGAGGAAGGTCTTGTCCTTGAGGAAGGCCAGGGCTTCGGGTTTGAGGCCGAGCCCGGCCAGATCCTGGAAATCGGCGATGATCCCGGTGTCGTTCCGGTAGGCAACGATCTTCCGCGCGGCGTCGGGCCCCGATCCGGGGAAGGCCGTCTCGAGGAGCCCGGAGAGGGTCCTCTCGTCGACGGTGTTCAGATCGACGAGGCCGCGGGCCAGCTCCGCCCGGCCGTCCTCGCCGCGGAGGGCGGCGATGATCTTGTCGGCCAATGCTTCGTGGGCCTCGAGCTGGTCCTGCTCGCCGGCCTTGGTGTTGACCGTCTCCATGGCCCGGATCTGGAATTCCCGCCCCGTATTGCCGGACCTTTGGACCTGGCTCTTACCCAGGCCGACGCTGCCGAGAAGGTCGCGGATCAGGCCCTCGGACGAAGGGGTCCGCATCATGACCCGGAGGAGGGATCCTTCCCCGAAATCGACGCCGAGCTTGAGCCCCTTGAAGACCGCGATGTTAAGAATGCCGGCGAGCACGATGACGCCGGTCACGGCCAGGGCGATGTACTTATATTTCAGGAACTTGATGTTGGGGGTTTTGAAGAGTTGCATGTCAGATACTCATCTTCTTGGCGGTTTTCTTGACGGTCAGGTCAAACAGGAGATGGGAGACGAAAACGGCCGTGAACAGGTTGGCGACGAGGCTGATCGTCAGCGTGACGGCGTAGCCGCGGATCGGGCCCGTGCCGAACTGGAAGAGGAAGATGGCCGAGATGATTGTCGTCAGGTTGGAGTCGAAGATGGCCGTGAAAGCCCGGGAGAAGCCTTGGGAGATCGAGCTCATGATGCCCTTGCCCAGGGCGGTCTCCTCCTTGATCCTCTCGAAGATGAGGACGTTGGCGTCGACCGACATGCCGATGGCCAGGATGATGCCGGCGATACCCGGCAGAGTCAGCGTGGCCTTGAAGTAGGCCAGCGCGCCGAAGAGGAGGAGCACGTTGAGCAGGAGGGCGAAGACCGCGTTGAGCCCGGACAGCTTGTAGAAGATGACCATGAAGATCATGACGGCCAGGACGGCCACGAGCCCGGCGATGAGCCCCTGGCGGACGGAGTCGGCGCCGAGAGCCGGGCCGATCGTCCGTTCCTCGAGGTACCTGATGCCGGCCGGGAGGGCGCCCGCTTTGAGGACGGTGATGAGGTCGTCGGCCTCTTGGGGCGTGCCCCGGCCGAGCCGGATGACGCCTCCCGCGACCCGCTGGATCCGGTCCTCGACAGTCGGCGCCGACTGGACCTTCTTGTCGAGGATGATGGCGATCTGCTTGCCGATGTTGTCGCCGGTGACCTGCTCGAACCGGGCGCCGCCTTCCGAGTTCAAAGTGAAGGAGACGGCCGGGTTGTTCCACTCATCCTGGGTGAGCCGGATCGTCCGCAGGTCTTTACCGGTGATTACCGAAACTTTGTTGACGAGATAAAATCCCCCCTGGCCCTTCTTGGGGTCTCCCCGGAGGATCTCGGCGTCGTCGGGGACCTGGCCGTTCGTCGCCTCGAGCAGGGTCGCCTCGTTGTCTGCCGGGCCGGCCTTGACCAGCTTCCACTCCAAAACGGCGGTGACTTTGATCAGCTCCTTGACCCGTTCGGGGTCATCGATGCCCGGCAGTTCGACGACGATCTTGTCCCGGCCCTGTTTCTGGATCAGGGGCTCGGCGACCCCGTACGTGTTGATCCGGTTGTCGATCGTCTGCTTCGCCTGGTCGACGGACTGGTCGCGGAGGCGCTGGGCTTCGATCGGCGTCAAGGTCAAAGTCGCGCGGTCGCCCGCGAATCCGTAATCCCAGTCCCGGGAGTACTGGTCGAACATGTCGCGGGTCTTGCCTTCCTCGTCCGCGAGCACTCCCTGTACGGCGATCCGGCCGAGGCCTTCCTTCGTGACCTTCTGGAAGGTGATGGCGTTCTTCTTGAGGAGATCCTCGAGCCGGGAGATCTCCAGGTCCGTTTCCATGTTGATGGAATCGTCGGTGATGACCTGGAGGACGAGGTGGATGCCTCCTTTGAGGTCTAGCCCCCGCTTGATCTTTTTGTCGTTGAAGGGGTAGGCGAGGATGATCGCACCGGCGATGACGGCCAGCGTCAGGATGACCTTCCATTGGAGATTCTTTTTCATGGGACCTTCACTCTCGCGTGAGTTTCATTTCGGGCGAGGGGCATCGCCCCGCCGCCCGGGCCTTATTCGCCCTCGGACTTGTCGGACCCGCCCAGGATGACGCCCACGGCGCTCTTGGTGATGTCGACCTTGACGTTGGCCGCGATCTTGAGCTCGATGCGGTCTTTCTGGACGCCCATGACCGTGCCGAAGATGCCCGCGGTCGTGACGATCCGGTCGCCCGGCTTCAGGTTTTCCACGAGGTCCATGTGCTTTTTTTGTTTCTTCCTCTGGGGCATGATGATGAGGAGGTAGAAAATGACGAAAACGAGGACGAAGGGAAGGAGTGCGCCCAGCATGTTGGGACGGGCGGCCTGCGCCCCTCCGGCCTGCCCGGCCAAGTTTGCAAGTGCTCCGAAAATCATGTCGTTTCTTCCTTTTCTGAGGCGTTAGAAATCAAACTCTTCTTCAGGAGCCCGAAGGAGTTAGATTGGATAGAATGGCGTATTTTTCGGAAGATGTCAAGATAGAAGTGCAGGTTGTGGATGGTGTGAAGGACGGCCGCCGTGATCTCGCCGCGCTCGAAGAGGTGGTGGAGATAGGCCCGGGAGAAGTTGTGGCACGTGTAGCACGGGCAGGCCTCGTCGAGCGGCCGTTCGTCAAGCGCGTATTTCCGGTTCTTGATGGCCACCCGGCCGCGGCTCGTGAACAAGGTGCCGTTGCGGGCGTTGCGCGTCGGCAGGACGCAGTCGAAGAAGTCCACGCCCCGGGCCACGGCCTCGACGACGTCCTCGACGTAGCCCATGCCCATGAGGTAGCGGGGCCGGTCGCGGGGGAGGAGGAGGTTGCCGTGCTCGAGGGTCTCGAAAAGCCGGGTCTTCGGCTCCCCCAGACCCAGTCCGCCGAAAGCATAGCCGGAGAAGCCCAACTCCAGCAGATCCTCGATCGACTTCGCCCTGAGGTCGGGATAGATCCCGCCCTGGCTGATGCCCCAGAGCTGCTGATGCGTATCGATCTCCGCGAAACGGACCTTGGAGCGGCCGGCCCAGGCCGTCGTCAGCCGGACGGACTCCTTCATCGTCTCTGCGGAATAAGGGTAGGCCGGGAAATGATCCAGGCACATCAGGACATCGGTTCCCAACCTGACCTGGAGGTCGACGACGTCTTCGGGCTTGAGGTAGATCTTGGTGCCATCGAGGTGGGAGGAGAACCGGACCCCTTCATCGCTCGTTCGGACGAGCGGCGACAGGCTATAGATCTGGAAACCGCCGCTGTCGGTCAGGATCGGCTTGGGCCAGGACATAAAGGAATGGAGCCCGCCCATGGCCGCGACGGCATCGACCCCCGGGCGTAGGAAGAGGTGGTAGGAGTTGACGAGGATGATCTGGGCGCCGAGAGCCTCGACCTGGGCGTGGGTCAGGCCCTTGACGGTGCCCTGGCTTCCCACGGGCATGAAGGCCGGGGTTTCGACCGTCCCGTGCGGCGTTTCGAGGAGACCGGTCCGGGCTGCGGAGAGCGGGTCTTCGGAGGTCGTCCGGAAGGCGGAGCTCATGGGGCGAACCGGAAGTAGATGACGTCCCCGTCCCGGACGACGTAGTCTTTTCCCTCGAGCCGGACCGCCCCCGCCTCCTTGGCGTGATAGAGAGAGCCGAGCCGGAGGAGCTCCTCGGCCGCGACGACCTCGGCCCGGATGAAGCCCTTGGCGATGTCGGAGTGGATGGCGCCGGCCGCCTCCGCCGCGGCAGCGCCCCGCTTCACCGTCCAGGCCCGGACTTCGTCCTTCCCGACGGTGAAGAACGAGATACGGTCCAGGAACGAGACCGCCTGCCCGGTGAACCGGGAGGCGCTCATGTCGTCCAATCCGTATTCGGCCATGAAGGCCTGTTTTTCGCCCTCTTCGAGCCGGGCGATGTCGCATTCGATCCGGCCGCAGAAGGCCATGACCCGCCGCGAAGCGCCGAGCGCCGGGAAGAACGCCTCGGGCCAGCGGAGCGAGGCCAGGTCCTTCTCGTCCATATTGATGATGTGGAGGAGCGGTTTGAGGCTCAGGAAGGCGAAGCTGCGGATGAGCTTTTCCTCGACGGGGGCGAGCGGGAGGTCGCGGAGGCCGCGGCCGGATTCGAGCGCAGGACGGAGCCTCTGCAGCAGCTCCCTCTCCTTTTCCCCTTCCGGGTCTCTCATCTTCTTCAGGTCCTTCTCGAGGCGCTCCAGCCGCCCGTCGGCGAGAAGGAGATCGGCCAGGACGAGCTCCTCCTCCATGAACCGGATGTCCTCGGCCGGGTCGAGCCGTCCCTTGGGATGGGGGATGTCCTCGTCTTCGAAGCCCCTGACGACGTGGACGAGACCGTCGGCCTTCCGCAGATGGCCGAGCAGGAGGCTGCCCTTGACTTCGCCGAAGGAGATGCCGACGAGGTCGGTCAGGGCCATCGACGCGGCGATTCTCTTTTTCTCGGGATAGACGGCCGCGATGCGGTCGAGGCGTCCGTCGGGGAGGGGGACGGCGCGCACGTTCGGCTCCCGCTTCCCATCGTCGTAGGCCCGGACCTCGACGCCCGCGCCCGTCACGAGATTGAAGAGCGTCGTTTTGCCCGTCTTGGGGTAGCCGAACAAGATGATGTTCACGGGTCTAGTAAACCCGGATTCGGCGGGAGTGTCAACCCCGAGACTCCCCGGCATTCATGCCGGGGCCGGGCTTCCCCGTCCCGGTCCCGGCAGGACCGGGGCAGGGCTTCCAGTCCTGGTCCTGCCGCCATCGCCGGCAGGACCGGGGCAACGGTCTTGATACGTTCGCCGGCGCCAAACCCCGATTTTTAAATCGGGGAAAAAGCGCCGCTCAGTATTAACCCTGAGCCTACCCCGGGCTTCAGACCGGGGAGCCGTAGGGTTGATGTCCGGTGCGTTTTCCTTTATAGTAGCGCTTTGTTGGCTGTGAACGACATGGAAAAAGAGACGCGTAAAAAAGACAAGGGGCTCTTCCGGGAGTATTTCGAACTCATCGCCGAGACGGCGGTCTTCGTCTTTTTCGTCATGACCTTCGTCGTCCAGGCCTTCCAGATCCCCACCGGCTCCATGGAGCCGACCCTCCTCGTCGGCGACTTCCTCCTCGTCAATAAGCTCGCCTACACCCGAACCGTGCTGCCCCTCGAAGGCGCCATCCTGCCCCGGAAGCCGATCGAACGGGGCAACATCGTCGTCTTCAAGTACCCGAAGGACCTGACCAAGGACTTCGTCAAGCGGGTCATCGCGCTCGAGGGTGAGAAAGTCGAGGTCAAGGACAAGCAGGTCCTCGTCAACGACAAACCGCTCGACGAGGCCTACAAGGTCCACATCGACAGCCACGTCAACGCCAAGACCGATTTCTACAGCTACGAGGACGTCATCCGCGACAACTACGGGCCGGTCACGGTCCCAGCGGGCAACTGCTTCGTCATGGGCGACAACCGCGACAACAGCATGGACAGTCGCTACTGGGGATTCCTGCCGCTCGCCTCGATCAAGGGCAAGCCCTGGGTCATCTATTTCTCCTACAAGGCCGAGCGGGACGCCTGGCAGAAAACCGGCTTCCGCGACCGCATGAAAAAGATCGTCAGCTTCATCCCCAAGGCCCGCTGGGGCCGCATGCTCCGCATCATTAATTAGGCCTCGGGGATCGTCTTCGTTCGCTGCGGTGATACGTTCGCTGGCGACAAGCGCCGCTCAGTATTAACCCTGCGCATATCCCCGGGCTTAATGCCGGGGAGTCGAATGGGTTTAATTTTTAACGCCGGTCATCGCACCGGACTCAGCGCCAAAACAACTCGCTCGGCGTGCGCTACGCCGAGCTCAGACACGTTTTGGCGGTTTCCCCTGAAACTGCCCTCGTCCGTCGTGCTGCCCGACTAAATCACCGCTTATGCTCACTCAGATACTGCTCAGAAACTGCCTGAGCCGGAAGAGGGTCCCGGGAGATATTTCTCCCGGGCCGCAGAACGCCGCAGCGTTCGAGGAGGGGAGGCAGGGAGCGAAGCGACCGTTGGAAGGGGGAAGGCGGAGCGGATTCCCCCTCCAAGTCGTCGATCCCCTCGGCCCCAGATATTAACAGCCTCCTCTAACGGCGGTTGACCGGCCCGGCAGAAACACCTAAGATGAAGCTGTCATGAGGGCCATGTGAAGAAGGCGACGCTCATCACCGGCCTGGAATTCATTGACGGCGCCATCGACGAGATCGTCTTCACTAACCCCGACAACGGCTACACGGTTTGCCGCTTCCAGCCCGAAAGCGGCGAGGTGATAACCGTCGTCGGCTCTTTCCCGCCGCTGACGCCCGGCGAGGTTCTCCGCATCCGCGGCCAATGGGAGCTCAACCCGCGCTTCGGGCGGCAGTTCAAGGTCGACCACTTCACCCTCACCCTGCCCTCTTCGGTCAAGGGCATCGAAAAATTCCTGGCCTCGGGCCTGGTCAAGGGGATCGGCCCGGTGCTGGCCAAGCGTATCGTCGGAACGTTCGGCGCGGGGACGATCGACATCCTGACCCGGGAGCCGGAGCGGCTCGGCGAGGTCGGAGGCGTCGGCGCTGTCAAGCTGAAAGAGATCCGGAGATCCTGGGCCGAGCACCAGGACATCCGGGACCTGATCATGTTCCTCCAGGAGCACAGCGTCTCGACCAGCCTGGCCACAAAGATCTACCGGCAGTACGGGGACCGGTCGTTCACCGTCCTCAAGACGAACCCCTACCAGCTGAGCCTCGATATTTGGGGCGTCGGCTTCAAGACGGCCGACCAGATCGCCCTGAAGCTCGGCATGGACCCGGGCTCGCTCGACCGGATCAAGGCCTATATCCTCTATATCCTCGAAAAGGACAACGAGCAAGGTCACATTTTTTCTCTCGCTTCGGAGGTCCTTGAGAAATGCGGGACCGACCTGGAGGTCCCCGCGGATAAGGCCGGAGTCGCCTTGGACGGTCTGCTCAAGGGCGAGAAGGTAGTCAGCGAGGAGTGGGGCGGCGGCCGGGCCCTCTACCTGCCCTTCTTCTATCAGGCCCAGGAAGAGGTCGCGCGTTCTATCCACAAGCTGGCCGGATTTCCCTGCCGGGCCCCGGACTTCGACCTCGGCCAGGCCGTCGCCGACACGGAAAAAGGACTGGGAATGGCCTTCTCGCCCCTGCAAAAGCTGGCCATCCGGGAGAGCTTCGAGCGGAAGATCCTGGTCATCACCGGAGGTCCCGGCACGGGCAAGACGACCATCGTCCGGGCCGTCGTGGACATCTTCCGGAAGTGGGGAAGGGAGGTCCTTCTGGCCGCCCCGACGGGCCGAGCGGCCAAGCGTCTCTTGGAGACGACTGGGCAGGAAGCCCGGACGATCCACCGGGTCCTCGAATTCAGTCCCAAGCAGGGGACGTTCAAGCGGAACGCGTCGAACCCGCTCCGCGGCGAGGCCCTGGTCATCGACGAGTTCTCGATGGTCGACCTGCCGCTCATGTACCACCTCCTCAAGGCCGTCCCGCCCTGGATGCGGCTCATACTCGTCGGCGACAAGGACCAGCTTCCCTCGGTCGGTCCCGGGACCCTGCTCCGGGACATCATCGAGTCGGGCACGGTCGACGTTGTCCGGCTCGACGAGATCTTCAGGCAGGAGAAGGAGAGCCTCATCGTCGTCAACGCCCACCGGGTCAATCAAGGACAGTCCCTCGTTTACGCGCCGCGGACGGACAAGAACGCCGATTTCTACTTCATCCGTCAGGACGACGAGAGGAAGGTCTTCCAGACCATCCTCAAGATGTGCTCCTCGAGCATCCCCTACAAGCTCGGCCTGAGCCCGATCTCCCCTCAGATCCAGGTCATCAGCCCCATGTACAAGGGCCTCGTCGGCGTCGACAACCTCAACACGGAGCTCCAGGCCCGCCTCAACCCAGGGCGGGAAGGCCTCCAGGTCGGGAGCCGCGAGTTCCGCGCCCGCGATAAGGTCATGCAGGTGCGCAACGACTACGACAAGGACGTCTTTAACGGCGATATCGGGATCGTCCTCCATGCGGACAAAGCCAAGTTCCGGCTGTTCGTCGACTTCGACGGCCGGACGGTGAGCTACGAGAGGGACGAGCTCAACGACGTCACTCTGGCCTACGCCGTTTCCGTCCACAAGGCCCAGGGCAGCGAATACCAGGCCGTCATCATGCCCCTCCTGACCCAGCACTTCATCATGCTCCAGCGCAACCTCTTCTACACGGCCCTGACCCGGGCCAAAAAGCTGAGCGTGGTCATCGGCTCCTACAAGGCGCTCTACATCGCCATCAAGAACGACAAGCCGGTCAAAAGGAACTCCCTCGTCAAAGACAAGCTCATCCGGCTTGGCGGCGCAGAAGCCTGAAATTGCCGATAGAACTGCCCGGGGAATTCCTTTTCGGCGATTTCAGGGCGGTTTGACTCGCCGGACGAATCCATTATAATGACCGCATCCTCGGGACCCCTACCCAGGTGAAAGGAGGGATACGCCATGCCCCATCGCCGTTTCCAATCCGTCTCGGACATCATCACCTTCGCCATCGAGCGGGAAAAGGAGGCGGCCGACGGCTATGGTCACATGGCCGGCATTGCCAGCACGCCGGGTCTGCGCGAGTTCCTCCTCTTCCTCCGGCAGGAAGAGGAATCCCA
>MEXZ01000075.1:0-99 GCA_001773855.1 Candidatus Aminicenantes bacterium RBG_13_64_14
GGAGCTTGAGGGCGACGACCTCCCGGATCTTGCTGTCGTAGGCCTTGTAGACGGTGCCCATGCCGCCCTTGCCGATCTCCTCGATGATCTCGAAACGGC
>MEXZ01000075.1:148-15197 GCA_001773855.1 Candidatus Aminicenantes bacterium RBG_13_64_14
CGCCGTCGCCGACGCGACGGTCTCGCCCGACCCCGGGAGCTCGCGGCCGCAGCGGCCGCAGAAGCGGGTCCCCTCGGGGTTTTCGTTCTGGCAGCGGGGACACTTCATGGGATTGTCCGGGTGTTTATGTAAAGGATATCAATTCGAACCCGAAATTTCAAACTCATTGATAATACGCTCCGGCGCCGGAATTGGTTTCCTTTCGCACCGATCACGCCCTGGACCAAAGGTTTCGGGGATAGACGCCCGCGTCGACGAGCCCGAGGATGGCGGCCCGGAAGGCGGGCCGGTCCTCGGGATACGTCACGCCGAACCAGCGTTCCTGCGTCGGCAGGATCCGGACCCTAGCCCGGCCCTCCCGCAGCAGTGCGCCGACCACCTCGGGGATGAGAAATTCCGCCTTCCGGATGGCCGCGGCGCCCGTCCGGAGGAACTCGGGGAAGAGGGCCTCGAGCTCGCTGAAGAGGCCGGGAGTGAAGCCCCAGAAATTCATGGACGTCCAGCTCGCGGGGTCCAGGGGCATCCAGTCGGCGTCGTTCTCCGTGTGCTCGATGGCGTCCCCGAACTTGCGGATCTTCAGGAGCTCGCGGATGCCGACGAGATAACCCTCGGCCGTGGCCGTGCAGACGCCCCGGGCGACCGTGCCGTGCTCGGAGAGCGTATTGGCCAGCCGGTAGCCGACCATGGCGAACTCGTGCCGGCCGTCTCCGCCGCCATCCCGTCCGAGATACCCGGCCATGGCCTCGAAGGCCGTCCGGCCGTAGTAGTCGTCGGCGTTGATGGCCAGGAAAGGGGTCCGGACGGAATCCTTGCACGCCAGGATGGCCTGGGCAGTGCCCCAGGGCTTTTTCCGCCCCTCGGGAACGACGAACCCCGGCGGGACCTGGTCCAGGGACTGGAGGACGTAGGCCGTGTCCGCGGCCCGCTCGATGCGGCGGCCGATCTTCTCCCGGAAGGCTTCTTCGATGTCCTTGCGGATGATGAAGACGACCCGGCCGAACCCCGCCCGGAGGGCGTCGAACACCGAATAATCCAGCACGACCTCGCCGCTCGGGCCGACGGGGTCGATCTGCTTCAGTCCGCCGTAGCGGCTGCCGATGCCCGCCGCCATGACCACCAGGGTTAAAGACGCCATGGGGCCTCCTCTCGAGGGTCGTTTTTCCGTATCTTAATGAATCGCCCTCCCCAGGTCAAACGCCTCCGCGAACAGGGGCGGAGCCCGGCCAGAAATCACCGGTAGAACGTGGACCGTAATTCCGGGACATTCCGGAGAATTCGGGACATAACCCTTTTCTCTTGAAAAGGGATTGTGTCCCAGGAATTCCCGGACACATCCGGAGGACTGAAACACCTGGGCAACAACGCTCGATCGGCGATTTCGGGAGGGGGTGGCTGGCTTTACTTGTCCTATTCTATCCTATATTATTAGATGAAAGAAGGTGCGCGCATGATCCGTTCGACGACCGTCATCTGCATCCGGCACAAGGGAAAAACGGCCATGGCCGCCGACGGCCAGGTGACCATGGGCCAGACCATCCTCAAGCAGACCGCCCAGAAGATCCGTCGCCTGGCCAAGGGGGATGTCCTGGCCGGGTTCGCCGGAGCGACGTCGGACGCGTTCGCCCTTTTTGCCCGGTTCGAGGTGAAGCTCGAGGAATACCGCGGCAACCTCTCCCGGGCGGCCATCGAGCTGGCCAAGGACTGGCGTATGGAAAAGTCGCTCCGCCAGCTCGACGCGCTCCTCGTCGTGGCCAACGCGGAGAGCTTGCTGCTCATCTCCGGAACCGGGGACGTCGTCGAGCCCGACGACGGCATCATCGCCATCGGCTCCGGCGGACCGTACGCCCTGGCCGCGGCCCGGGCGCTCATCCGGCACACCGACCTCGATGCGCGGCAGATCGCCGCCGAAGCCCTGGAGATAAGCGCCGGGATCTGCGTGTACACGAACAACGAGATCAAGGTCGAGGAGCTCTGAATGCCCATCGTCCTCCCCGAGACGTTCGAGAGGCCCGCGGCCGACATCCCCGACGCGGAGCTCACACCGCGGGAGATCGTGGCCGAGCTCGACAAGCACATCATCGGACAAAAGGCGGCCAAGAAGGCCGTGGCCATCGCCCTGAGGAACCGTTTCCGCCGGCGCAAGCTGCCCCCCCCCTTGGCCGACGAGATCGCGCCCAAGAACATCCTCATGATCGGCCCAACCGGAGTCGGGAAAACGGAGATCAGCCGGCGGCTGGCCAAGCTGACCTCCTCGCCCTTCCTCAAGATCGAGGCCAGCAAGTTCACCGAGGTCGGCTATGTCGGCCGGGACGTCGAGTCCATGATCCGGGACCTCGTCCGCATGTCCGTCGACATGGTCAAGCAGGAAAAGGTCGCCGAGGTCATGGAGAAAGCCAAGGCCAACGCCGAGGATAAGCTCCTGGACATCCTCCTGCCTCCGCCCAAGAAGCGCGACGATGCGAACGGCGAGGGGGACGACTCGAAATTCCACGACACTCGGGAAAAATTGCGGGCCCAGCTCCGCGGCGGGCTCCTCGAGGACCGGCCGGTCGACATCGAGGTCAAGGAAAAGACGTCGCCGCCCCTCGAGGTCGTTTCGAACTCCGGGGTCGAGGAGATCGGGTTCCAGATCCAGGAGTTCCTCCCGGGCTTCCTGGGTGGCCGGACGAAAAGGCGGCGGATGAAGATCAAGGAGGCGCGGGAGGTCATCCTCGAGGAAGAGGAAAAACGCCTCGTCGACATGGACCAGGTCTCACGCCTGGCCATCGAGCGCGTCGAGCAGTCGGGCATCATCTTCCTCGACGAGGTCGACAAGATCGCCGGCCGGGAGTCCGGACATGGGCCCGACGTCAGCCGCGAGGGCGTCCAGCGCGACATCCTGCCGATCATCGAGGGCACGACGGTCAACACGCGCTTCGGGCTCGTCCGGACCGACCACATCCTGTTCATCGGCGCCGGCGCTTTCCACGTCTCCAAGCCCTCCGACCTCATCCCCGAGCTCCAGGGCCGGTTTCCGATCCGCGTCGAGCTCACGCCGCTCGGCAAGGACGACTTCGTGCGCATCCTGACCGAGCCGGAGAATGCCCTGATCCGCCAGTACGAGGCCCTCATGGCCACGGAGGGCGTGAGCGTCTCCTACACCCCGGACGCCGTCGACGAGATCGCCGACGTCGCCGAAAAGGTCAACGCCGACGCCGAGAACATCGGGGCCCGCCGCCTTCACACCGTCGTCGAAAAAGTCATGGAGGACATCTCCTTCGCCGCGCCGGACATCGCCGAGAAGACCATCCGGATCGACCGGGAGTACGTCCGGGAGCACCTCAAGGACATCCTCGAAAACCAGGACCTGCGGCGTTTCATCCTGTGATGGCCAGACCGTTTGCGACGCTCATCCTCGGGTTGCCGTTGCTGTTCTTTCCGGCCTGCGGGCGGAAAGGTCCGCTCGAAATCCCGCCCGGACGCGAGCCCATGACCGTCGAGGGTTTGGCGGCCGCCCAGCGCGGGCAGGTCGTGTTCCTGGAATGGACGAACCCGGTCAAGGCCGTTTCCGGCCGCCCTTTGACGGATCTCGAAACCATCGAGATCTGGGTCTTCGACAGCGGCCTGCCGGCCGGCGGCCGGCCTTCCGCGTCGGCCGAGGTCGAAAAAACGGCCCGTCTGGCCCGGCGGATCCCCAAAGAGGAGTTCGGGAGTTTCCAACGCCGGGCCGGCGCGCGGGACTCCGAGATGGCCTTTCCCTTCGTCTTCGATCCGGGCCCCGCGGGCCCGAAGCGCCTTGCCTTCGCCGTCCGGGTCATCGACTCCAAAAAGCGCGCCTCGGATTTCACCGTGCCGGCCGCCGTGAACATCCGGGGCTGCCCGAAACCCCCGCGATCCGTGGGCGTCCGCGTCTTCCCGGACTTCATCGAAGTCGGTTGGCTCGCCCCCGACTCGAACATCGACGGCACGCCTCTCAAGAATGGGAGCAGCTACGTCGTCTACCGCTACAAAGGGGATGGCCCGCCGCGCAAGCTCACGCCATCCCCCCTCGACGGCCTGACGTTCGAGGACCGCGATTTCGAGTTCGGGAAGGCCCATGGCTATTTCGTCCGGACGGTCGCCGCCGGGGCGGACGGCGCGGTCGAGAGCGGCGATTCTTCGGCCGTGGAGATCGTCCCGCGCGATGTTTTTCCGCCCGCCGCGCCGGCCGGCCTGTCCGTCGTCGCCGGCGACGGGCTTGTCTCCCTGAGCTGGCGGCCGGCGAAGGAGCGCGACCTCGACGGCTACAGGGTCTGGAGAAAAGAGGCCGGCGGCCCGGCCTTCGGCATCCTTGGCGAGGGTCTCGTCCGGGAGAACACGTTCACCGACCGGTCGGCCGCGAAAGGCGTGTCCTACGTCTACGCCGTCAGCGCCGTCGATCGGACCGGGAACGAGGGCTCGATGTCCGAGGGAGCGGCCGTCGTCGCGAAAGGAGCGAGGCCTTGAGAATCTACCGGTTCAGGTACCGCAAGAGGATCCTCACGGGCATCCTGAAGGAGGAGTTCCTTTTTCCCATCGTCGGGTCGGTCTTCGGCGACTTCAAGATCGGGTCGAGCCCCGTCCCCATCGGCGAAGTCCGTGTCCTGCCGCCGGTTCTGCCCACGAAGATCATCGGCATCGGCCGCAACTACCGGGCCCACGCCGAGGAATTGGGAAACCCCCTGCCCGAAGAGCCCTTGATCTTCCTCAAGCCGCCGACGGCCATCATCGGCCACCTTGACAGGATCGTCCATCCGGCCATGGCCGGCCGCGTCGATTACGAAGGGGAGGTCGCCGTCGTCATCAAGAAAAAAGCTCGCAGGCTCGGCGACGACGCTCCCGTTTCCGAATTCATCCTGGGCTACGCGTGTTTCAACGACGTCACGGCCCGGGACCTGCAGAAAAAGGACGTCCAATTCACCCGGGCCAAGTCCTTCGACACGTTCGCCGCCCTCGGGCCCTGCGTCGCCACAGGCCTCGACCCGGCGGCGCTCCACTTGAAGACGTTCCTCAACGGCAAGCTGGTCCAAACGGGGAACACGGCCAACCTCATCTTTTCCATCCCTTCCCTCGTCCGGTTCCTCTCCCGGGTCATGACGCTCAACCCCGGCGACATCATTGCCACGGGCACGCCCGCCGGGATCGGCCCCATGACGCCCGGCGACCGGGTGGACGTCCAGGTCGAGGGGATCGGCGTGCTCTCGAACACCTACACCTGTTCAAACGACAAGGAGGACACATGAAGCTGTTCCTGGATTCGGCCAACCTGGAGGAGATCCGCGAGGTCGCGAGCTGGGGGGTCCTGGACGGGGTGACCACCAACCCGTCGCTCTGCTCCAAGGAGAACGTGACCTTCGAGGACAATATCCGCGCCATCTGCGCCGTCTGCGCCGGACCTGTCAGCGCCGAGTGCGTTTCGCTCCGCGCCGACGAGATTGTCGTCGAGGGCCGCGGCCTGGCCCGGATCGCGCCCAACGTCGCGGTCAAGATCCCCGTCTGTCTGGAGGGCCTCAAGGCGACGAAAACGCTCCACGCCGAGGGCGTCCCGGTCAACATGACCCTCATCTTCTCCGCGAGCCAGGCCCTCCTCGCCGCCAAGGCGGGGGCCCGCTTCGTCAGTCCCTTCATCGGGCGCCTCGACGACGCCTCCGAGGACGGCATGGCCCTCATCGAGGAGATCGTCCAGGTCTTCGAGAACTACCGCTTCGAAACCGAGGTCATCGTGGCCAGCGTCCGCCACCCGCGGCACGTCGTCGAGGCGGCCCTGATCGGGGCGGACATCGCCACGGTCCCCTACGGGGTCCTGGAAAAGCTGGTCAAGCATCCGCTGACGGACATCGGCATCGAACGGTTCCTCGCCGACTGGAGAAAAGTCAAGAAGTGAGATTCCACCCCATCTTCCGGATCCGCGAACATGTCCGGATCCTCGTCCAGAAAGTCCGGCGGGTCACGGTGTTCGTGCTCGTCATGGGCGTCCTCTTCTCGAGCCTGGTCGTCGGCAAGAACGTCTTCCTGGGCGAAGTCCGCAAGGAGATCCGCAAGTCGTTCGCCTACGACAGCCTGAAGGCGTCCTATTTCCCGCCCGCCCTCGTCCTCGAGAACGTCCGCTCTCTCACCGGCCCGCCGACCTTCCGGGCCCGCCGGGTCACGGTCGAAGTCTCCTTTCTCTCCCTTCTGAGGAACCAGAAGTCCATTTTCGTCCGGCTGGAATCTCCGGAGGTCCGCCTCACCCGGGGAGCCCCGGGGGCGCCACGGCCGAAAGCCAGGCGACCGTTTTCCGTTTTCTCCCTTCCTTTCATCATCGACGAGGGGGTCATCGAGGGCGGTTCGGTGTCCTTTGAAACCGGCGCGGCGACGGTCGAGGTCCGGGGGCTTCAGGCGCGCGTCACCCAGAGCGGCGAGGAGTTCTCGGCCCGGGCGACGGCCGCGCGGAGCGGCTATTCGTCCCCCACCCAAAACCTCGACTTCGGTGGGGCCCTCACCATCCAGGTTTCCGGCCGGGGCGAAGCGGTGAAGATCGACCGGCTGACGGTCGAAGGTCCCGGCGTCGCCCTCCAGGCGGCCGGCAGCATCCGAAATTTCCCCGACCCGGAGATCGAGCTAGATGCCCGCTTCGATATCGAGACCGCTTTTCTCGACGCGATCCTCCGCATGCCCTTTGAATGGAAGGGGAAGGTCGGCGGGGAGGGGAAGCTCCGGCGCAGGAGCGGCGAGCTCGCCTTCGAGACGAGCCTCGCCTCGGACACCCTGGTGCTTTGCGGTGTGCCCATGGGCAAGATCCGGGGCCGCTTCGACCTTGCGCCGGCGACGGGCGGAAGGATCGACCTGGCCATCCAGAAGCCCGGACTTCCCGCCGAGAGCTTGGGCCTGACCTTTCTTCATGGCCGGGTCGAGGGCCGGGCCGCCCCGATCTTCGTCGATCCGGTCTTCAGTGAGCTTAAAATCCCCTGGCCGGTCAGTTCCCCCGCCTGGGGGACCTTTAGCCTCGAGAACCGCAAGCTCGCTGTCGACGCCGAATTCCGTGATTCCTCGCTCGCCAGGGAAGGGGATCTGTTTTCCTTCCGGGGGGGCGCCAAGGTCGGCGTCGATTTCGCCACCCACAATGTCTCCATCCGGACTCCCGGCCTCGAATCGAACTTCGGCCGCCTCGAAGCGACCGCCGCGATCGACCTCGCCGGCGACATCGATACGAGGATCCGGGGACAGGTCTTCGACGTCAAGCAGACGCGGGAATTTGTCTCCCTCGTCCTCAACGAGACGTTCGGCTTCGGCGAGATCCGAGGCGCGGGTTACGCCGACGTCCGTCTCAGCGGCAAGTCCGCCTCCCCGGTCGTTTCCCTGAAGGCCACCTTGTCTCCCGGCGGCTTCGACCGGTTCAATGCCGCCTTCGTCGAGACGGAGGCCGTCATCTCGGGAGGCGGTTTCGAGGGCGCGTTCGACGTTGATGATCCCGTGCTCAAGGGCCGGGTCCGGGTCAAGACCGACGGCCACACGCTCGAAGTGGACGTCAAGGACGGGGAGGGGGAACTGGCCAGGATCCTTCCCGCCCTCGAGATCCCCGTCTCTCTCTCCGGCCGGGCCTCGGGCGATTTCCGGATGGTCGACAGGGCCGGCGCCCAGGAGTTCTCGGGGAGCTTCACAAGCCCCGAGATCACCGGCTACGGCGAGAAGGCCGGCCGGGTCTCCGGCCGGCTCGATTGGAAGGACGGCATCCTGTCGTTCCCCGAACTGGCCATGGATTTCTACGGCGGGAGTTTCGAGGGCCGGCTGCTCGTCGGGATCATCAACGGCGAGTTCGATTTCGACCTCCGTGGCGAGGAGCTCGATTTTCACCAGCTCGTCTCTGCGGCCTCCGGCCGGCTGTCCCTGGCCCTGGCCGGCCGGGGCGTCTTCGGCAGGGACAAGCTGGGCGGGCTGTTCAATATCAAGGACATGACCCTCTCTCCCCTCGAGAAAACCGAGGCCCGGGGCGATCTCCAATTGGATGTTGCCGGCGGGCATGTTCTCCTCGGTCTTAAGGGCGGGCTCGTCCCGGGGGAAAACCCGTTCGAAGCCGCATTCGATTTCCCTCTTTCCGGCGGGCTTTTCTCGGGAGTCGTCAAGGGACGGATCAGCACCCTCGACCTCATCTGGCCATGGTACGGGGCCCAGGGGCACGCCGATTACACGGCCGACGTGAAGGAGACCGAAACAAAAGCGAAGGTCGCCGTAGTCCTCGATGTTAAGGCCCCGGTCATACCCTTGCCGGGTTTCGCCTACGCCATGACCGATTTCACCGCCTCCGCGAGCTACCTCGACGACGTCCTGACCATCACCTCGCTCGACGGCAAGCTCGGTGGGGGCGACGTACGCGGTTCGGGCGAGGTCGGTATCGGCGAAGAGGGCATCGCTACGATGGACCTAAGGATCGAGGCCAAGGACATGGTCCTCTCGCCTATGGAACGGATGCGGGTCCAGGCGGACGGGACGATCCGCCTGCTCAAGGACAAGAAGCGCTTCGTCTGCGAGGGGGAACTCCTGTTTAAGCGCTTCAGCTGGCGCCGCGAAATCTACGAGGAGTTCTCCTTTTCGTCGGAGGCCGAGCCGGCCGCCGAAACGGGGCCGTCGTTCTTCGACGGCATGTCGCTCAACCTCCGCCTCCGGGCCGACGAGAACATGACCATCGAGAACTCCCTGGGCAAATTCAACGGCCGCTTCAACCTGACTGCGACCGGCGCGTTCAACTCGCCCGTCCTCCTCGGCGACATCGACCTCACGAGCGGGGACTTCTATTTCCAGGACCGGAGTTTCCGTGTCATCAACGGGAGGCTGAGCTTCGTCGACCCGGTCAACACGGAGCCCTACCTCGATTTCCGCGGCGAGACCTACGTCAAGGACTACCGGGTGACCCTTAACATGAGCGGCCCCGTCAGCCGCCTCAAGCCGGAGTTCTCCTCTTCGCCGCCCCTGCCGCCGGAGGAGATCCTGTCCCTGCTGGCCCTGGGCGAGTCCTTCCGGCGGACTTATTATTCCTATTCGGGAGACCGCAGCACGGCCATGAGCACGGCCTCCCTCCTGACCTATCAGATCGCCGACCAGGCCAAGAAACGGACGAGCGGCCTGTTCTCGCTGGACCGATTCCGGATCGACCCGTATATCCCGGAAAGCGCCCCCGGCGGCATCGCCGCCCGGATCACCGTCGGCAAGAGAATCTCCAGGAACCTCCTGTTCATCTACTCGACGATCCTGGCCAACTCGACGGTCATGGCCGGGATCGATGAGGTCCCAATCTTCCGCATGGAGTGGGACATCAGCAGAAAATTTTCGCTCGTCGGCGGGCGGGACGACCGGGGAAGGCTGGGCTTCGATGTCAAGTACCGCAGGCGTTTCTAAGGAGCGGGGCCGGGGACGCCGTCCCGTGACGGGGAGCCTCCTCGTTCTGGCCGCGCTCGTCCTCGCCGCAGGCCTTGCTCCGGCAAGGGCTCAGGATACGGGCCTTCCTGTCGTCGCCCGGGTCGCCGTGGAGGTCGACGGTATGCCGGCCGAAGCCGGGCTCCTGGATTTCATCCCGATCAAGCCGGGCGAGCCGTATTCCCCGAGGCTCGTCGACCAGGCGGTCAAGCAAATCTTTCGGACGGGGCTCTTCGCCGACATCCGGGTCGTGACGCGCGGCGAGGACCGTGTCGAGCTGCTCTTCACCCTGGTCAGGAACTTATTCATCAATGACGTCGATTTTCGCGGTCCGAAAGTCTCGCCGGTTCGGCTGAGGGAGAGTCTCGTGTCGCTCCGGCCGGGCGGGATTCTCCAAGAGGACCGGGTCGGGCAGGCGTGCGCGGAGGTCGGCGAGGGACTGAGAAAAGAGGGGTATTTCGGGGCCGAGGTGACCTGCGAGGTCCAAAAGTCGCCCGGCGATACCACCGTGAATTTGATTTTTCAAGCGTCCTCCTGGAAAAGGTACACGATCGCGTCCCTCGATATCGAGTGGAAGGCGGAAATCCCTGGGACGGCCCTGTTCAAGAAGATGAAAAGCCGACTCGGCGAGGTCTACGTGCCCAACCTTCTTGCGGCCGACCTCGAGGCCCTGACCGCCGCCCTGAGCAAGGCCGGCTTTCGGCGGGCCGAGGTCCGTCTGGCCGGGGAGGTCTTCGACGAGAAAAACCTACGGATCGACCTCCAGGTCGAGGTCCTGCCGCAGGAGAGAATCCGGATCGTCGTCAACGGAGCCAAGGTCCCGGCGCGCCTCCTCGAGCCGATCTGGGAGGAGCGGGTGTTCGAACAGTGGGGTCTTGACGAGGGGGAGGTCCGCGTCCTCAACTACGTCCGCCGGAAAGGCTACCTCTTTGCGACCGTCTCCAGCCGGATCGAAAAAACACGTGACGAAATCCTCGTCATCCACGATGTCACCCCGGGAGATAAGGACAAGATCGAAGCGGTTGACTTTAAGGGCCTAGCCGCATTCTCCGAGCTGGACATGAAGACCCGGCTGGCCGTCCGCGAGAGCGTCCCCCTGTTCGTGCTCCTCAGCTACGACCGCCTCTTCTCCATCCCCCGCGAGATCGAGGTCTTTTATAAGGAAAACGGCTTTGCAGACGTTCAAGTCAGGCTCGACCTGGTCAGACAGAAGGCGGGTGTCCGGGCCGTCTTCGATGTCCGGGAGGGGCCGAAGACGACGGTCGAGGCCATCCGCTTCGAGGGGGGCTCGCTCTTTCCCGCCGAGGCCCTCCTCCGCGAACTGGTCAGCCGGGAGGGCGGCCCGTACTATCCGCCCAACGTCCAGAGAGACGTCAGCCAGATCGAAACCTTCTATCTCAACCGCGGCATCCGCGGCACGACGGTCTTCCCCCGCGTCGAGCCCGGGGCGACAGACCGGCTGACCCTCGTCTATGAGATTCGGGAAGGCGCCAGAATCACCATCCGGAACGTCTTCGTCACCGGCAACCGGGTGACGAAAAACCGGGTCATCCGGAAAGAGCTGCGCGTCGAAAAGGGCGGTGTTGCCGATTACTCGAAGGTCCAGGAGACGAAACGCCGGCTCGAAGGCCTCGGCATTTTCTCCGAGGTCCGGGTGGACGAAGTCCAGACCGGGCCCGGCGAAGAAGTCGTCATTGTCACCGTCCGGGAAGGGGAGATGAATTACGCCGGGGCCGGGCTCGGCTTCCAGTCCCTGACCCCCCTCAGCGGCTCTCTCGCCTCCTGGCCCAACGATTTCCGCCCCAGGGGCACAGCGGAGTACATCCGCAGCAACGTCCTTGGACTGGGAGCCCAGGTCGGTCTCCTCGGTCAGCTCAGCACGATCGAGAGGCGGGCGATCGCTTCGTGGAACCAGCCCTATCTCTTCGACCTGGCCATGCCGACGACGCTTTTGGCCTGGGCCGAGAGGGAGGACCGGGAGAGCTTCACCTTCGACCGCCGCGGCCTCAGCGTGAGCACAATCAAGGCCTTGAGCAAGGCCCGCCTCCTCCTCGCCTCCCTGAGCCTGATTCGGACGGCCCTACCCCAGGTCGACCTCGAAAATCCGCCGGGCGACATCGACCGGCGCTACCTCCCCTACTCGGCGGCGCTCGCCTCGGTCAGCATGAGCTGGGAGCGACGCGACGACACGTTGAATCCGGCCAAGGGGTTTTTCTTCAGCGCCGTCGGCGAGTGGGGCTTCCCGGTTTTCGGGATGGAGTCGGATTACCAGAAGGTTTTCTTCAGGTCCCAGCTCTTCCGGCCCCTTCCCGGCAGACTGAACCTCGGGCTGACGGCCCGGCTGGGGCTCGGCAACGGGCTGAGGCACCTGCCGGAAAGGTTCTTCGCCGGCGGCAGCAACACCTTCCGGGGGGAGGAATTCGACATGCTCGGCCCCCTCGACTCGACGACGCTCAAGCCCCTCGGCGGCGAGGCCGTCTTCCTGGTCAATGCGGAGCTCGCTTTTGCCGTCAGCCCGTCGTGGAAGGAACTTCGGCTGGGCGCCTTTTTCGACCTCGGCAACGTCTACGCGAGCGTCAAGGCCTTCCGGCCCCTCGAGCTTCAGGGGGCGGCCGGGGCCGGCATCCGCTACAGGACGCCGCTCGGACCGGTTCGTCTGGAGATCGCCTGGAAGCTCTGGGGTATCGACGCTCAAGACAAGAAGGGCAGACCCCTCATCTTCCTGACGATCGGCACCATCTTCTAAGGCGGAAACGACGATGATAAAAAGGACCCTGCTTGTCATGCTCCTGGCGGCGTTGGCCGGCCTGGCCCAGACCGTCGACTGCCTGGTCGCGGTCGTCAACGGCAAAGTCATCACCCTCATCGACGTCGAGATCGCAGCCGAGTTCGGCTTGGGTCGCGAGGCCGGCGTCGAGGCGGGCCGTGACCCCCGTCTTGCGGCTCTCGACGCGCTCATCGAGCGCAAGGTCGTCCTCGACTTGGCCCGCGAGTCCCGATCGGCCGACCGGAACGAAATCGCCGCGGCGTTGGCCGAGCTGCGCCGGCGGCTCGGAGAGGACGTTTTCACCGCCAAGCTCGGGAAATTCGGCCTGGCCGAGACGGACCTCGAGCCCTACCTTGAAGACCGCATTCTCTTCGACCGAGCCCTGGCTCTGAGATTCAGTCAGACGATCCCCGTGTCGCTCACGGAGGTCGAGAGGCATTACCGGGATAGCTACGTCCCGGAGCAGATCCGCCTCGGCAAGGCGGCCGAACCGCTCGAACGGGTCGCCGACCTGATCGAATCGCGGTTGCGGGAGGAGAGGCGGATGAAGCAGACGGCCGACTGGGTCAGGGACCTGAGAAATCGGGCCGATATCCAGATCAAGAAAGATTGCCTGAAATGAACATCGCCTATCTTTTCCCGGGACAGGGGTCCCAGGCCGTGGGAATGGGAAAAGACCTATACGACAAGTCGTCCGAGGTCCGCAGGCTTTTTGAAACGGCCGACGAGGTCCTCGGCTTTCCCATTTCCAAGATATGTTTCGAGGGGCCCGAGGAGGAACTCCGGCTCACCCGGAACACGCAGCCGGCCCTGCTCGTCGTCAGCACGGCCGTCTGCCGACTGCTCGGCCGCGACCCCGCCGTAGCCGCCGGCCATAGCCTTGGCGAATACTCGGCACTGGTCGCCGCCGGCGCCCTGCGCTTCGAGGACGCCGTCCTCCTCGTCCACAAGAGAGGCCGCTACATGCAGGAAGCCGTCCCCGTCGGGATCGGAGGGATGGCCGCGGTCCTCGGCGTTTCCGGCGACGTGGTCGAGGGACATCTCGCCGCCGTGCGCTCGGGCGTCGTCGAGATCGCCAACTGGAACAGCGACGACCAGATCGTCATCTCCGGCGAAAAGGCCGCGGTCGAGGAGGCCTTGGCGGCGATCAAGGCGCCGCGGTCGGTCATGTTGCCCGTCAGCGCGCCCTTCCACTCCCGATTGATGAAGCCGGCCGAGGAGAAGCTCGCCGCCGACCTCGACGCCGTCCTGTTCACGGAGCCGCGCTTCCCGATCATCACCAACGTCGACGCCCGGCTCATCCGGACGGGGGAGGATGCCCGGGACGCCCTCAAGCGGCAGGTCAGCCTCTCCGTCCTCTGGGCGAAGTCCATGAGCCTTTTAAAAGAGATGGACATCGAAGCGTGCGTCGAGTGCGGCCCGGGCAAAGTCCTGGCCGGCCTGTTCAAGCGCATCGGCCGGGGCTGGCCCAAGGCGCCGGCTTTCCACAACGTGGAGAACTGGGAAGGGCTGGAAAGGGCGAGGGCGGCCCTATTCGGCCTGCTGTGAAATAACCCGGGGGCCGTAGCGGAGGAAATATTCAACGGCCGAGACGACGGCCAGGGCGAAAACCAACCATAGCCCGACCTTGGCCGCGATGTAGAATTTCCCTAAATAGATCGGGCCCAGGACGAGGGCGCCGATGACCCAGGATTCACTGCCCATCTTGGCCTTTCCGAAGGCCGAGGCGGGGATGTTGACCCCCTTGGACGAGGCCATGGCCCTGAAGCCGCTGACGGCGATCTCCCGCCCGATGATGACCACGGCCGCCCAGGCCGGGACCCGGCCGAGCCCGACGAGGCAGATGAGGGCCGAGGCGATGAGGAGTTTGTCGGCCGTCGGATCGAGGAGCTGGCCGAGGACGGTGACGAGCTCCTTACGGCGGGCCAGCCAGCCGTCGAGCCAGTCCGTCAGCGAGGCGAATATGAAGATGGCCAGGGCGACGATGTCGTGGCCCTCGAAATTCGTCAGCATCACGGCTACGAGGGCGGGAATAGCGAGGATCCTGGCCAGGCTGAGGTAATTGGGGATGTTCACGCCCCGAGATTACACCAGCTCCCCCGGATGTGTCAATCTTGCAAAAGCCGCCGGCCATCGGTATAGTGAGGGTTCGCCGATGTCCAAAGAAAACTCCCTGACTCCGATGATGGAGCAGTATTTCCGGATCAAGGGGCTCCACCGCGACGCCCTCCTCTTCTTCCGCCTCGGCGATTTCTACGAGATGTTCTACGACGACGCCAAAGTCGCCGCGCCCATCCTCGACATCACGCTGACTTCGCGGCAGAAGGTCCCCATGTGCGGCGTCCCGCACCACGCCGTCGGCTCCTATCTCCCGAAACTCCTGCGGCTGGGCCACAAGGTCGCCATCTGCGAGCAGGTCGAGGACCCCAAGGCGGCCAAGGGCGTCGTCAAGCGCGAGGTCATCAAAGTCCTGACGCCCGGAACCGCCGTCGAGTTCGAGACGGAGGACGCCAAGGAGAGCACGTTCATCGTCTCCCTGGCCCTTGAAGAGGACGGGTGGGGGATGGCCCTCCTCGACCTCGTCGCCGGCGAGGTCCGCACGCTCGAGGGCGGGTGGCCCGAGATCAAGGTCCTGGCCGACGAGATCTTCAAATCGGCCCCCAAGGAAATCCTCTACCCAGAGGGGACCGAGGAGGCCCTGCGGCGGGTCCTGTCGCCGAGCGGTCTGGCCGGCGTCGCCCTGAGCCCGGCCGAAGGTTGGCTCTTCGACCCGCCCGAGGCCGGCCGGGTCGTCCTCGAGCATTTCGGGGCGCGGTCGCTCACCGGGTTCGGTCTCGAGGATAAGCGTCTCGCGGTCGCCGCGGCCGGGGCCCTCATCGCCTACGTCAAAAAAGT
>MEXZ01000075.1:15251-18577 GCA_001773855.1 Candidatus Aminicenantes bacterium RBG_13_64_14
CCACCTCGTCCTCGACGCGACGACGGTCCGCAACTTGGAGCTCGTCCGTAATCTGCGCGAGGGCAAGGTCAAGGATACGCTCCTGGATGTCATCGACTTCACCGTGACGGCCCCGGGCGGCCGCCTTCTCCGCTCCTGGCTTCTGCGGCCCCTTTTCGACACGAAGGAGATCGCGGCGAGGCAGGACGGCGTCTCCGAGGCCCTGGGGGCGACCATCGGCCGCCGCGAGCTGCGCGAAGTCCTGAAAGGAGTTCTCGACCTGGAGCGGCTGGCCGGAAAGATCGCCCTCGCCGCGGCCCATCCCCGGGACCTCGTCGCCCTTAAAAAATCCCTGGTCCCCTTGCCCCAGGTCCAGCGCGAGCTCGGCGCTTTTTCGGCCGAGATCTTCCGGACGATGTCCGGACGCTGGGACAACGCCGAGGACGTCACCGGCCTCATCGAGAAAGCCATCCTCGACGAGCCGGCCTTCCTCCTGACCGAGGGCGGCATCGTCAAGGACGGCTGGAACGCCGAGCTCGACGACTTGCGCTCGGTCAGCCGCTCCGGAAAGACGTTCATCGCCCAGATCGAAAAGCGGGAGCGCGAGCGGACGGGCATCGGCTCCCTCAAGGTCCGCTACAACAAGGTCTTCGGCTACTACATCGAGGTGACGAAACCCAACCTGCCCCAGGTCCCGGCCGACTACATGAGGAAGCAGACCCTCGTCAACTCCGAGCGCTTTCTGACGCCCGAGCTCAAGGAGTACGAAGAGAAGGTCCTCCACGCCGAAGAGCGGATCGGTGTCCTCGAGCATCGCCTCTTCCTCGAGGTTCGCGAAGCCGCGGCCCGAGAAACCCATCGCCTGCAGAGGATCGCGGCCGACGTCGCAGCGCTCGACGTCCTCCTGGCCCTGGCCGAGTGCGCGGCCCGGCGGAACTACGTCCGTCCCGCGGTTGACGAGGGGGACGCGCTCCGCATCGAGGCCGGACGCCACCCCGTCATCGAGACGAGCCAGGCCGAGCCTTTCATCCCCAACGACTTGGACCTCGACGCGGCCTCGAACCAGATCCTGATCATCACCGGGCCCAACATGGGCGGGAAGTCGACATTCCTGAGGCAGGCCGCGCTCATTGCCATCCTCGGCCAGATGGGGTCGTTCGTCCCGGCCAGATCAGCGACGCTCGGCCTCGTCGACCGCATCTTCACCCGGATCGGGGCCATGGACTTCCTCAGCGTCGGGCAGTCCACGTTCATGGTCGAAATGCTCGAGACGGCGAGCATCCTCAACAACGCCACGTCGCGGAGCCTGATCCTCCTCGACGAGGTCGGGCGCGGCACGAGCACATTCGACGGCCTGAGCATCGCCTGGGCCGTGGCCGAGCGCCTCCATGAGCGGGAAGGCCTCCGGCCGAAGACGCTCTTCGCCACCCACTACCACGAGCTGACCGAGCTCGCTCTGACCCTGCCGAGGATCAAGAACTACCACGTCTCGGTCAAGGAATGGAAAGACGAGGTCGTCTTCCTGCGCAAGATCGTCCCCGGGCCTTCGGACCAGAGCTACGGCATCCACGTGGCCAAGCTGGCCGGCGTCCCGAAGGGCGTCATCGAGAGGGCCCGGGAGATCCTCTTCAACCTGGAGAAGCAGGAGCTCGACGAGGCCGGATTGCCCCGGCTCGCTTACCGTGGTAGGGCGGCGAAGGACCGCAGCCAGATGCTCCTTTTCGCCGAAGACCGGGAGTTCGCCCTTCTCCGCGACCTCAGGGACGAGATCAACAGCCTCGATCTCTCATCGCTGACCCCCCTCGACGCCCTGAACCTTCTCGCCAAACTCAAGGGCCGGCTCGAGCCCGGCCCGGCCGGTCAATAAGTCTCGACCTCGTCCTCGACCGAGAACCCTTCCTCGATGTTTTCTTCCTCTTCTTCGTCTTCGTCCTCGTCGAAGTCCTTGTCCCCGTCGTCTTCGAGAGGAGCTTCCCCGTCGTCCTCTTTCCGTTCTTCCAGCGCCTGGTCGAACTCGTCCCGGTCCTCATAACGCCGGATGGTGTTCACGACCGAATCGCTGTAGCAGAGCTCGAGAAAGTCCTCTTCGATGATACAGAACACGGACATGCTGTGGCCCGTTTGGAGGTTGCCGACGGTCTCGACGATCTCGGCGGACTTCGACTTCTTGACCGCGTCGAGCGTCAACCAGCTTGTGAATTCCATCTCTTCCATGATGTGCTCTCACTGATAATAAATATTGATTTTTCATGAATTGTCAAGGGGGGATATCGCCGAGGCGTGGCCTCATCGCGCGGCGCCTTGACAGCTGCGCGCCGCGGGTCTTTAATATTAAGGATATATCCCTCGGGAGGTGCGTCCGATGCGCTGGGATCAGTTCACCGTCATGTCTCAGGCGGCCATTCAAAAGGCCCAAGGAAGAGCCGAGGAGATGGGGCATCCGAACATTCAGCCCGAACATCTTCTCTGGAGTTTCCTCGCCCAGGACGAGAACATCGTCAATGCCATCCTGGCCAAGGTCGGCGCGCCGACGGCGAGGATCCGGTCCGACATCGAAGCGGTCCTCGACCGTCTGCCTAAGGTCAGCGGGGGAGGGGAGACCGTCATTTCGCCGGACCTGCGCCGGGTCCTCGACGCGGCCCGGAAGGAGGCCGACGAGCTCAAGGACGAGTACGTCTCGACCGAGCACCTCTTCCTGGCCGTGCTCAAGGAGGGAAAGAGCGGCGCCGCCCGGATCCTCCAAGCGAACGGCGTCAGTGAGGACGCCGTCCTCAAGGCCCTGGCCTCCGTCCGCGGTTCTCAAAGGGTCACCGATCCCCAGCCGGAAGGCAAATACCAGGTCCTCGAGAAATACGCCCGCGACCTGACGGCCCTGGCCCGCCAGGGCAAGCTCGACCCGGTCATCGGCCGGGAGGACGAGATCCGGCGGGTCATCCAGGTCCTCTCGAGGCGGACGAAGAACAATCCCGTCCTCATCGGCGAGGCGGGCGTCGGCAAGACGGCCGTCGTCGAGGGGCTGGCCCAGCGCATCGCCAACGGCGACGTGCCTCAGTCCCTGAAGAACAAACGCCTCCTGGCCCTCGACATCGGCGCGCTCGTCGCCGGGACGAAGTTCCGGGGCGAGTTCGAGGACCGTCTCAAGGCCGTCCTCAAGGAGATCGGCGAGGCTAACGGCCAGGTCATCCTCTTCATCGACGAGCTCCACACGATCATCGGCGCCGGCGCGGCCGAGGGCTCGGTCGACGCCTCGAACATGCTTAAGCCCGCGCTGGCCCGGGGCGAGCTCCGCTGTGTCGGGGCGACGACCCTCAACGAATACAAGAAGCACATCGAAAAGGACGCCGCCC
>MEXZ01000075.1:18586-18835 GCA_001773855.1 Candidatus Aminicenantes bacterium RBG_13_64_14
GCTTCCAGCAGGTCTACGTCGACGAGCCGTCGGTCGAGGAGACGATCTCCATCCTCCGCGGCCTCAAGGAGAAATACGAGGTCCACCACGGCGTCAGGATCAAGGACTCGGCCCTCGTCGCCGCGGCGACTCTGTCTTCGCGCTACATCACCAGCCGCTTTCTCCCGGACAAGGCCATCGACCTCGTCGACGAGGCCGCGTCGCGCATCCGCATACAGATCGACAGCCTGCCCGAAGAGCTCGACGAGC
>MEXZ01000075.1:18861-23316 GCA_001773855.1 Candidatus Aminicenantes bacterium RBG_13_64_14
ATCGAGCGCCAGGCCTTGAAGAAAGAGCGGGACCCGGCTTCACGCGAGAGGCTGGAGAGGATCGAAGAAGAGCTGGCTAATCTCAAGGAGAAGGCGGGGGCGCTTCGCGGCCGCTGGCAGAAGGAAAAGGAGACGATCGAGGCTGCCGGAAAGCTCAAGGAAAAACAGGACGCCCTCAAGGTCGAGGAGCAGAACGCCGAGCGGAGCGGCGACCTGGAGAAAGCGGCCGAGATCCGCTACGGCAAGCTCATCGAGCTCAAAAAAGAAATGGACAAGGCCGCGGCCGACCTGGCGTCCATCCAGGCCAAGGGCAGGATGCTCAAGGAGGAGGTCGACGAGGAGGACGTGGCCCAGGTCGTGTCCAAGTGGACCGGCATCCCCGTTTCCAAGATGCTCGAGGGCGATGTCGACCGGCTCATCCGCATGGAGGAGATCCTGGCGAAGCGGGTCATCGGGCAGGAGACGGCCATCCAGGCCGTCGCGGCCACAGTCCGCCGCTCCCGGGCCGGCATTCAGGAGGCCGGCCGGCCTATCGGCTCGTTCATCTTCCTTGGCCCGACGGGTGTCGGCAAGACCGAGTTGGCCCGGGCCCTGGCCGAGTTCCTCTTCGACGACGAGAAGGCCATGGTCCGGCTGGACATGTCCGAATACATGGAGAAGCACACCGTCAGCCGGCTCATCGGCGCGCCGCCGGGCTACGTCGGCTACGAGGAGGGCGGACAGCTGACCGAGGCGGTGAAAAGACGGCCCTACTCGCTCGTCCTCCTCGACGAGATCGAGAAGGCCCACGCCGACGTCTTCAACGTCCTCCTCCAGATCCTCGAGGACGGCCGGCTGACCGACGGCAAGGGCCGGACGGTCGACTTCAAGAACACGCTGGTCATCATGACCTCGAACCTGGGCAGTCCGATCATCAAGGAGCTCAGCCGCGATTACGAGGCCATGGAGAAGGAGGTCCGGAAGGTCCTCGAGGCCCACTTCAAGCCGGAGTTCCTCAACCGCATCGACGAGGTCATCATCTTCAGGCCGCTCCCGAAGAGCGCCATCCTCGAGATCGTGGGGCTCCAGTTGGAACTGTTAGGTAAAAGGCTGGCCGACCGCAAGATCGGCCTCGAGGTCACGAAGGAAGCCAAGGAGCTCCTGGCGGAGAGGGGCTTCGACCCCGTCTACGGGGCGCGGCCGCTCAAGCGGACGATCCAGAGGGACGTCCAGAACCCCCTGGCCACGAAGATCCTGGCCGGGGAGTTCGGGGAAGGAGATACGGTCGAGATCGGCGTCGACAAGAAAGGAGAGCTCGGCTTCAAGAAAAAGTAACGGGCCGGGCGGCCGGCCCGTATATTCTCGTATATAATATATCGGACGATTTGAAAGCGGAGAGATAAAACATGTCCAAGAGATTCCACCTCGCGGCCCTGACCGTCGTCCTTGTCCTACCGACCCTCGCCTCGGCGAACGGGCTGAACCTCAACGGGCTCGGCTCCCGGGCCCAAGCCATGGGCGGCGCCTTCGTCGGCATCGCCAACGATTTCAGCGCCGTCTTTTGGAACCCCGCCGGAGCGGCCGGCTTCCGCAAAGAAATGTTCGGGTTTTATGCGAGGGACCTCATTCCCGCGGCCACTTACCGCCTGCCTCTTTTATACGCGCAGGTGCTTCCTGGACCGGAAATCCAAGTCGCCAAGACGAAGACCTCGCACTACCTGGGAGGCCTGGCGGCCTACTACAAGCCCATCGGCTCCAAAGTCGTCGTCGGCCTGGGCATCGGTACTCCCTCCGGGCTGGGGGCGATGTGGGACGGCGCTGACTTCACCGAGCTTACGGACGGAACCGCCTACGACTGGTCGAGCAAGGTCGGTGTCATCTCCATCTCGCCCCTCGTCGCCGTCAAGCTGAGCGACGTCATCTCCGTCGGGGCCACATTCAACTTGAATTACGGGATGTTCAGCCTCAAGATGCCGGCCGGAACCGTGACCGTCGGCGAGGAACCGGAGATCCCCTTCCCCCCCGGCCCTAATGACCTCGGACAGTACGAAGAGAACATGAACGGCTGGGGGATAGGGGCGACGTTCGGCGTGCTCGTCATGCCCTCCGAGAAGCTCGGCATCGGCCTGACGGTGCGGACGCCTTCGACCGTCTCGTTCAACGGAACGGCCAATATGCCAACCTTGCCTGTCTACGAGGTTCCCGGCAGCTCCGACCTCAAACGCAAGATCACCTGGCCGCTGTGGATCGCGGGCGGCGTTTCGTTCCGTCCGGTCCCGCGCCTGCTCCTGAGCGCCGACGTCCACTGGACCCAGTGGTCGAAGCTCGATAGGATCACGACCGACTACCTGGAATCCGCCTGGCAAACGCTCGTGGAAATGAGCGGGCTGGACGTCCGCGTCCTCGCTTGGAAAGATGCGACCCAGCTCCGTTTCGGGGCCGAATACACATTGAATGCGTCGACAGCCCTGCGGGCCGGATACTATCACGACCCGGCCCCGGCGCCGCTTTCGACCCTTAACGTCCTCCTCCCCAGCCATACCTATAACGCTGTGACCCTGGGCGTCGGCAAGAACATCGCCGACCTCCAACTCGACTTCGGCCTGGAATATCTAATGGGGAATACGCGGACGGCGGTCATCGGTCTGCCGGCTGAAGGCATGCCCGGGACCTACGGCATGAAGATCGTCGTTCCGACGGTGTCGGTCAGCTATAAGTTCTAATTATTCATAATGAGGAAGAGAATGGAAATGAATTTCATCAAAAAAAGGGTTTGGAGTTCATTCATTCTCGCCATCTTGTTCGTCGTGAAACCGTCCTATCCAGATTCAAGGCTTAAAATGCAAAAAATCGAGATGGATGAGAAAGAAACCGGCTTTTATAAAGCTATAACGGATATGGCTATCACCAACGATAAATTAATTATCGCTGACTTTTTTAGTAACCAAGTCCTTTGTTATAAATATCTAGGGGCAAAGGCTGTGTTTTCGAATTTAATCGGACGGCCGGGCCAGGGGCCGGGAGACATCCAAAAACCCATAGCCTTATCGGCTTTTAAAGATCGTGTAGCGATCAGAGACCAAGAAAACGTTTCTATCTTTAGTACAGATGGCGAGTTCTTTTATAAATTCAAACAGTTTTCCCCAATTATCGACCATTTGATGAACGACAGCCGAATCTATTATTTATCCTCAAATCCATCCAGCAAGTTTTTGATAAGTGTCCTCAGTTTAAACGGGGAGTTGCTTTCTCAAATTCTAGAAAAACGACTGTGGGTGAATTCGGGCGAGCTTACGGCATTGAATTCTTTCCGAGAGAGGCTCGTCTATGATGGCCATATTTGGTCTGATGGGAAATATTTAATTTATGTGAGCAGGTATTTTGGAATTATCGAAAAATATTCCCTCTCAGGGGAGTTATTATTGAAAAGAGATATATCTGAGGACCTCGGTAATAACGCCAGAACTAAATCGGCAGTAAACAGAAGGACTTTAATTCAAAGTCGTGAACTTAAGTTGGACAAAAAAGGGTCGCCCGGCTGCTATGAATTGTTCCTGGACTCCCATTTAGATGGAGAATATTTATACCTTCTTATGAGTCAATATGATTTATTGAATAAGAAGCCCATCAATAAGGTTGATATTCGCCGAATCAATACGAGCGACCTTAAGTTATCCGCATCATATTCAGTTGAGCTTAAAAGCAAAGAGAGGTCATCTGAACTCTGCGTCAGAACAGTTAATCACGAGCCAATATTTGTGGTAGATGTTCAATCGGAAACAGGACTGGAATTATATGAGTTATATATTGATAAATGACTATGAAATATGAATAAAACGGGCCGAAAAGAGGATGCCTCTCTTTCCCGAAAAGACCGAGAAGGGCTCTTTTTTTTATGGGAAGAAATGGAGAGCATGCGGGAGTTTAGAAAGCCCGCGCAGCTCGTTTTGGGCGGAATAAAAAAATGGCTAGGGACGGAATCGAACCGCCGACGCAAGGATTTTCAGTCCTTCGCTCTACCGACTGAGCTACCTAGCCATGGGCGTCCGGCTTGCGCCGGACAGCCCGACCAGTATATAAATCCGGCCTTCTAAAGTCAACCTTCCAGCGGCTGTCCCATCCGTGATGGACCCTCTGGGCAGCTGGCCGTTATCTACCGCGCGCAGGGGTGTTCCCAGAGGAGGCCGGGCAAGAAGGGGGACACGTACCGGAGGGACATGTCCCCCAAGGGCCAGAGCCGAGGGGGTCGTTTGAACGAGCATAAGCGGTGATCTAGTCGGGCAGCGTGACGGACGAGGGAGTCAGATCGAGCGGATAAGGGCGGTGGCGCAGGGGCGATGCCCGGAGGAGGGCGTAGGAGGGCCGAAGCGGGCACGGATGTCCTAGAAGAATGGGGACACGTACCGGAAGTACATGTCCCCATTCTTCTAGGGCAGAGCGAGGCCCGGATCCGAGCGGGTTTGGCGCGCCGGGCCA
>MEXZ01000075.1:23427-23550 GCA_001773855.1 Candidatus Aminicenantes bacterium RBG_13_64_14
ACGATCCCCGAGGCGAAATTGAAATGGGCGGGTCGATATGTTATTCTGGCCGCTGGAGGAACCCGCCGAATGGATGAACAGGAACTCAAGGAGCTTCTCCTCAGGGAAAACGCCGAATTCCGC
>MEXZ01000076.1:0-5171 GCA_001773855.1 Candidatus Aminicenantes bacterium RBG_13_64_14
CAACGCCTATTCGCTGTCGCTGGCGGACGTCTCCGCCCCCGAGGCGTTCGAACGTGTCGAAAAAGAGCTGGTCGTCTGCGAGTGTTGCGGCGCGGTCATCGGCTGCCGGGACCATCTTCTCTGGATCAAGGAGCGGCTGGGAGCCAAGGCCTACGGTCATCCCAACCTCCTCCTGGCCACCCAGAGGCTCCTGACCACGGTCGATCCGTCCGAACCCAAGTCCCGGCTCCGACGCGAAGACCAGATCAAGGACGCCTGCGCTAAGTGCCGCCAGGCCATCGTCACGCTCGACGAATTTTCCGATTTGGCACCAAGCGACCTTCAAAAGAAGGGGAAAAAGATGGCAAGCGTCAAAGAGATGCTGGAAGGGAAAGGGTATGAAATCTGGACCACGTCCTCGGACGCCACGGTTTTCGAGGCTCTTAGGGCCATGGCGGAGAAAAACGTCGGGGCCCTCCTGGTCATGGAGGCGGGAAACGCCGTGGGCATGTTCTCGGAAAGGGACTACGCCCGAAAGGTCGTTCTGAAAGAAATCTCCTCGCACAACACGCCGGTCCGGGAAGTCATGGCCTCGCCCGTCTATTGCGTCAAGCCGGAGACGACGGCCGAGGAATGCATGGTCCTCATTACCGAGAAAAAATTCCGCCACCTGCCCGTCATCAGCGGCGGAAAGCTGGTGGGCCTTATCTCCATCGGCGATGTCGTAAAATCCCTCATCGAAGAGCATAAAGTGACGATCGAACAGCTTCAGGATTACATCATGGGGAGGTATATCTAGGCTTCCCCTAAAATCGGGGACACAATACCCATTTCCGAATTATAGTGAATTTCGGAACAGTTCCCTTTTCTTCGGCAATGGGAAAGCCACATAAATTGGCAGGGATGATGAGGAATCCAGTCATAAAAAGACGACGAAAACTAGCAATAATATACAAAATAATGAAGATAGACATGCCCTTCGGTTCGTCCAAGATAACGATGAACAGGATGAAAAGGGCTTGACAAATATGCACGAAAATAGCATACATATGCATATGAGAACGACGATCAACATCGACGACGAGATCCTCTCCAGGGCTTCAGAGCTGACCGGGATCAAGGAAAAAACAGCCCTGGTCAGGATGGGCCTGGAATACCTGATCGCCCGGGAGAGCGCCAAGAGACTGGCCAGGCTAGGCGGGACAGAGAAAGATCTCCGCCCCATCCCCAGACGGCGAAGCGCCGTATAAGCAATGATCCTCGTCGACACCTCGGTCTGGATCGATCATCTTCATGATGGGAATCCTCAACTCGAATCTCTGCTCGACGAGGGTGAGGTTGTTTGCCATCCCTTCATCATCGGGGAGCTGGCTTGCGGGAATATATCCAACAGGACGCGGATCCTAGCCTTTCTCCGCTCGCTGCCTCAAGCCGGCACTGCCGGTCAGGACGAGGTCATGAGTCTGATCGAAGCCCATCGATTCATGGGCATGGGCCTCGGTTTCATCGACGTCCATCTTTTGGCTTCGGCGCGGCTCGCCGGCACTCCGCTTTGGACCCGGGACTTTCCCCTCAAAAAGGCGGCCGCCAAGCTCGACGTCCTGTTCCCCTAAATCGGGGGCGCACTGCCAATTTCCGGTCCCTTTTCCATCCCGCCCGCATGTGCTATAAATAGACCATGAAGATCATCGACGGAACGATCCCGTTGGACGGCCTCAAGCGCATGGCGATTGACGGCTTCGGCAACATGGTCAAGGCCGTCGTCGATGTCGAGCGGGAGGTCATGGCCGTCGACGGCGAGCTTCACGCGGACGAGGAAGCGCTTCTCCTGCAAAACGGCTCCCTGCAAACGAAAACATCATGAACGTTCAGCATCGCGATCTCGCCGCGGGACGCTGGCAGAGCTTCCCCCTCATGGTGCAGTTGGCCAACGTCGGGAGCGAAGTCGAACGGGCCCTCGTGTGGCGCGCTAAAAACAACTCCGAATATAGCCGCCTGGCCCTCGAGCGGGCTCTCGAGCTCCTCGGCTTGACGATCTCTGACCCCCGTCACCGGCACCGTCTCGCCGAGCTGACCCGGCTGAGGGAAGTCCTGCTGGATTATTTCGTCGGGGACAATCAATTCGGTTCGACGGACAGTAACTGGCGAAACTATTTTTACGGTTTTAGCTATGCCGCCGCTCTAATAAGGCAGGCCGCCGAAAAATCCTAGAGATGAAACTTCGGGCAGCCCTTATCCTTTTTTTTCCCGCTCTCCAATTCCTGCTCCCTCTCCCATCCTCAGCCCAATCCCCCGCCCCAGGCTTCCATCTGAGCGGCATTGTCTCGGTCTGGTCGACCGGTCGCTTCGATGCCCGCTTTGAGCCCTTCTTCAGCCTCCGCTTCATCCCCGAGGTCAAGTTCTCGCTCTCGGCCGGGCGCGGCGTCACCGTCGACGCCGAAGTTTCAGCCAACGCCTACGGCTCGGTTGCGTTCCTCTCCGACGGTCCCGCGACCACCTCGGGCGACCTTAAGCCCTACCGCGGCTGGCTCCGCCTCTCGACCTCCCGTTTCGAGGCCCGCGTCGGCCTGCAGAAGCTCAGCTTCGGCTCGGCCACGCTCTTCCGCCCCCTGATGTGGTTCGACAGCCTCGACCCCCGCGACCCGCTCCAGATCACCGACGGCGTCACCGGCCTCCTCCTCCGCTACTACACCAAGGGCAACGCCAGCTTCTGGGCTTGGGGCCTCTACGCGAACGACGAGAGGCGCGGCTGGGACCTCGCCCCACCCGACGAGAAAACGCCCGAGTTCGGCGGCCGCGTCCAAATCCCTCTTTTCAAGGGCGAGATCGCCGCGACCTACCACCGCCGCAAGGCGGCGATCGACGGCCTCACTCCGGTCATGCCACCCGTCATCCCCCTCCCGCCCGGATCCCCCCTGCCCATCGCGCCCGTCCCCGAGGACAGGTTCGGCTTCGACGGCAAATGGGACGTCGGCGTCGGCGTCTGGTTTGAAGGCACCCTCATCCACCAGAAAACGATGCTCCTGCCTCTCCCCTACCAACGGGCCCTCACGCTCGGACTGGACTACACCTTCGGCCTGGGCAACGGGCTCAACGCCCTAGCCGAGCATTTCTGGCTCGAGTTGAGCTCGCGGGCCTTCGGGCCGGGGGACGGCCTGAGCTTTTCCGGCCTTCTGCTGCGCTATCCCCTCGGCCTTCTCGACGAAGTCACGGGGATTTTCTACTACGACTGGAAAAACCGGAACCTCTACCGCTTCGTCGGCTGGAAGCGGACCTACGATTCGCTTTCGCTGAACCTCATGTTTTTCTGGAACCCGCAGGAGTTCCTGGTCTTCCAGGGCCAGCCGGGTTCGTCTTCATTCGCGGGGACGGGCCTCCAGCTCCTCCTCGCCTTTCATTTCTAGGACAGACAACGAGGCCGCCATGACGGAACGACCGCTCATCGTCACGAAAGACTTGAAAAAGATCTACGCCATGGGCCCGCACAAGCTCGAAGCCCTGGCCGGCGTCAACTTGAGCTTCGACAAGGGCGAGTTCGCCGGTCTCGTCGGGCCGAGCGGCTCCGGCAAGACGACCCTCCTCAACATCATCGGTTCGCTCGACACGCCGACCGAGGGCAGCGCCGTGGTCATGGGCCAGCGCATCGAGACCCTGACCCACAAGGAGGCCGCGCGCCTGCGCAACCGCCACATCGGCTTCATCTTCCAGACCTTCAACCTCCTGCCCGTCTACTCCGTCTATGAAAACGTCGAGTTTGCGCTTCTCCTCCTCGGCGACCCGCCGGCCGTACGCCGCCGCAAGGTCATGGCCGCCCTCGACTGGGTCCACCTAGCCGACCGGGCCAAGTCCAAGCCCGCCCAGCTCTCCGGAGGCCAGAGCCAACGGGTGGCCATCGCTCGGGCCATCGTGAAAGAACCCGACATCGTCCTAGCCGACGAGCCGACGGCCAACCTGGACGCCGAGAACTCCCACAACATCCTCCAGACGATGGAGCGCCTCAATCGCGAGCTCGGCACGACCTTCATCTTCGCGACGCACGATCCCAAAGTCATGCAGTACCTGCGGCGCAAGATCACCCTCGTCGACGGCCGGGTGACCGCGGACGAGGCGATGGACGGCCGCGTCGCGGCCGCCGCCTCGTCAGCCACCGGAGGAACGCCATGACCATCCTCAGGCTGGCTTTCAAGAACCTTCTCGGCGCGGGCCTCAGGACCTGGCTCAACGTTTTCGTCCTCTCGCTCTCCTTCGTCCTGATCATTTTCTCCCAGGGCCTGCTCGATGGCCTGAACAAGCAGGCCGAGGAGGCCATGGTCGCCGCCGAGGTCGCTGGCGGCCACTTCCAGCACCCGGCCTACGACCCCTACGACCCGCTCAGCCTCACCGACGCCCACGGATCGGTCCCCGAATCTCTCGCCGCCCTCGCCACGGCAGGCAAAGCCGCGCCCGTCCTCGTCATCCAGGGCACGATCTACCCCGGCGGCCGCTTGTTCACGGTCCGGGTCAAGGGCATCGACCCCGGCCAGACCGTCGTCAACATCCCGACCTCTTTCCTCAGCGCCGCCCCTGCAGGCGACGAGATCCCCGTTCTCATCGGCGAGCGCATGGCCAAGATGACCGGCCTCAAGGCGGGCGATGCGTTCACCCTCCAGTGGCGCGACGCCCGCGGCACCTTCGACGCCCGCGAAGCAACCGTCGTCGAGGTCATGAAGACCTCGGTCCAGACGATCGACAGCGGCCAAATCTGGATGCCCCTGGCCCGGCTCCGCGAAATGACCGGCCTCGCCGGCGAGGCGACGTTCGTCGTCCTAGCCCAGAACGCGGCACGTCCTGCCGACGGCGCCGCGGGCGGCTGGGTCTTCCGAAGCAGCAACGACTTCCTTTCCGACGTCCGGGCCATGGTCGAGTCGAAGTCCGCCGGGAGCTCTATCCTCTACGCTATTTTTCTGGCCCTGGCCATGCTGGCCATCTTCGACACCCAGGTCCTCGCCATCTTCCACCGCCGCCGCGAGATGGGCACGCTCATGGCCCTGGGTTTCACCAGGGGCAAGGTCATCGGGCTCTTCACCCTCGAGGGCATGCTCAACGGGGTGCTGGCCGCGCTCGTCGCCGCCGCCTACGGCATCCCGCTCCTCTCCTGGATGGCCCGGACCGGCTGGGCCCTGCCCGGCAACATGGACAGCTACGGCTTCGCC
>MEXZ01000076.1:5188-5926 GCA_001773855.1 Candidatus Aminicenantes bacterium RBG_13_64_14
TCCCGCGTATGGCCTGGGACTCGTCGCCGGGACGACGGCGCTCGTTCTTCTCGTCACGACCATCGTCTCGTTTCTTCCGACACGGCGGATCGCCAAGCTCAAACCGACCGACGCGCTGAGAGGACGGATGACATGATCCGATTCCTCATCAAGGGACTCCTCCGCGACCGCTCCCGTAGCCTCCTGCCCTTCGCGACGGTCGTCCTCGGATCGCTCCTGACCGTCGTCGGCTTCAACTGGATCAACGGGGCCATTTCCGGGATGATCGAATCGAGCGCCAACTTTTCGGCCGGCCATGTCAAGGTCATGTCCAGGGCCTATGCCGCGGAGGCGGACCAGGCGCCGAACGACCTGGCCCTCGAAGGCGTCCGGACACTCCTCGCCGAACTCGAACGGGACAATCCCGGGCTTGTATGGACGCCCCGGATCAAATTCGGCGGCCTGATCGACATCCCCGACGAGAACGGAGAGACAAAAGCCCAGGGCCCGGCCGCCGGCTTGGCCATCGATTTGAGGTCGCCCGCAAGTCCCGAACGCGGCCTCCTCAACTTGGACAAGGCGGTCGTCCGCGGCCGCCTGCCCGAGCGTCCCGGCGAGATCCTCCTCAGCGACGCCTTCGCCACACGACTCGGCGTCGGGCCGGGCTCGACGGCGACCCTCATCGGCGCGACGATGTACGGGGCTATGGCCGTCCAGAACTTCACCGTCTCGGGTACGATCCGGTTCGGCATCAGCGCC
>MEXZ01000076.1:6000-11147 GCA_001773855.1 Candidatus Aminicenantes bacterium RBG_13_64_14
GATCCTCGGGTTTTACCGGGATTCGCTCTACCGGGATAAGCAGGCCGTGGCCCTGGCCGCCTCTTTCAATGCCGCCCGCCGCGGCGAGGAGGGCGATTTCGCTCCCGAGATGGTCTCTCTCCGCGGGCAGGGCGGCCTGGCCCAGACCCTCGATCTCGTCACGTCGATTTACACGCTCATGCTCGTCGTCTTCATCTTGATCATGTCCATCGTCCTCTGGAACGCGGGGCTCATGGGAAGCCTCCGCCGCTACGGCGAATTCGGCATCCGCCTGGCCCTCGGCGAGGACAAGGGCCGCCTTTACGGGTCGCTCATCGCCGAAGGATTGGCTATCGGCGTCGTCGGGTCTCTCGTGGGCACCGCGGTGGGCCTCGGCGCCTCCTATTATCTCCAGGCCAAGGGTATTAACATCAGCTCGATGATGAGGAATGCGTCGATCATCGTGTCCGATGTCCTGCGGGCGCGGGTGACGCCCATGAGCTATGTCATCGGGTTCGTGCCCGGACTCGCGGCGACGTTCCTCGGCCGGGCCGTATCCGGGATCGGCATCTACAAGCGGCAGACGTCCCGGCTGGCCAAGGAGTTCGAAGGATGAACAAGCATTTCTTTATTGTTTTCTTTGCGTTAGCTGCGAACGGGCTTAGCTTCGGCGTTTCACCCGCTGCTCCGGCTTCGATCCCCGCGGGTCAAACGACGGCGGCCCAACCCCTCGACGGCGAAGCGATTCTGCGCCGGGCCGACGACAACATGGGTTCGGACAACAAGATCACGACGAGCATCATGACCATCCACGGCCGGCGCGGCTCGCGCAGCGTCAAGTCGAAGTCCTGGATCCGCGGCCGGACCCAGTCCTTCACAGAATACCTCGACCCGCCGCGGGAGAAGGGCACCAAGATGCTCAAGCTCGAAGACCAGCTCTGGACCTACACGCCGTCCTCCGACCGGACGATCCTCATCGCCGGGCACATGCTCCGCCAGTCCGTCATGGGCTCGGACCTGTCCTACGAGGACATGATGGAGGACCCGCGCTTGACCGTCCTCTACACGGCGACGGTGGGCGGCGAGGAGGACTACGGGGGACGCGCGTGCTGGGTGCTCGACCTGGCCTCGCGCGGCGAGGAGATCGCCTACTTCAAGCGCAAGATCTGGGTTGACAAGGAACGCTATGTCGTCCTCCGGGAAGAGCGTTTCGCCAAAAGCGGCAAGCTCCTCAAGACGGCGGAAATCAAGAGCGTCGAACGCAAGGGCGGGCGATGGGTCCCGACAAAGGTCGTCTTCAAGGATGCCTTGAAAGAGGGCCAGGGCACCGAGTTCGTCCTCGAGGCGATCGAGTTCAACGCCGCGATCCCCGATTACATGTTTACGAAGGCCTCGCTCAGGTAGAAAGCCAAGCCTTCCACCACTCGGCGACGACGTCGGCGCTGCCGTACCAGCGGCGGTCCTCTCTCATGCACGAGTGGTGGACGCCGCGGACCGCTTTCCCGGCCACGGACATGTATATCACTTCCGGCGCGAAACACGCGCCCGGGCAAAGCGCCCGCAGGGCCACCCTCATCTCCTTGAACCGGCCCGGCGTGAGGAGGAACCCGGGGATGATGACGACCGGGTCAGGCGGGAGATGGCCGGCCATAGCGCCTCTACTGCAAGGAGATTTTCGTCTTGGTCGTGCCGGCCTTCTCGGAAACGGCCGTGACCACGGCCTGGGCCTTTTTCCCCTTGAGGCGGACGAGCCACTGCGCGACCCGCTGGTTCAGCGACCCGGCGGCCGCTCCGCCCCGCGGCGAGGACACGGCCGGATTATTCCCCGGTATGTGTCCGAGGTCGACGGTCGTCCCGCCGCTCAGGATTTCTCCGTCCTCGAGCTCGAGCCGCGCCTTGACCGTCTTGGCCAGGCGGTGATCAATGGCCTTTTGGGTGACGTTGGTCGGCAGGAAGCCCTCGTTCTCCACGGTCGCCAGGACGCGGAACAGCCGGTCGCCCAGCGGGACGACCTTGACCCCGGCGATTTTCAGGAAAGGAAGAGCCTCCGAGTGCTTCAACTCGAACAGGCAGTTCTTTTTCCATTCCGCCTCGGCGAATTCCGGGGGCGGGTTCTGCGAGAAATAATTGCTGTTCCAGCCGCCGATCTCGACCTCCCCGAGCACGGGGTGCTTGAACGCGGTCCAGTCGACGAAGCCCCGGCCGCCGAGCTCCTTGTCGTTCCATTGCATGGCCAGCAGTTCGTCGAAGGTGTCGAAGGCCGACTTGCCCGTTTCGCCGGGCGCCTTCCAGATCTCGGTCGTGAAAGCGAATGCGCCGAAGAAATCGTAGGCCCAGTCCACGAAGACGCCGTGGCGCGGATTGGCCTTGTCGGTCGTGAAGTCGTTGTAGACGGAGAGCACCGGGTAGCCCGTGAGCTCGGTGCCGACCGCGCCCACGGCCATGAAATAGGCCATGTCCTGGGCGGGGATCTGGTCGTCTCCCATGTTGCAGTAGGGGCGCAGGATGACGCCGCTGTGCGTGTGGTGGGCCTGGACACCGGCGATGTTCGGATGGGCCAGGATGAAGTCGACCTGGGCCTTCGCCTCGGGCTCCGAAAGAGGATAGGCGCCGCCCCCCGACTGGACCCAGTCGGGCGCCCAGTAGGCCGGATAGTTGCGGTTGGTGACGCTCCGGGCGCCGCCGGGCGGGTCCTCGTTCGTCCGGCCGTCCTTGTCGTTGTCCAACCCTTCGGGCCCGACGACCCGCCATTCGCCCTTCTCGTCGAAACGGCGCTCGACCATCAGCCGCGGGTCCTTGGGATGTGTTTTGAACGGTCCCTTCTCGTCGCGGACGCGCATCTGCGAGATGATGCCGTCGCCGTTGAGGTCCTCGGGCCCGTCCTCGTCGAGAAGGCCGTCGCCGTCGTCGTCCACTTTCTTCAAGGCCGGGTCGACGGGGTCGCCCGGCTTACGGAGGTAGGCGTCGGAACCGTCCGGATTGATCTTGGGCAGGATGTAGAAGGTCCGCGTATCGACGAGCCTCGTCACCAGCGGGTCCTTTCCGTAGTTCTCCAGCAGGTGCCGGATCATGTAAAGGCAGGTTTCCGCGCCGCTCACTTCGCCGGCGTGGGTGTTGCCGTCGATGTACATGCCGGGCTTCTCGGCCGCCGGGCCGGTGCCTGAATTGGTGATCTCCAGGCACCAGATGTCCTTGCCCTGGAAGCTCTTGCCGATCGAGAGGAGCCGGCAGAGGTTGGGATAATCGCCGGCGAAGTCCTTCAGGAGCGCCGTCGTCTCGGCATGGTTATGATAATGGGTCCAGTCGACCTTGACCTCGGCGACCTCGGCCGGCGGCGGGACGGCGGTCGCGAGGGCGATGGCCGCCAAGGACAAAATGGAGAAAAAGGCGAGTTTCTTCATGGTCCCTCCTTCTTTCCTCTCAGTTCCCTATGTTACTCATCCTATTTCGGGGACACAATACCAATTTCCGATTTAAATATGGCCGGCACATGCGGCTTCTGCATATCCGAGAATATGTGGTTTGTGAAAAATCAGCAGAAATTCGGAAATTGGTATTGTGTCCCCGATTTAGAACTGCTGGGCGTCGGCGGCGATCGACGATTCGAGGTAGTAGGCCGCGGCCCGGGCCACGGTGAAGACGATGAAGCCCATAACGACGATGGTCAGGCCGACGAGAGCGATGGCCTTGACGTTCGATACCTTCTTGGCCAGGCCCTGAGGCGCCAGGACGTCCCAGAGCGATTTCCCGACGAAGAGGATCATGACGGTCAGGCCCAGGGCCAGGCGGTAGCCGTTGATCCTCCCCGCGGCCTCGTCCGAAGCGTCGAGGCGGAAAAACGGCGAAACAAGCCAGACGGCGAAAAGCAGGACCAGAGCGGTCAGGCTGATGGTCAGGGCTTTTTTAGGATCGAGCTGAAGCTTCATTTACGTCCATTATAGGCTCGAAATAGCCGCTCCGTCAATTTTAGAGCCCATTGTACTTCTCCAAGCGCTCAACGTGCTTGCGCTCCTCGCGCCGGAGGATCTCGGCGAAGCGCGGCTCGCCGCGCAGCTTGTCGTAGAAATAATCCCGCGTGTTGTTGAGGAAGGGGAAGAAGTAGACGTAGTCGTGGACGTCGTCGAAGCACTTGTCGATGGCGAGCTGCATGTTGCCGAGGGCCTGGTCTTTCATGCCCAGGGCGGCGTAGACGCGCGACAGGTAATAGGTGTGGCGGGTAGGCCGTCCCGGATCGAGCGCCGGCTCGATGGCGGCCAGGGCCGCTTTCTTGTCGCCCCGCGCCGCTGAGATCAGGGCCCGGACGAACCCGGCATACGGGTCCGCCGGGGCAAGGGTCTCGGCGACGGCGAGCTCGGCGGCGGCCGCGCCGTATCTCTTCATTAACACCAGCACCCGGGCCCGGTGGCATCTCGTCCGGAAGTCACCCTGCTCGAGCTCGATCATCCTGTCGAAATCGGCCAGGGCCGCCTCGTAGTAGCCCATCTGTTCGTAGGACCAGGCCCGGAGGAGATGGACGTCGGCCGACCCCCCGCCGGCCCGGATAACCCGGCTGAAATACACCGCGCTCCGCTCCAGGATACCGATAGAGGCCAGGAACGCCCCGACGTCGGTCAGGACGTGAAGGCTTGCGGGGTCGAGCTCCATGGCCTTCATCAGGTGGGCGTAGGCCTGGTCGTTTTCGCGTCGGAAATACCGGACCCAGGCCATGCCGACATTGGTCTCGGCTCTCTCCGGGGCCATCTCGTAGGCCGTCCGGTAGTATTCGTTCATCCGGGCCAGGCTGTCCGGGCTCGCGCCTTCGTAGACGAAGCGGTATTGGTGGGCGTCGCCCAGGCCGAGAACGGCCAGCACGCAGCCCGGGTCGGCCTTCCGGGCTTCTTCGAAAAGGCCGATCATCTGTTCGAGTTCGGCCGGCGATTGGCTCAGGACGTACTTGCGCTCGACGGCCCGGGCCGTCTCGTAGAACCGCGTCGCCTGGACCGAGCAGGCCAGGAGGGCGGCGCGGAAGGAGGAGGTCGGGACGCCGAAGACCCTGCGGACGTCGTCGCAGACGCGGTTCTCCATGACCGGCATCTCCATCTCCGTCCCCGGCACGTGGCCCGTCTTGAGGGCCTCTGTGGCCATGGCTTCCCGAAGCTCGTAATCGACGCGGATCTTCGACCCCGCCT
>MEXZ01000076.1:11199-11917 GCA_001773855.1 Candidatus Aminicenantes bacterium RBG_13_64_14
GGCCAGATCATTTGGCGTGAGGGGTTTCCCCGGCTCGATCCCGAGGGCCCGGACGGCATCGGCGACGACGTCGAAGCTGAACACGGTGATCTGGTCGGCGCTCCTCTGCAGGTTGAAGATGAGGTGGTCGGGCACGGATTCGCGGAGATAATCCAGGCCCGTGTCGCCCGTGCTGTTGACGAAAGGCAGGACGGCCAGGGTGGGGTGGCCGCCGTTGGAGATGAAGCGCGGCCGGCCGTTGCTGATGGAGCGCCAGCCGAGGACGCCGACGACGAGAATGCCCGTGAAGACGGCCACGACGGGCCAGCGCTTCAGGAATGCCAGGAGGTTCGGCTTGACGACCTCGCGCTCGTGGAGCTTCATGTCGAGCCAGCGGTCGATCTCGTCCTTGTAGGCCATGACGCGGGCCTTGGCCGAGCCGTTGAGGCGGTGGACGGGAAGGCCGAGCTTTTCCTCCCAGCGGCGGCAAGTCCGGACGTTGCGGCCGAGGTAGGCGGAGATATCCTTCCAGGATTGGAGGACTTGTCGCGTGCTCATCGCCCTTCCCCAGCGGGTTTCGCCTATAAATTATTCATAAGAAAAGGCTTTTGTCAAGGGCCGGCGGGGGTGCCATGGGGGGCTGAAAGGGGGACATGCACCGGAGGTACGCCCCCTGCCGTACCTCCAGTACGTGTCCCGGTTCTTTTGTTCTAGGGCAACAACTTCTTTCTTAGGGTCT
>MEXZ01000076.1:12000-12123 GCA_001773855.1 Candidatus Aminicenantes bacterium RBG_13_64_14
CGCGTGTCGTCCAGGGCAGCCCATATTTTTCCTTGCAGCACGTCTTCCGCGCTGGCCACGGGCATCGGATAGCCGAGGACGGACTTCCGTTTCGCCCGGGACAGGAAATCCTGATAGCGAGGG
>MEXZ01000077.1:0-122 GCA_001773855.1 Candidatus Aminicenantes bacterium RBG_13_64_14
CGGCCGGACTTTGAAGAAGAAAAAGCTGAAAGGGAAGAAGGCCATGACGAAAAAGCGAACGGCGGCCGCGGCCGTCCTAATGGTCCTCTTCGTCTCGGGCTGCGCCCGGTTGCCCGCGCCCG
>MEXZ01000077.1:218-2757 GCA_001773855.1 Candidatus Aminicenantes bacterium RBG_13_64_14
GCCGTTTCGCGGGCTCCTTCCGCAACGCCGACAGCGCCTATCTCCGGGAACTCGACGACCTCGTCGTCAAGTCCGGGATCGGCGGGCTGATCCTCTTCGGCGGCGAGGTCTACGAGACGGCGGAGCTCGCGAACGCCTTCCAGAAGCTGGCCAAGGTTCCGCTCCTCATGGCCTCGGACTTCGAGCGGGGGACGGGCAACCAGGTCACGGGAGCCACCCTCTTTCCGCCGCTCATGTCCTTGGGCGCGGCCGGTTCCGAGGAGCTGGCCTACGGCATGGGCCGGGTCACGGCCCTCGAAGGCCGGGCCATGGGCATCCACATGACCTACGCCCCGGTCGTCGACGTCAACATCAACCCCGATAATCCCATCATCAACACCCGGGCCGTAGGCGCCGATCCCGGGCTCGTCAGCCGAATCGCCAACGCCTTCATCCGCGGCGTGCAGGAAAACGGCATGATCGCCACGGCCAAGCATTTCCCCGGCCACGGCGACACGTCCCAGGATTCCCACAGCCTCCTGCCGACGATCGAGGCCGGACTCGAGCGCCTGGAGAAAGTCGAGCTCGTCCCGTTCAAGGCGGCCGTCGACGTCGGCGTCCGGGCGGTCATGACGGCCCACCTCGCCGTCCCGGCCCTCGACCCGACGCCAGGCTTGCCGGCGACACTCTCGGCCCCGATCCTGACTGGCGTCCTGCGGGGGAAATTCGGTTTCCGAGGCCTCATCGTTACCGACGCCCTCGAAATGGCGGGGGTGACCAACGCTTTCTCGACCGAGGAGGCGTCGCTCCGGGCGGTCCTGGCGGGCGTCGACCAGCTCCTCCTCCCGCCCGAGCCGGCCAAGGTCATCGCCTATCTCGCCGGGGCGGTCCGTGACGGCAGGCTGCCCGAGCGGCGGATCGACGAGTCGGTGCGCCGCATCCTCGAAGCCAAGGCCGCCCTCGACCTCCACCGGAACCGTTTCGTCCGGATCGACGAACTCGACCGCAAGATCGCCTCCCGTGCCTTCCTCGAGCAGGCCTATGGAACGTTTGAAAACTCGACGACCCTGGTGAAAAACGAGCGAGGGGCGCTTCCGCTCGCCGCGGCGGGCGGCAAGGTCGCCGTCTTCTCACTGAGCAGCGACCTCGGCGACTATTTCGCCGGACGGGCGTTCGTCTCGGCGATGAGGAATAGGTTCCCGGGCGCCGCCGCCTTTTATGCCGACGGCGACACCGGCAGGGAAGACCTGGATGACGCCTTCGCTAAAGCCGGCGGGGCGGAGACCGTCGTATTTGCCCTTTTCTCAAAAGTCAGCGCGGGCAAGGGGAGCGTCGACCTCGAGCCCAAGCACGTCGACCTTATCAAGAAGTTCGCCGCCCTGGAGAACGGTCCGGCCGTCGTCGTCGTGTCCTTCGGCAGTCCCTATTTCCTACGAAATTTTCCGGAGGTGGACGCCTACGTCTGCCTTTACCGGAGCACCCCGGAAACTCAGAACATCGCCGCCCGGGCCCTCGCCGGGGAGATGGACCTCGGGGGCAAGCTGCCCGTGTCGATCCCGGACCTCTATCCGGTCGGCCACGGCATCGAGCTCCAGAAAAAGAAATCGTAGGACCGGAAAGCGGCCCGTTTGACTTGGGCCTTGCCCGAGACTATATTGGCGACGTGGAAGGGAACGGAACAATGAACCGTATCATCCGGTCCTGCTTCGCGGCCGGAATCGTCATCTCGGTCCTGTTCATCGGCCTTGGGGCCGCGCTCGCGCTGGAACGGCCGACCCGGGAGCAGTTAGAGCGCTACAGACTCGACGGCACGCTGGCCATGCGCATAGCCCAGGCCAACGCCATCGGCAATCACAAGATCCCCCTGCGTATGAAGGACAGGCTCGCTAATAATTTGAGACGCCTGTCGCTCGAGCGCGAGGGGCGGACCGGGAGATCCGTGAGCCGGCTTCTCGCCCCGCCGCCGGCCTGGGAGGGAATGCCGACGAGCGGGAACGTCAAGGTGCTGGCCCTGCTCATTTCCTTCAATGATTATCCGGGCGTGACGACCCCGGAATATTTCGCCTCCCGGCTCTTCGGAGACGGCGTGGGCGGCCCGCCGTTCGACAGCCTGAGGAACTTCTACCGCCGCTCGTCCTACAACCAGCTCAACATCGATGGTAACGTCCTCGGCTGGTATCAGGCGCCCTACGCCCGGAGCACTGTCATAGAAACGGACCAAGGCCGCCAAGCCGTCATCAAAGAGGCCCTGAATCATTACGAGCAGCAGGGGCACGATTTCTCCCAGTACGACAACGACGGCGACGGGGCGATCGACTATTTTTGTGTCTTCTGGACGGGCCCGCGCGGCGAATGGGCCTCGTTCTGGTGGGGCTACTTTACCTGGTTCTCCGACTCGACGTTCCGACTCGACGGCAAGAGGCTGACGACCTACTCATGGCAGTGGGAGCTCTCCAACTATCCGAGCGGCACCTTCGGCCCGAGCACGATCATCCACGAAACGGGCCACGCTCTCGGGGTGCCGGACTACTACGACTACGACGACGCGATCGGGCCGCGC
>MEXZ01000077.1:2797-7472 GCA_001773855.1 Candidatus Aminicenantes bacterium RBG_13_64_14
ACGACACGAACCTGTTCACCGGGTCCGACGGCTTGATCCTCTGGCACGTGGACTCCCGGCTCGACACCTGGAATTACGACTTCCTCTACGATAACTCCTACACGGCGCACAAGCTCCTGCGGCTGATGGAGGCCGACGGCCTCGAAGAGATCGAGACGTACAACGCCTCGGCCGACGCCGGTGACTACTACAACGCGGGCATGACCTTCGGCCAGTTCACGGTTCCGAGTTCGGCCCGCTACGACGGGCTGCCCACGGCGGTGGGTCTGACGGACATCACCGGGACGACGACGCCCATGAGCCTGACGGTCTTTTCGAGCGACTCGCCGCCGGTCGCCGGCATCACCAACATCGCGGCCGGCCAAACGGTCTACGGGACGATCCCGGTCGAGGTCACGGCCAGCGACGACAACGGGATCAGTCGGGTGGAACTCTACACGGACACGACGCTGTGGCAGACGCTCACGGCGCCGCCGTTCTCCTTCCTTCTCGACACGACGGAGATTTCGAACGGCGCGCACTCGATTCAGGCCGTCGTCTACGACACGATCCTCCAGTCGAGCTCGGCCGCCGTCTCGGTCAACGTGGACAATATCTTTCCGCCGCTCAACCTGAAGGCCGTAAAGGCTGTCAACAGGAGCCTTCTACTCAGGGAGTATGTCAACGCCGTCAGCTGGTCGGACAACTCTAGGAATACGAGCGTCCTCAAGTACCGGATTTACCATGTCGCGGGGACGGGCCGCGTCCTCCTGGCCGAGATCGCCAAGGGCCCGCGGAACATGTCCTACCGCTACCTGCACCGGGGCGTCAGCAGTTCGGGGACCTACGTATACGAGGTCGTCGGTGTCGGCACTCTCGACCGGGAGGGCCTGGTCGCGACGGCCACGGCCCGCTGATCCCCCGGCCGTTATTCGTAGACGAGGATCTCGACCCGCCGGTTCTGGCTTCGGCCATCACGCGACGAGTTGTCGGCCACGGGCACGGAGCTGCCCATGCTGACCACGGACATGCGGTGGAGCGGGATGCGGTACTGCTTGTAGAGGTACATCATGACCGCCTCGGCCCGCTTCTGGCCGAGGGCCATGTTGACCTCGTCGGTGCCGGTGCTGTCGGTGTGACCCTGGATCTCGATGAAGACGCCCTTGTTCTCCTCGATGAGGTTCTGGACGAACTGGTCGAGAAAGCTCTTAGCCTCGGGGCTGAGCTCGGCGCTGTCGAACTTGAACTTGGCGTCGTTGTTCTTGAGGGTGGCCGTGAGGACGAGGTTGCCGCGGATGAGGGTCTTGACCTCCTCGATCTTGCCGTCGACCGCCTTGAACTGGCCGTCGTGCTGGGGGATGAGCGAGCCGATCGTCGCCAGCTGGTCGTCATGCTCTTTAATCCGTTTCTGGCTGGCCTCGACCTCGGTCGAGACGTCCGCGATCTTCTTGTCGAGTGCGGCCGCCTCACCCTGGACGAACTTCTTAGTGGCGCAGGCCGGTCCGACGACGAGCGCGATGAGGACGACGAAACCGATGAAAAAGACGAGCTGCCTGTTCTTCATGAGAACCTCCTGAGAATGATGTTTGCTCCGTCGGCAACGAGCCGACGGAGCCCCCTAGCCTCGTATTTAACTAGTATAATCCTTCCCTGACTCAAAGTAAAGCCCGCTGCCGGCTCAGTACCCCTGACGAGTACGGACCTTATGTTTATAATTCGGCGTGGTCACCCGGATCGAGCGGAAGATGTCCGCCGTGTCCTGGTAGGAGGTGTAGCCGATGATGTACTGATGGCTCTGTTCGTTCTTGATCTCCTGGACCACGGAGGCCAGATCGGCGGGCGCGTTCAGGAAATAGGCCTTGCCGCCTGTGGCTTGGGAGAACCGGTCCAGGGTCTCGACGATCCCGGCCGAGGTCAGGGAGCCCCCCCGCTTATGGGCCTTGAGGGCCTGCTCGCTCCGGGGGATCTTGTAGCCGATCGTGTAGATGGGCACGTCGACACGCCGGGCGATCTCGAGCGCTTGGTCGGGGGTCGCCTGGCTGTCGTTCTCGATGCCGTCGGTGAGGAGGAGCAGGGCCCTCTTCTCGTTCTTGGCCCTCGTCGCGAATTCGGGCGAGACGGCCACGGCATCGTTGAGGGCGGTCTGGCCGTAGGCTTCGGTTTTTTCGAGAACACGGAGGAATTCCGTCTTATCCGTCGCATGCTTGGCGGCGACCTCGACCTGCCCGTCGGCGAAAATGAGCAGGGCAACCTCGTCCCGGGGCCGGAGCAGGTTCGTGGCCAGGTTCTTGAGGGCCGCTTTGCACTCGGCGAGCTTGCCCTCGAGGGCCATGCTGCCGCTGACGTCGAGGAGGACGGTCAAGCTGAGCGGTGCTCCGAAATCGTGCATGAAATATGTCAGGGGCCTTTTCTTGTTGTTCTCGAAGACGGTGAAATCCTTCTCCAGGAGGTTGTTGACGAACCGGCCCTTGCCGTCCTGGACGGTGACGGCGATGGTGATGGCCCGGACCGTGTATTCGTAGGCTTGGTCTTGTTTCTTCTCTTGGGCGAAGGATGTTTGCGCCGTCCACAAAACGGCCACTGAGACGAGGACAATCACCATCAGGACTTTGTTTTTCATCGTATGAGCGAGGGCTTAGTTTCCAAAATACCACGCGCCTCGGTCTAAATCAAGGAACGGCCGGCCGGCATCCTGTATTTCTCTTGCTGAGTTTTGTCGGCGCGCGACCCGAATATTGGAAAAAAAATCCAGCCATGACTATCCGGTCACCCCGTCCGGGCGGCTGACCTGCCCCCCGCCTCCTGGCGTTCCAGAAACAGGGTCTGGGTGGGGTAGGCGAACTCGATGCCCTCTGACTGAAGCCGCCGGAAGAGAGCCAGGTTGATCGCCTGCTGGATGTCCATGTAGAGATTGTAGTCGGGACTCGTGACCCAATAGACGATTTCAAAATCCAGCGAAGAGCTCCCGAATCCCTTGAAATGAGCCCGGTCGAACCTCGCCTGTGGCTGGCCCTCGATGATGTCCCTGATGAAACCGGTGATCCCGGCGAGCTTTTCAGGGGCCGTCTGGTAGACGACACCGATGGAAAAGACGATCCGGCGTTCAGCCATGCGCTTGTAGTTCCGGATCCGGCTTTTCAAAAGGTCGCTGTTGGCAAAGACGAGCTGTTCTCCTGACAGGCTGCGGAGCCGCGTCGTCTTCAGCCCGATGTGCTCGACGGTCCCGAGGAAGTCGTCGACGATGATGAAGTCCCCGATCATAAACGGCTTATCCAGGATGATCGACAGAGAGGCGAAGAGGTCCCCCAGGATATTCTGGATGGCCAGGGCGATCGCCACGCCGCCGATGCCGATGCCTGTGATCAAGGTCGTGACATGAACGCCCAGGTTGTCCAGGGCCAAAAGAAGCACGCCGGTCCAGAGCACGGCCCGGACGGCGAAATTCAAGAGACCCAGCACGGCGGCGTCCGCTGCCTCCCCTTCCCCTCTTTTCTTTCTGGACTGTGTGACCCAGAACGTGATGATCTCCGACCCCCAGACCGCCCCCTGCAGGAGCAGGGCAAGGAGGGCCAGTTTGCCGAGGGCGACCGTCAGGTGGCGTGGCAAGGTCAGAACGAGCGATCCGGCGTAAACGGCGACGGCGAGGGAAAACCATGTCTTGATTTTCCGTATGAGGAGGGCGACGGTGCTATCCAGCGGGGAGGCCGTTTTCCGGGAAGCGGCCAGGACTTTGCGATAAACGACCCTCCTGAGGATCATGAGAACTAGCCATACGGCTGCGGCCACAATGAGCGCGATCAGCCATTTCCCGAGAGTATTGTGATAAAAAATTCTTTCTAAAATAACCATGATGGCCTCTCTAGATTAGCAAAGCGGGAAAAGGACTGTCAAACGATTTTGTCGCTGCTCATCAATTCAGGTAAGCGGGGCTTCTTTGACAAACAGATGATTCATCGTCTATCTATAGTGCAGGACCCCAATGGATCCGCGCCTTGAATTTCTCCCTCTTCTTCTCCTCCTTTTCCTGGCCTTTCTCGTGCCGCCTCTCCTTTCCCGGTTCCGCACTCGCCCGTGGCCTATACTCCCGGTCCCGTCACGGCCAGGACCGGGGCCCCGGCCGCTGTCGAATGGGTTGATTACCCGTCCCGGCTCGCCTATAATAAAAGCAGCTGATTTTATTCAGGGAGAATGTTGAGCAAAAAGATAGAACTGGCGGAAAGCGTCCGGGCCAAGATCGCCGACCTCAAAGAGGTCGATATCCTCGTCGGCATTCCGAGCTTCAACAGCGCGAAGACGATCGACCACGTCGTCCGGGCCGTCGAGGCGGGGCTGTCCAAATATTTCCCCAACCGCAGGTCCCTACTCGTCAACTCCGACGGCGGGTCGTCCGACGGGACGATGGAGGTCGTGCGGCAGGCGAACGTCGATTTCGACTCCGTCCTGCTCGATCACAGAAACGGCGGCTTCCACAAACTCGTCACCCCCTACCACGGCATTCCCGGGAAGGGGAGCGCCTTCCGGACGATTTTCGAGATCGCCCGAGAGCTCAAGGTCAAGGCCTGCGCCGTGGTGGACTCCGACCTGAGGAGCATCACCCCGGAATGGATCGAACTGCTGATCAAGCCCGTCCTCGAGGAAGATTATGATTACGTCTCCCCGTATTATATGCGGCACAAGTACGACGGCACCATCACCA
>MEXZ01000078.1:0-6894 GCA_001773855.1 Candidatus Aminicenantes bacterium RBG_13_64_14
CACGAGATCAAGAACCCGCTGACGCCCATCCAGCTGTCGGCCGAGCACGTCCTCAAGGTTTACGAAGACAAGCGGGACGACCTGGACAAGACCCTTAAGGAATCCATGTCCTACATCATCAGCGAGGTCGAGAACCTGCGCCGGATCGCCCAGGATTTCATGGAGATCGCCCGGGACACGTCGGTCCTGAAAGAGCCCGTCGACCTGCGCCTCCTCCTCGAGGAGACGCTCCAGCCCTACAGCCGGCTCCTGGCCGAGCGCATCCGCTTCAAATTCATCTCCGAGGGGTCGGACTTCCGGGCGAGCGGCGACGGGGCCAAGCTCAAGGCGGCGTTCCGCAACATCGTCGCCAACGCCGTCGAGGCCATCAGCCAGCAGGGGGAAGTCACCCTTTCGATCGGGCGCAAGGGGCCGGTCTTCACGATCTCCGTCCGCGACAGCGGGCCGGGCATGAGCAAGGAAACGGTCGACCGGATCTTCGACTTCTACTTCTCGACCAAGGACGCCGGCACCGGGCTCGGCCTGCCCATCGCCAAGAAGATCGTCGAGGAGCACGGAGGAACCATCCGGGTCTCGAGCGAGCCGGGCAAGGGGACGACGGTCCTGATCGATCTCCCGGCCGGCGAATGAATCAAGGGACGAGCCTTTGGCTCGCCACTCGCCCGTGGCTTATGTCCACGGGCGAGTACTGCGGAAGTGGACCCCCGAAAAGCCCGGGGCCCCGGCCGCTGTAGCGTTTTTTCCCGGTTTCTGCGAAAATAGCGGCAGCGCCGGACGTCGAAAGGAAATCCGCGATGGCCAAGATCCTCGTCACCTACTTCACCCGGACGGGCAACACGAAGCTCGTCGCCGAAGCCATCTTCGAAGCCCTGCCGGGCGACAAGACGCTCCTGCCCATGGCCGAGGCGGGCGACTTTGCGCCCTACCAGCTCGTCTTCGCGGGCTTTCCAGTCCAGACCCACAGCGTGCCCTATCCGGCGGAGATTTTCCTGAAGACGATCCCCGAGGGAAAAAAGGTCGCCCTCTTCTCCACCCACGGCTCGGTAACGGGGAGCCAGCTCTCCCGGGAAGCCCTCGAGTACGCCTCCGTCCTCGTCGCCAAGGCCAAGCTCGTCGGGACGTTCTCTTGCCGGGGGAAGGTGTCGATGAAGGCCCTCGAGATCCTGAAGCAATCGCCCGAGCACGAGGCCTGGGCCGACATGGCGGCCTCGGCGGCCACCCATCCCGACGCGAGCGACCTCGAGGACGCCCGGGCCTTCGCCGGCTGGATCTTGACCATGGGCACCCAAGGTCACTATCAGGGACTTTGAGGCCCCGGCTTAACGCTCCGACGCCCGGATCCTTTCGAACCCCGAGGCATTGACGTAGCTCAGAGGTCCATCTTTCTCCAGCTCATCGAAAAGCAGGTTGAGTCCCAGCGTATCGCTCGAGACGTGGCCGGCGATGATGACGTTCAGGTGGGCTTTCTTGGCGTTCTCGAGAGCTTCCTCGCTGATGTGCATCCCGACGACCGTGCTCACGCCCGAGACGGCGTACTGCTCGTAGATCGTCTTGGCGCCCTCGGTCCCCCCAGTCATCTCGACGAGGATCTTCCCGCACCGGGCATTCTCCGAACCGCTGACGATCTTCGGCCCGGCCATCCGCCGGACGGCCTTCCCGTATTCCGGGATCCTCTTCAGCGCGTCGACGACGTCCTTGAGCCGCGCCGGTCTCTCTTTTTCGAACAGCGCGGTGAGGCAGGTGTTGACACAGTTGTCGGCGGGTGTATGGACGCACATCATCGGGAGGCCGAGGAGACGGGCCGCGTCGACGACCCGGTTGTGGTTCACCGGGAGGACGCGGCGTTCCACTTCGCCGATCCGCTTGTCCATGAGCTGTTCGGCGACGGAGATGTTGACGCCGAAGGCGGCCAGCATGTCCGACTGCAGGCGCATGACCTCGGGGAGTTGGGCCAGGGCGATGCCCTGGGGATGATGGGCGATGACGAGGTCGATCTTCTCGGCGCGGTCCCTGTTCAAGGTGTGGGCGAGCAGGACCTCGCCCACTTCCATGTCGATCCCGACGATGACTTTCTTGACATCGGTCGTCGGGTCGCCGGAGAGGATCCGCGTGTCGGCGTACGGGTTGAACAGACGGTCCTCCTCCCAGCCGTCGCGCTCGTCCTCCTTGAGCTTCTTGGACTTCGTCCGTTCGTCGTCCAGGATCCTGCGGAGCTCTTCGGGGCCCCTCGGGTCGTTGGCCATGCCGGCGGCGACGGCCTTTCTGTACAATGTCTCGAGCTTCATGCTTGGTTCCTTTCGTATTCGGATGAGAATTCGTCTCCGGGGAAGTTGTCTATTCTACGGAAAGTTATCTGCGCTTCCGTCCAGAACGCGTCCACGCGTTCCCCCCCTCAGCGGGAGCGGCCGCGGACGATGCCGGCCGCTTCGAGCTCTGCCAGTTCCCGGTCGGTGACGCCGAGTTCGCTCAGCACCTCGGCGGTGTGCTCGCCGTGCCCGGGGCAGGCCGCCGGTTCGTAGGCCCCGGATTCCCGGAGGGGATGGCCAAGGAGGATGTTGGCCTGGTCACCGGACCGGATGTCCCTGACCAAGCCGCGGTGTTTCGCCTGGGGAGATATCAAAACCTCACTCAGGGTGGGGACGACCTCGCAGCAGAAATCCGTGCCCTTCAGGAGTTGGGCCCATTCGTCCCGCGTCCGTCCGGCGAAGATAGCTTCGACGGCGGCGAAATCCTCAGGCCGTTCGGAAAACTGCAGAGGGAGCAGGTCTTCCCTCCCCATGGTCCGGCAGAAAGCCTCCCAGAACTTGCTCTCCAGCGCGGCCAGGCAAATGTCATGGCCGTCCTTGGTCCGATAGACGTTGTAGCAGGGATGCTTGCCGGTCAGCGGCAGGCGCCCCCGGCCGCCCCGCTCTCCGGCGGCATACTCGGCGACAGTCATGACCATCCAGGCCAGCGCGCTGTCCATCATTCCGATATCTAAATAACGCCCTTCTCCCGTTCGCTCGCTCTCCCGAAGGGCGGCCGTGATACCCAATGCTGCGAACATCCCCGAGCTCAGGTCCGCGATCTGGACGGGAGGGATGGCCGGGGCTCCGCCGGGCCGGCCGCAGAGCCCGAGAATACCGGCCCGGGCGATGTAGTTCAGGTCATGCCCGGCACGGTCCCGTTCCGGGCCGTCCTGTCCGTAGCCGGAGATGGAACAATAGACGATGCCGGGATTGGCCGTTTTCATGGCTTGGTAGCCGATGCCCAGACGGTCCGCCGTGCCGGGGCGGAATCCCTCGACGACGACATCGGCCCGGGCCGCCATTCTCATGAAAATGCCAAGGCCGGCCGGGGACTTGAGGTTCAAGGCGACGCTTTTCTTCCCCGCGTTCAAGGCCAGGAAATAAGCGCTCTGGCCGCCGATCGTCGGGCCCATGGCCCGGATATAATCGCCGCCCTCGACGTCCTCGACCTTGACGACCTCGGCCCCGAGGTCGGCCAGCAGGAGCGTGCAGAACGGCCCGGGCAGGAGCCGGGACAGGTCGAGCACCCGTATCCCTCTCAGCGGCTTGTCGCTCATGGTGTTCCCCCTATTTAGCAGAAAGGGACGGCCGGGTCAAACGCGGGGCCCCGGGGAAGCTCCGCCCGCCATTTGACAATCCCTCGCTCCATTATAATAATAGTAGGGTTGTCATATGGCCTTGGCCTTCGATATAAAATGAGAAAATCAACCCAGTCGACTCCCCGGTCTGAAGCCCGGGGTATGCTCTGGGTCGATACTGAGCGGCGCTTTTCACACCGATTTGCGAAGATTTGCAAATCGGGGTTGGCGCAGTAGAACGTATCCAGCGAGGAGATGCGGCGCGCATGCGAGTGATGATTGCGGGCACCGGAAAATGCTTGCCCGGGGAGGATGTCCCCGGCAGGATCGTGACCAACGACGAAATCGTCCGGATCCTTCTGGCCAACAAGGCGATCAAGCCCGGTTCCGACCGGCCTTGGCTACCGGAGGAACTGACGCCTCAGAGGATCGTCGACCTCGTCGGCATCCGCGAGCGCCGCTGGGTCACGAATGACGTGAACACATCGGACATGGCCCTCTTCGCCGCCGAAAAGGCCCTGGCCGAAGCCGGGATCGGGTGGCAGGATATTGGCATCCTGGCGGTCGGGAGCTCGACGCCCGAAGCCCTCTTCCCCTCGACCGCCTGCATAGTCCTGAACAAGGCCGTCCAGAAAAGGACCGCGACCGGGGAATGGGAAGCCAAGGATGCCAAGACGATCCTACGCATTCCTGCCTTCGACCTCCTGGCCGCGTGCACGAGCAGCCTTTACGCGATCGACCTCGTCCGCAAGCACCTCCTCTTCGAAGAGACCGAGGCCGAGTACGGCCTGGCCATGGGCTCCGAGGTCCTCAGCCGGCTCCTCGATTTTTCCGACACCAACGCCGACCTCTGGGGAGACGCCGCGGCCGCCGTCGTGTTGAAGAGGGCCGAAGGACCGTCGGGCATCATCTGTTCCGAGATAGGCACGGACTCCTGGGGCATCGAGACCGCGTACAGCGCCGGCAAGGACATGCGCTATCACGAAACCCCGGTCCATCCGAACATCGCCATCCGCGGGCATGACATCCAAAAATTCGTCCTGAAGATCATCCCCGAGCTGGTCACGAGGACGATCGACAAGGCCAACCGGATCCCGGGCAAAACTCGGGACGTCGCGTTGAACGAGGTGGACCTCTTCATCTGCCATCAGGCCAACGCCCGGATCTTCGAGTTCCCGGCGAAAAAGCTGGGGATCCCCGTCGAGAAGTTCTACGTCAACGTCGACCGCCGCGGCAATTGCTCCTCGGCTTCGGTCCTTATGGCGCTGCGCGAGGCGATCGAAGAAGGCAGGGTGAAGCAGGGCGACCTGGTCATGCTCCTGAGCTTCGGCGGCGGCCTGACCTGGGCCTCGATGCTGGTCGAGTGGTGATGAGTTTTTTCCGTTTCGTCCTCTTCCTCTTCCTCGCCTACGTCGCCTTCCTGTTCATCCGGATCTATCTGGGTCTGAAGCGCGCCGGACGGCGGCCGCGGCCGGCCCCACGCCAGGTTCGAGGAGAGATGGTCAAGGACGAGATCTGCAACACCTACATCGCCCGCGAGGAAGCCCTGACTGAGGTCCGCGGCGGCGTCGAGTGCTACTTCTGCTCCGAGGAGTGCCGCCGGAGATCCAAGCCAAGCTGACCGCGGCGGCGGCCTAATCCGTAAGGAAGACGACCTGGAAATCGCGGAACTCGCCCGTCGAAGCCTCACGCCGAACGATAAAACTGTCCACCAGGGCCAGGCGCGGGCCCTCCCGGAGGCGCTCCAGGAAAGCTTCGATGTTCTCCCCTGACCCCTCGGCCAGGACCTCGACCCGGCCGTCCGGGAGGTTGCGGGCCCAACCGGTGATCCCCATCCGGCCGGCGTATTTCTCCGCGAAGAAACGGTAGGCGACGCCCTGGACGCGGCCGCCGGCGAAGACGCGCACTCTGACCAGGCCCGACCCCATTTCTCCCCCTAGCGGATCTTTTCGTGGCCGTGCTTTTTCAGGTAGGCACGCCAGGTGATCGCCCATTGGGCCGGGTCGTAGAACCAGCCCGGATCGATGCGATGGACGACGCTGTTGTAGGGCGCTCCCTTGACCGTGGCCGGGTCGGTATAGGCCTCCTCGGCGATCCTCTCCAGGGCGGCCAGGTACTCGTCGATCTCGGCCTTGGAGTAGGACTCCGTCGGCTCGATGGTGAACGGCTCGGGGACGATGAACGGATGATGGCTCGACCAGAGATGGAATCCGAAATCGGCCATTCGGAGGCTGACGTCCTCGGTCGTGACGCCCGTGTCCGCGTGGAGCTTCTCCCAGCTGTAGCGGACCTGCTCGATCCGGTGCCGTCCCGGCGCGAAAGGAACGCTCGCCCCCCGTATTTTCTTGACCTTGGAGAGAATGTAATTGTTGTTGAGCACGGCCACGTTCGCCACTTCACGCAGGCCTTTTTCGCCGAGACTCATGACCCAGGCGTAGGCCTTGAGGACCGCCGGGAATACCCCGTGAAAACTGCGGATCTTGCCGATCGTCCGGGCCAGGTCGTAACGGAGGAAATACCGCCCGTCGGCGGCGCGGTCCACGACCGGGACCGGTAGAAAATCGGCCAGCCGGGCGGTGACGCCGAGTGCGCCGCAAGCCGGACCGCCGCAGCCGTGGGGCGTCCCGAAGGTCTTATGGAGGTTGAAGAAGCACATGTCGAAGCCGGCTTCGCGGGCCCGAGTGACGCCCAAGATGCCGTTGGCATTGGCCTGGTCGTAGCCGCATAACCCTCCGGCCCGGCGGACGACGGCCGTGATCTCGTCGATCTTCGGGTTGAAGATACCGGTGTCCTCGGGGTTCGTGATCAGGACGCCGGCCGTCCTGCCGGAGACGGCCTTATTAAGAGCATCGAGGTCGGGCAGGCCGTCTTCGGTCTGGTGGATGGTGATGACCTTGTAGCCCTTGACCGCCGCCGCCGCGGCGTCTGAAGGATGGGAGAAAATGGTCGTGATGATCTCGTCGCGCGTTCCCCCTTCCCCGCGCGATTCGTGCCAGGCCTGGATGATCGAGACCATGGCCAGGATGGCCGCCGAGCCCGAAGCCGGCTGGAACGAAAAGCGGTCGAGCCCGGAGACTTCGCGGAGGAAGAGGTCGAGGCCATGGAAGATCTCCAGGGCGCCTTGGACGGTGCTATCGTCCTGGAGCGGATGGAGTTCGGCGGCCTTGGAAGAGGCGGCCAGGACGTCGTTGACCTTCGGGCTGTACTTGACGGTGCACGTCCCTTGCCCGATGTCGACGTTGAGGTCGGCCCCAAGGGTTTCCTGGGAAAGCCGCAGGTAGTGTTTGAGAACGCGCATCTGGGAGATC
>MEXZ01000078.1:6928-19959 GCA_001773855.1 Candidatus Aminicenantes bacterium RBG_13_64_14
TGTCGATGTCCCCGGCCGCGTGGATCTCCGTGACACAGTACAGGGCGCAGCCGGCCAGCCCGGGGAAGTCGATCGACAAATCCCGGCCGCCGAAGATGCCCCGCTCGCGGAGGGCCCGGTTGACGGCCGCGACCGTTTTCCCGGTCCCCGAGAAGTCCACGACAAACTCCTTGAAATGGGGCCCCCGGAAGCGGGGCGCCTTGACGCCGGGCAAGGCGGCGATCCTCTTCATGGCGTACTGGGATCTCTGGAGGATGACTTGACCGAGGTCGGCCATCCCGTGGGGACCCATGAGGGCGAGGTAGACGCCGGCCGTGATGCCCCAGAGGGCGGCGGCCGTGCCGACGAACTCTTTCCCTTTCTCCCGGACTCCGAAGGACGTTCGGTCGTAGGCGACGTCGCCGAAGCCGTATTCGCCCGGGATGGACGTCCGGGCGATGCCGAAGAGGCGGGACGGGTATTCCATGACGAATTTTTCCTCGTCCCGCGTGGCGATGAACCCGGCCTGGCCGCCGCCATAGTTCATGTGCATCCCGAGGGGCTGGATGTCGCCGCAGACGATGTCGGCCCCGTAGCGGGACGGGGGCTCGAGGACTCCCAGGGAACTGGGGTCGGCGCCGACGACGCAGAGCCCGCCGCGGCCGTGGGCCAGCTCGGCGATCCGCCGCCCCGCGGTCTCGAGAAAGCCGAGATAGGAGGGATTCTCGAAGTAGACGGCCGCCGTCCGATCCGTGAACTTGGCCGCCAGGTCGTCGAGGTCCATCCGGCCCGTCTCCGGATCGTGCGCGACCGTCCTGACCGTCATCACACCCCGGCTGTAATTTTTCATGGTCAGTAGGCGGTCGGGCCCGGTCGTCCCGGCGACCAGGACCTCGTCCCTTTTCGTGATCCGGCCAGCCATCCGGACCGAGGTGCTCGCCGCCTGGCACCAGTCGAAGGTGGGCACGTTGACAACATCCATGTCCAGGAGTTCGGCCATCATGCTCTCGTATTCGAAAAGGGCCTGGAACCGGCCGTGATCCTCGTAGGGCTCTCCGCCGTAAGCCGTGAGAAACTCGGACCGGCGGTTGATCTCGTCGCAGACCGCCGGGACGTCATGGGGCCAGCAGCCCCCGCCCAGGAAACACAGGCATTCCGCGGCGGAGCGGTTCCTGGAGAGGACCGCTTCGACGTGCCGCTTCAGGGCCCCCTCCGCGGCCAAGGGTTCGGGGAGGTTCATCCGGCCCTTGAAACGGAGGCGCTCCGGGATGTCGGCGTAGAGCTCGTCGATGCTCGACACGCCGATCTCGCGGAGCATCCGCGCCTTGACCTCGGGGACGGAATTCGGGATGTAGGGGTGGACGAAGGGTTTTTCGTTACTCATGCACACCTCCGGAAAAACGACGTTCAAAGGGACGCTTCAGGCGATCCCGCCGCCGTCGACGACGAGGAAGGCGCCGGTCACCCATTTCGAAAGGTCGCCGGCGAAGAAGAGGACCGCGTTGGCCACGTCCCCGGGCGTCCCGACCCGGGCCAGGGGCCGGCGGGCTGCCTCGGTCATGAACTCCGCTTCATCCCGGCCGAGCTGGGCGCACTCGCTCCGGAGCAGGGGCGTGTCGACGTCGCCGGGACAGACGCAATTGACCCGGATCCCCTGCGGGCCGTGGTCGATGGCCATGGCCCGGGTCATGTTGAGGATGCCTCCCTTGGCCGCGCAATAGGAGACGGCGTCGGGACCGCCCTTGAGGGCCCAGCCGGAGCCCATGTTGATGATGCTTCCGCCGCCGGCGCGGGCCATAAGGGGGATGACCTGGCGCGATAAGAGGAACGTGCCCTTGAGCATGACGTCGACCGCCCGGTCCCATTCGCTCTCGCTGCAGTCCACGGTGTTCTTGCGGATGACCAGGCCGGCACTGTTGAAAAGGATATCGACGCGTCCGAACGCGGCCACGGTTTTCTCCACGGCGAGCCTGCAGTCGGTCTCCGAACGGACATCGCAGCGGACGAACAGGGCCCGGCCGCCGGTCGCTTGGATCTCGTCCGCGGCCTGACGTCCCCTCACCTCGTCGACGTCGAGGAGAGCCACCGCGCAGCCGAATTCAGCCAGTCGCCGGGAGGTCTCCCGGCCGATGCCCGAGGCCGCCCCGGAGACGACGGCGGCACGACCGGCAAGGGAGAGAATTTCGAGTGCCTTGGTGTTCATGGACGCGCGCTCCGGGTCGGGGCGGTTTCGGATATACCACAGGGGCCGGGGACTGTCAACGAAACGGGCGCCGGTTCCGCGGGGATCACCAACCGTAGCCGAGGGCGAACATCGGGACCCAGATCTTCATCTCGTAGACCCCGGGCATCATGCCTTCCGTGACCGTCCGCTTTTGGCCGATCAGGTATTCCAGGCCGCCGCGGACCTGGAGCCTTTTCTTCCAATCGAGCACCATCTAATACCCTACCAGTCTAAAAAAAGTCAATCCCCGAACTAGCTCCGGTCCGTCCACGATTCATGGTAGAATCGCATCGCCCCATTGGGGCGATAAGGGAAATGACGAAGAATCTGGTCTCCATCGCCGGCTACGACCCCTCGGCGGGGGCGGGCGTCCTTCTCGACATCGGGGTCTTCGAGCGCCTCGGTTATCGGGGCTTCGGCGTGCTGACGGCCGTCACCGCCCAGAACCCGGAACGGGTTGACCGCGTCTTTCCCCTCGCGGCCCGGGCCGTCGCGGATCAATTCGGCCGGTTATTGGAAACGGCCGTCATCGCCGGGATCAAGGTCGGCATGATCGGCACGGCCGGGAATCTGGACGCCGTCGCCCGGATCCTGGCCCGCAAGGCGCGGATCCCCCGGGTCGTCGACCCGGTCTTCCGATCGAGTTCGGGCGCCGTCCTTCTTGAAAAGAAGGCTTGGCCACGCTATCTGGACGTCCTTGGAGGAAAAGCTGACCTCATCACGCCCAACTTGGACGAGGCGGAGATCCTCGTGGGCGGCCCGGTCCGATCGGTCCCGACGATGCGGAAAGCGGCGGCCGAGATCACCCGGGCAGGCCGCATCCCGTGCCTCCTCAAGGGCGGCCATCTCCAGGGAAAGGCGGTTGACGTCCTCTACGACGGCCGGGATTTCACGGACTTCGAACATGGACGGTCGGTCAAGGATGTCCACGGGACAGGATGTTTCCTGTCTTCCGCGATCCTCGGCCACCTGGCTGAAGGGCGCACGCTCAAAGAAGCCTGCGGACTGGGGATCGCCCTCGTCGGAAAGGCCATCCGCGAGGCCGTCCCGGCTGCGGGAGGCCGGTGGACCTTCGACCTCAGTCGAGGACCGAACCGGGGGCCGTCGAGGGGTCTAAGGCGATGCTGACAGCCTTGTTCACGCGGTCGAGAAGGCCCTTCGAAAAGTTGACTCCCTGTTTTCCTGCGGTCTCCGTATTGATGTAGAGCCTGATCTCGTCCATGGACTGGATGGGGATCCGGGCGGGGCTCTCGCCGTTCTTCACCCGGACCGCGATCCGGCCCGTCTTGTAACCCATGTCGTAAAAATCGAACCCCAGCGCCGCGCAGGCGCCGAACTCGACGGAGCGGAGGAAACTGCCGAAGAGGGGCAATCCATTCTCCTCGGCCGCCCGGCCGATGACGTCGAACGCGCTGTTGATCGTGTTGTCGGACATCGGGAAAAGGACATCGACTTTCTCGTTGAGCAGGCCCTGGACCAGGCCGTGGATCTCGTGAGGGCTGGTCACGGGGACGGCGATCATCTCGAAACCGAGTTCCGCGGCGCTCTCCCGGGCCAGGTCCAGGTAGTATTCCGAGTTGATCTCGGAAGGCGTCCAGAGCGACCCAACGCGCCTCGCCTTCGGGAGGACCTCGCGGATGAGGGCCATCGTCTGCCGGATGGGCCCCGTGGAGGCCACCCCCGTGACATTTCCGAGGTGGTCGTCGGCCGACCTGCCCGCCCCGACGAGGTAGGGCACGGCGACCGCGCTGAAGACGATCGGCGTCGTCCGGCCGGCGAGGATGGCCGCCTGGAGGGCCTGCGTCGACATGGGGATGATCATGTCCACCCGCTCGGCGACGAGCTGCTGGGCGATCCTCTGGACCTCGGAGATGTCGTTATTGGCGATACGGATGGTGACGACGATCTCCTTCCCGTCGCGCAGGCCCGCGTCGGCGAAGGCCTGGAGGATGCCCCGGCGGACCTCATTGGCCGTCGGCGAATCCACCGATTGGAAGATGCCGATGGCATAAGGCTTGGGCGCGGCGGCGGCGGGGGAATCCTCTTTTCTACGGCAGGAGGGGAAAAAGAGGAGGGCTGCCAGCAGGCCGACGGAGAGCGCCGTTTTTTTCATGGCCGGTCGCCCTCATCTTAGTCCAAATCCGAGCTCGTATGCAAGAGGCCCCGAGCGTCAAGCCGGGCCGGCGATCGCCCGGAAGCGCTCGGGAGAGACGTTGCCGCCGCTGACGACCGCGACGACCGTTCTATCCCGCCATTTCGCCGGCGAATAGAGCAGGGCGGCGAAGGGCAACGCCCCGGCCCCCTCGACCATCCTGCCGTGGTGTTCGTGGACGAGGGCCATGGCCCGGGAGATCAGGGGTTCAGGAACCTCCTCGATGAAATCAATGAGATCCCGGCAGAGCGGGAAGGTGATCGCGCCGGGTTCGATCCCACCGGCGACCGCGTCGGCGATCGTTTCCTTCTCGTCGATCTCGACGAGACGGCCCGCCGCGATGGACGCGGCCATGAAGGCCGATGTCTCGGGCTCGACCCCGATGATGCGCGTTTCCGGCCGGGCCGATTTGAGAAAACCGGCTATCCCGGCGATGAGCCCGCCGCCCCCGACGGGAACGAGGACGTCTTCGAAACGGGACAGGTCGTCGTTGAGCTCGAGCCCGACCGTTCCGGCGCCGAAAACAATGTCCCAGTCGTTATAGGGTGAAACGAAGACCCGTCCCGTCTGTCCGGCGAATTCCCGGGCGATTGATTCGGCCTTGTCGCAGCTCGCTCCCCGAACCTCGACGTCGACCCCCAAGGCCTCGATCCTTTTTCTCTTGACCTCGGCCGCCGTGACCGGAAGGAAGAGCTTGAGCCCGATGCCCTCGAGTTTCGAGGCATGGCTGATGGCCAGGCCGTGGTTTCCCGTCGAGGCCGAGACGACGCCCCGATCCCTGTCCGCGTCGGAGAGCGATCGGAGCTTGTTGAGCGCGCCCCGCAGCTTGAACGAGCCCGTGATCTGATCGCACTCCCACTTGACGTAAACCCGGGCGCCCGTCACCCGGCTCAGCGGCTCGGAATACTCGAGCGGCGTCCACCGGATATCGGACGCGATCCGTCCATACGCCTCTCGCACTTTGTCGGGAAAATTCACCGCCTGATTGATCATCCTCGTCCTCTACTTCTTAACATAGCACAAGCCTAAATGCGGTTTCCAGAGAAGGCCGCGAAAAAGGGGCCGAGGGGTGTCGTCGAAGGGAGCTAGATTCAAGACTCGTTCCAGATATTTCCTAAATAAACGGCTTTCTGCCCTCTCTCCTCTAACGCCACCCGGGCAGAGAGGGGGGCCATGGCGACGCGGCGAATTGAGAAATGCCTCTGGCGAGGGTACAATAGAGTCCGCATGGCCAAGTATTACGTCGGGACGGCGGGCTGGAGCTACGAGGACTGGGACGGCATCGTCTATCCGGTCCCGAAGGCCCGTGGTTTCCACGCCCTCCCCTACCTCGCCGATTACATCGATATCGTCGAGGTCAACAACACCTTCTACCGTCCGGCGAGTGCCGTCCTGGCCCGCTCCTGGCTCAAGAAAATCGACGACCGTCCCGATTTTCTTTTCTCGCTGAAGCTCCACCAGGTCTTCACCCACGAGCGAACGGGCTTCACTCAAAAAGACGTCGACGAATTCAAGACTGCAGCCGACCTCATTCGGCTGCAGGGCCGGCTGGCCGCCCTCCTCATTCAGTTTCCTTGGTCCTACGCCAACACCCCCGCGAACACCGACTACCTCCTCCGGCTCTTCGGCTTTTTCGCCGGATACCCTCTGGCCGTCGAGGTCCGTCACGGCAGCTGGGAGGGGCCCGGCTTCTACGAGCTGCTCCGCGAGAACGGAGCTGCCTTCTGTAACATCGACCAGCCCGTCTTCAAGAACTCGATCAAACCCTCGGCCGTGAGCACCAGCCCCGAGTTCGCCTACGTCCGCTTCCACGGCCGGAATCATGAGAACTGGTTCCGGGAAGGCGCCGGCCGCGACGCCCGCTACGATTATCTCTACGCCAAGGATGAGCTCGGGGACTGGATCGAGCGCATCAAGGAGCTCGGCAAGAAAAGCGGCAAGGTCTATGTCATCACCAACAACCATTACCGGGGGCAGGCCATGGCCAACGCCCTCCAGATCCGGAACATGATCACCGGTGACAAGGTGGACATCCCCGACCTTCTCCTCGAAAAGTACCCCGTTTTGCGCGAGATCGCCCGGAGGATCCAGGCCGGCCAGCGGGAACTCTTTCCCGCGGACGGAAGCCGGGCGGGGAGAATCGGCGCGGGAGACGAAACATGAACTGGTGGGAAACGGAATTCCTCGCGGTTAAAGACAATATGCTTTGGATCGCCGGGCAGAGCGCCGAGTCCCTGGCCGGGCGCTACGGCACGCCGCTCTACGTCTACGGCAAGGAGCGCATCCTCGAGAGGTACGCGCGGCTCGACGACGTCTTGGCCCGCCATTCCCCGCTCCCCGCCCACATCTGTTTCGCCATGAAAGCCAACCCGCATCGGGGCATTCTCCGGCTCCTCCAGCGGCGGGGCGCCTGGATCGACGCCGTATCCCCCTGCGAGGTCGAGACAGCTCTCAAGGCCGGTTTTCCGGCGGAGCGCATTCTGTTCACGGGGACGAGCGTCAGCCGGGCCGACCTGCGGCGGGTGTTCGCCATCGACGGACTGGCCGTCAACATCGACGCCGCCGAGCAGCTCGACCTCATGAGCGAGGTCAGGCGGGCCGAGTTCCCGGCCAAGTCGATCCGGGTGTTCGTGCGCTGGAACCCGGGCATCGGCCGCGGCTTCAACGCCGGCATCATCACCGCCGGCAAGAAGTCGTCGGACGGTACGCCCGTCAAGTTTGGCGTCGAAGACAAAAAGGTCATCGGGGTTTTTGCCCGGGCCCGCAGGCTGGGCTTCCACCCGGTCGGCCTGCACCAACACCTTGGCTCCGGCTGGGTGCGGGAGGATTTCGGCATGGTCCAGACTGCCGTGGACCGTCTGGTCCGCAAGGCCCGGGAGGTCGAGAAGGCCGGCTTCCCGCTGGAATTCCTGGACTTCGGCGGCGGCTTCGGTCCCCGCTATCTGAAAAACCGTTCCGTTTTTCCCCTCGAGGATTATGTCGCCTATCTCTCCGCCGCTGTCGCCGGGGCGGGACTTTCGGTCAAGGCCCTGGCCATCGAGCCGGGAAAGTACATGGTCGGTGACGCCGGGGTGCTACTGCTAGGTGTCGAATACGTCAAGGAGAGCTACGGCAAAATCTTCGCCTGCGTCGACGGCGGGACGTTCAACACCGTGCCGAGGCCGGCCATCTATCTCCAGGCCCACCATGAGATCGTCAACGCCTCCCGGATCGACGGACAGGCCAAGGCCCGCATCACGGTCGCCGGGAACCTCTGCGAAACCGGGGATATTTTCGGACGGGAACGGTCCATGCCCCTGCCTATAAGCGGCGACGTCCTCGCCGTCCTGTGCGCCGGCGCCTACTGCCGGAGCATGGCCTCGAACTTCAACCTTCGGGAAATCCCCCGCGAGGTCCTAATCTGAGGACGACGGCCAGGCCGTCCTCAGATTAAGGCCGCCGAAACCGTCCGTCTCTGCGCCCGCTCACTTCTTCAGGAAGGCGACGATCTCCCCGATGTCGGGCAGCTGCGGGATCTCATAGACCTTGATCAGGACGATCCGGCCGCTTTCGTCGACGAGGACGTTGGCCCGTTCGGAGAAGCCGTCGCCTTCTCGGAACAGTCCCATGACATGGGCCACGGCGCCGTGGGGCCAGAAATCGCAGAGCAGCCGCGTCTCCTTGATCCCCAGTTCCTTGGCCCAGGCGTGCTTGGTCGGGAACGAATCGACGCTGACACCGACGGCGACGGTCTTGAGTCCGTCGAAAACGGCCTTCTGGCTCTCAAGCCCTCTCATCTGGTCGGCGCAGACGGGGGTCCAGGCCAACGGATGAAAGGACAGCAATACGCGCCGGCCGGCGAATTCGGAGAGCCGAAAATCTCGGTTGTGATGGTCCTTCAAGGTGAAGTCCGGCGCGATGTCCCCTTCCCAGATAGTTTTCGTATTTCCCATCTTTATTCCTCCCTCTTAGCGGGCGTTAGGAACGCCCGCCCATCAACTCCAGTATGCCACGGCCCGGACCGAAAAACAAGTCAAGGGACGAGCCTTCGCTGCGGAAGTGGACCGCGGCGGCCCGCCCCGGCCGCTGTGGGGCCGGGCGGGCCCCGCGGGACTCGCGCCCCCTCGACGTCTCCTGTATAATGTGTGATTAATCAAGGAGGCGACCATGAGCGCGAGAATCTCAAAACTGTCGGCCCTGCTCCTGCTGGCCGCCGTCGGCTTGTGCCCCGGACAGGAGGCCCCGACGCAGGATACCCCGAAGCCGCCCGAACCGCTCTTCGTCCGCGTGACCGTGTACCCGACGGTGAGCCTGTCGCGCTACGACTACAACAACGATATCGACCTCTTTGAGATCCGGGTCTACGTCGAGCTCCGCCGCGGCTCCCAGGAAGGGCAAGCCGTGGCCGATGGCCGCGTCTCGGCCCTTGCCGAAAATCTGGAATACCAGACCGACCATTACGAAAAGAGGATCATCCTCGGGAAGGACAGCCTCCCGTCGGAAGTGGAAGTCGAGATCGCCGTCAAGAACCGGCCCGTCATAAGGGAGAAGTTCCCCCTCCCCTCCTGGCTCGTCCTCACAGACCCCCAGCCGGCCGTTCTCGAAGCCGGGATGGACCTGCCGATCCACTGGCGATTCAGCCGCTTCGCCGCTCCGGTCAATATCTTCGCTTACGACTTCAAGACGGGGAAGGAGCTCTTTCGCCGGGACCACGTCGGGGAGACCTCGACCGTCGTCCCCGCCGCGGACGTCCCCGCTTCGACCATCGTCCGGATCTATGTCATCCAGTCCTGGTTTAACAAACGATTCCTCGGGGGCAAGAACTACGCCCGCGGTTCGGAGGTCAACATCATCCCCTGGTCCCAAGTCTTCGTCCGCACGAAGGCTCCCGCGCAAGGGAGCTCATCATGAAAACTTACGCGATCCGCCGCGGGCTTATCATCCTGGGCTTGCTCGCGCTCGACCTCCTCGTTCCCTGCTTCGCGGCGGCCCAGAACAACAGGGGTCAGGGCGGACCCCAGGACGAGCTGCGGAGCGTCGCCCCCAACGTCTACCTCGACTGCGAGAGGCGGACCTGCGATTTCGACTACATCAAGACCGAAATCACCTTCGTCAACTACGTCCTCGACCGCCAGAGCGCCGACGTCCAGATCATCGTCACCCGTCAGCAGACCGGCAGCGGCGGCAACGAATATACGCTCTCCTTCATCGGCCTGAAACGGCACCAAGGGAAGGACGCGACGCTGAGGTACTACTCGAAGCCGACGGACACCGAAGACCAATTCCGCCGGGGTTTGGTCAATTCACTTAAGCAGGGGCTCATTCCCTACGTCTACGACACCCCCCTCGCCGAATTCATCTCGGTCAGCTACGCCCAGAATAAGAACTACCGCCCGACACCCCAGTCGGACCCGTGGCACTACTGGGTTTTCGGCCTCGGGGTCAGGGGGAACGGCGAATTCGAAACCCAGTCCAAAAAATATAGCTACCAGGTCAACCTCTCGGCCAACAGAACGACCGAGAAGGTCAAGTTCCGGCTCTATGCCAACACCAATTATAACCACCGCCGTTACGACATCCCCGACGAAGAGCCAATCCTCAGCATCAGCAAGCGAAAAAGCCTCTCAACGTCATTCATTAAGAGCATCGACGGCCACTGGTCCTGGGGGGTCAGCGCGAGCCTCTATTCTTCGACGTACGACAACGCCCGGCTCTACACCTCGGTCGGGCCGGCCGTCGAATACGATATCTTCCCCTACTCCGAGGCGACGCGGCGGGAGTTCCGCATCCAGTACCGCCTTAGCTTCACCATGCGGGATTATTACGAGGTCACGATCTACAGCAAGGAAAAAGAAAACCTCTTCAGCCAGAGCCTGCAAGTCATCCTCGAGATCAAGGAGCCCTGGGGGTCGATCGGAGGCTCCGTCCAGGGCTCGACCTTTCTCCACGACCTGAGCTACAACAACTTCCGGGCCGAGCTTGGCGTTTACGTCAACCTGTTCAAGGGCTTTTCTTTCAACGTCGGCGGACAGTACAGCCGCATCCGCGACCAGCTCTCGCTCCCCGGCCGGGAATACTCGCCGGAGGAGATCCTGCTCGAGCTCAAGCGCCTGGCCACGGGCTACAACCTCCGGTTCGAGCTCGGCCTCAACTATCGCTTCGGGTCGATCTACAGCAACGTGGTCAATCCGAGGTTTGGGAACATGTAGCCCCGGCCGGAAATCAAGGGACGCCCGCTATCGGGCCGCGGGTGTCGCGAAGTCCGCCGCGGGAACGGCCTTGGTGATCTTGACCGCTATAGGCCAGTTCGGACCCCACGTCAACCGCTGCTTATCGGAGCTCCCGGCCTTGTCGCCCGGTTCGGCGTGAGCCTTGACCAGGCGGATGGTCTGCTTCCGGGTGACGGTGATCTTCAGCCCGGCCGGTGTCTGCTCCCAGGGGCAGTCCCCTTCCTGGCCGAGGAGCGTGACCTTGGTTTCGGGCGAGGCCGCGACGGACTTGAGGAGAAGACTCCGGGTATTTTTCTCGAGCCCGGCCAGGGCGTAGACGATCCCCTCGGCTCGCTTGTGGGTGAACCAGACGTCGCCCTCGTTAGTGACGACCCACGGCCGGACGCCCCGGACAGCGTCGCCGTTGAGCATCATCCACAGGCCCAGGTCGCGGAGCAGGTCCTCGTCGCCCGGAGCGATCCGTCCATCGGGCCGAGGCCCGATGTTCAGGAGCATGTTTCCGCCTCGGGCCCGGATGTGGATGAGGTTCTCGATGATCTCCGCCGAGGGCCGCACTTCGGCGCCCGGGAGGAAAGACCACTGGTAGCTCGTGGTCAGGCAGCTCTCCCAGGCGTGGTCGGCGGCCTGACCCGGGATCTCCTGCTCCGGCGTCGGGATCTCGCCGCGGCCGATGAAGACGTCCTGACGGACGCGCCAGGCATGCTTCTTGAGGGGCTCGCACTTGCCGTCGAACCAAAGCATGAAGATGTCGCCGTAGCGGGTCAGGAGCTCCTCGATGTGGCCGCGTTCGTAATCGACGAAGCTCTTCCGCTTCGGACCGAAAAGTGCCGGGCTTTCGAAGTCCGGCTCGTAGATGTGGCCGGTGCGCTTGCCGGTCTCCCACTGGTAACGGAAATCGCCCGGCGAGTAATAGAAGCCGACGAGGAATCCCTCCTTGCGGAAGGCTTCGGCGACCATGCCCGCGATATCCCGTCCGTAGGGCGTCCGGGTGATCTTGAAGTCGCTGAGTTCCGTGTCGAACATGCAAAAGCCGTCGTGGTGCTTGGCCGTGAAGACGACGTATTCCATCCCGGCGAGCTTGGCCAGGCGGGCCCATTCGGCGGGATCGAAGGCCGTCGGGTTGAAGGATTCGGCCAGGGCGTAATATTTCTTGATGTAGTCTTCCGAAGCGTTGTACAAGGGCCAGGATATCTCCGTCCCCACCTGGGAGTTCGGACCCCAGTGGATGAACAGGCCGAGGCCGGCGTCGCGGAAGACCTCGGTCTTGCCCGGATCGTTGGACAGGCGGACGCTGTCTTCGGGGAGAAGAGGGACGGCGGGCTTTTCCGCCGCGACCGGCTCCGGCGCCTTCCCGGAACAACCGAAGTATCCGAGGACGGCGGCGACCATCATCAGGATGAGGATGGATCTCTGAGCGCGAAGGGATTTCGTGAGCGGCATGGGGACCTCCTTTGTCCCCTCTTTTATCGGAACGAAGCGGAAAAATCAACCCGTTCGCCCCCCCGCGTTGACCTGCCGATGAGGGCGTTCTATAATCCGGCCGTGACCTCCAAAGAGCGGATGCTCCGCGCCCTCGCCCGGGAGAAGCCCGACCGCCTGCCGGTGACCGTCCACCAGTGGCAGAAGTATCATCTCGACACTTTCCTGGGCGGGCTGTCTGACCTCGAGGCGTTCGGGAAGTTCGGCCTGGACGCGTCGATCCAGTATTTCGAGGACATGGGCCAATTCTGGCTGACGGACGCCGACTTCACCAAATTCTCGACGCCCGAATGGCGGGACGAAGCAGAAGTTTTGAGCGCCGACTCCGACCGCCGGATCTGCCTTCATACCATAACTACGCCTGGCGGCAAACTGACCTACAGGACCGAAGGCAACCGGATGACGACCTGGATCACCAAATACCTGATCAAGCACGACGACGACATCCGCCTCATCGAGAAGTACATGCCCGTCCCGAAGCTCGACCCGGCCCCGGTCAGGCGCGCCTACGACGCAGTCGGCGACCGGGGCATCCTGCGCGGCTTCGTCTGGGGCGACCAGGCCGGATGCTGGCAGCACGCCGCCTGCCTCATCGACACCCAGGACATCATCCTCCGTACCTTCGACAAACCCGATTGGGTCCACGAGCTGCTTCGTATCCTCCTCGATAAAAAGCTGCGCTTCATCGAGTCCATGAAAGGGGCCCGCTTCGACCTCATCGAAACGGGCGGAGGAGCCGCGTCATCGACTCTCATCTCCCCTGCCCTGCACAAAGAATATTGCCTGCCCTACGACCGGAAGATGCACGACGCCCTCCACTCGCTCAACTTCAAGGTCGTCTACCATACCTGCGGCGGCACGAAAGGCATCGAGGAGCACATCGTCGCTAACGGCTGCGACGCCTCGGAGACCCTGGCCCCGACCTCGATCGGCGGCAATCAGGAGCCGTGGGAGTTCAAGGCGAAGATCGGGCGCCGCCTGGCCCTCA
>MEXZ01000078.1:19975-20358 GCA_001773855.1 Candidatus Aminicenantes bacterium RBG_13_64_14
GTTCAACGTCCTGACCGAGGGCTCACCGGAAACTATCCGAAACAAGGTCTTCGAGCTGTTCGAGAAGGTCGGTTACGAGGGGGGCTACATCCTATCCTGCTGCGACCACTTCTTCGAAACGCCGCCCGAAAACCTCCGCCTCTACGCGGAGGCCGCCCGCGCCTGCGTCTATTAGTATATTCCGAATTCTCCGACCATCTCGTAGAGCATGAAGACGGCCAGGGCCCTTTCGCGGGACGTCTTGACCCGGCTTTTACCGTAATTCCTTCCAGGTCCAATCGTCGTCCTTTTCCGTCACCAAGGACTTGATCTCATAGGTGCCCCGGCCCTCATCGTCCTTTAAGTTCGATCCCAGGCTGTAGACGATGAAGCCCTGCCCCTCC
>MEXZ01000078.1:20365-24298 GCA_001773855.1 Candidatus Aminicenantes bacterium RBG_13_64_14
AGACAAGCGGTTTGCCCGTGAACGGGTCGATGGGAACTTCGGACAATAGTCCCGGAACCAGCGCCTCGAGGTTTTCCGGGTATTCCCCGTGCCGACTCTTGTACACCCGGCAGGCCAGGCCCGTCCGGGCGGCCAAGAGACTCGCTTCGAGCATGGCGCGTTTCAGAAAAACCGTACCGTAAGCACCACCGTCCCTAAAACCAGTGATTCTAAAATACCAGGGCACATCATCCGAATTCCCGGCATCCGTCCCAACGAATTCCCTCTGTTTGAAATACGGTTCATCGGCTATCTGCTCCCAGCGGTACAAGTGCTTGATTCGCCAAATAACCTCCGACTTTATGACAGGCCTTATAAGCCAATAGAAAAAGCGATCAATTCTCTTTTCGTAGACCATCACTCTGGCTTTTCCCTTGATCAGATCGGAACCCTGCTCCAGGCTGGAAACCCTCTCTCCCGATATCGATTGAACAAGACGCGAGCGCCACCCTGAGGGATCGATCTCGTCGACGAGCGAAACAAGGGTCGCCTCGTCGAGGGGGCGCCCGGCACAGACGCCGGCGAAGAAACGGAGGAGCATTCTTGTCTCCGCGTTGGCAAGCAGATATGTGATCAAGAGACCTTCCCCAGCCAGCTTCGGCGAGGATTTCAGGGCCGCCCGGAGCTTCTCGACTGCCCCGGGGACGTCCCCGCCCTCCGCCATCAGCAGAGCTTCGAACCCAAGGAGACGCGTCGCCGAGATCATCTTGACGGCGTCGGGAATCATCGTTTCGACCATAGCGGCCGCCCGGTCCCGATAAAGAAAGCACGGTTTGCCGCCCATTTCGCGCACGAGTCGAAGAGCCAACTCATTCTTGGCGATCATCGCACCCAGGCCTTTCCGGTGAGCGGGATCCATGGGTTTTCCGTTGACGAAATTATTGAAGGCCAGGCTGAGTATCCCTTTGTCCTCTTTCCCGAGAATCAGAAGGTTCTCAGCCGCCTTCCAAAGGCGGGCGGCGTTGTCTTCATCGGGGCACGGAGGGGCCAGGTCCTTGGACGAAATCGGAATTCCCTTTTCTTTGAGCTCGGCCAGCGTGCGCGCCAGACGCCTGCCCTCGGTGAAGTTGAGGACGGCGCGCACGACAAGGACAGCCGCCACGAGGGCCAGGAGGACGAAGAGAATCCTAATAATAATTTTCCGGATCTTCATGGTCGAACATTCCTTTCAGCCAATCTCGGGCTTCGAGATAAGCCCAGCCTGACCCTCCCCGGCTCCCCAGGCGGGAGAGGAAGATTCCCTCCCTGCGGAATTTATCGAGCTCCCCCAGGTCCCCGCCGACCTCCGCCCATAGAAGACGGACATCTTCCTCGACCTGCGCCAAAACACCCGGGTCATCGAGCAGGGCCGCTATCTGGGCGGACTCGTGTCTCCCGAGGAGGGAATCAGCTCCGAGGACAGCTACAATCAGAATGGAGCATACGACCGCCACGAGCCGCATCCGCGGCGTTAATGCGGCGTACTTGCGGGCCTCGAAAGCGGAATCCAGAACCCGCTCTCGGAGTCCGGGCGACGCGGATTTGGGAACGAGCTGTCCCAAAGATCTTTCGATATCGTCCGGGTCATGCTCTATCATCGTTTTCCCTCCACGGCCTGTCGAAGCTTGGCCAGCCCGTAGCGGTAGCGGCTGGCCGCCGTATTAGCCGATATGCCGCAGGCCGAGCCGATCTCCTTGAAGGTCAGGCCGTCGAACACCTTCAGAAAGACGATTTCCTTCTGCTCCGCGGGGAGCTTCTCAATCTGACTCAGCAGCATGGCCAAGGACGGCTCCTCTGGGGCGACAAACGCCGCCGCGAATCCCGATGCCGCCCCGGACAGGATCATTCTCTCCCCCTCGCGCCGGCCGAGCTTGCGCCGGAGGAATCGGTTGGCCTCGTTCCGGGCAGTCCGGAAGACGAAGGCCTTGGAATTCCGGACCAATCTCCAGCGCAGGGCGTAGCGGGCGAAACGGCAGAACGCTTCCTGCAGGACATCCTCGGCATCTTCCGCCGAGCCGAGCCTGAAGCTGAGATACCGATACAGGTTTTCTCCATGGCGTTCGTAAAGCTCCTCGAGTTTCAGCAATCGCCGCTTTTCTTCCTGCCTATAAAGACCCTTCCCCCCGCCCGATTTGTCTATTTTCCCCGAATTCACAGCGGTTCCCCAGCGATACCGCCGCTTATCATAACATCAATTTAGGAAAACCGGCCCGTCGCCCCTTAATTCATGGTTCTTTTCCCAATTTCGGAGAAGTCCTCTATTCGGCTTGGCGAAGGATATCGCCGCCTCACGATGGACTTCCCCAATATCGGGAGAAGAACCCGATTTTTCCGGAAGAGGCAATATACGGCCGGGACAGCCCGCCTATTCGTACTTCAACGATTCGGACGGGCTGGCGACGGCCGCGCGGAGCGCCTGGAAGCTGACGGTCAGGATGGCGATACCCAAGGCCAGGCCGAGGGCGAGGACGAAGACCATGGCATCGAGCGTCGTCCGGTAGGCGTAGCCCTTCAACCAGTTCGCCATGGCCCAGTAGGCCGCCGGCCAGGCCAGCAGGTTGGCTAGGAAGACCAGGATAAAGAACTCCCGGCAAAGCATGACGGTGATCCGGGGAACGGACGCACCCAGGACCTTGCGGATGCCGATCTCGCGCGTCCTCTGCTCGGCCGTGAAAGAGGCCAACCCGAAGAGCCCCAGGCAGGCGATGAGGATAGCCAGGACGGCGAATGTCCGGAGCAGTCCGCCGGCCCGCTCCTCGGTCCGGTACATCTCGTCGATCCTGTCGTCGAGGAACCGGACATCGAAGGGGTAGCGGGGATTGACGACATTCCAGGCTTTCCGGATCGACTCGACCTGGCCCGGCACGTCGCCCGGAGAGACCCGGATGAGGACGAAATTCGCCCTTTGTGGCCGGCCGTCCGTCATGTCGATGAAAACGGCCAGGGGTTCGATCTTGGACTGCATCTCTTCGAAATGGAAATCCCGCATGACCCCGACCACCCGCCCGTTTCGCCCGACGAAGGAGAACGACTCTCCCGCCACCGCCTCCTTGTTCATGAGCTTCCGGACCTCCTCGTTGACCAGAAAAGCCTCCGTGGCGTCCGTTTTGAGGTCGCGCGAGAAATTCCGGCCCTCGACAAGCTCGATCCTCATCACGTCCAGGAAATCGTAATCGACACCGCACATGCCGACGAGGACGACCTGCTGGGGGTCTTTCCCGTCCCAATTCACTCCGCCCGAGTTGCTGCCGATCGCGCAGGGCAGGTGGCTCGAGGAAGCCACGGCCAGGACGCGGGGGTCTTTCAGCATCTCCTCCCGCAAGGCTCCGTAGGATTGGGAGGTCGCCCCCCTCAGGGAGATGTAGAGGACCTGCTCCTTGTCATAACCGAGCGATCTCGACTTCATGTACTGCATCTGTTTGGTGACCACGAGCGTGCCGATGATCAGGAACACGGACAGGGCGAACTGGACGACGACGAGGACCCTCCGGAAGAGGGCCCCGCCGGCCCCGGCTTTGAGGTTCCCCTTGAGGACCCGGACGGGCTGGAACGACGACAGGAACAAGGCCGGATAGCTTCCGGCCAGTAGTCCCGTGACGGCCGTGACGCCGGCCACCCCCAGGAGGATGCCCTTGTTCTTCCAGAGGCTGAGGGCCAATGTCTTCCCCGAGAGCGTGTTGAACCATGGCAGGAAGACGCGGACCAGGGCCAGGGCGATGACGAGGGCCAGTAACGCGTAGATCATCGATTCGCTGTAGAACCTGCCGACGAGATGGTTCTTGAGCGCCCCGACGACCTTCCTCAGCCCTACTTCCTTGGCCCGGCCGGCCGACCTGGCCGTGGACAGGTTCATGAAGTTGATGCAGGCGATGAGGAGGACGAAGGCGGCGATGACCGAGAAAATATAGATGTATT
>MEXZ01000078.1:24306-25080 GCA_001773855.1 Candidatus Aminicenantes bacterium RBG_13_64_14
GTGTCCCGTTCGTAGCCGAAATACTGATGGAGATGGATCCTCGTGTAGGGAAAGAGCAGGAGTTCGGTCACGCTGGTCGGCCGCCTTTTCTTGATGAAGTCCTTGATCTTGCCGTCGACCGCGGCCGGAGGGGTCCCCGGTCTGAGCTTGACGAAGGTCAGGATGGAGTTCGACCCGAATTCCTCGTCCGTCCGACCCTTCGCCTTCAGCAGCTCGTAGGGGACGAGGATGTCGAAGCGAAGGTAGGAATTCGTGGGGATGTTTTTCAAGACGCCCGTGACCCTGAGGTCGAAATCGTTGTTGACGTTCAGGACCTTGCCGACGGCGTTTTCGCTCCCGAAATATTTTTCGGCCATTTCCTCCGTCAGGAGGACCGAATAAGGATCGGCCAGGGCCGTGGCCGAGTCGCCCTGGGACAGGGGGAACGAGAACATCCCGAGGAATGCGGGGTCGACGGCGCGGACGTTGTCCTCGAAGAAGGCTTTCTCTCCGAATCGGAAAAGCTGGCCGCCGTACCACACGACGCGGGTCGCCTCGGCGATCTCCGGGATTTCCGCCTTCAGCGCGGGAGCCAGAGGATACGGTGTGACGGTCACGTGGTAGACCCGGCCCGAATAGGACTGGTTCTCCTCCACACGGTAGAGGCCGGCTGCTTTTTCGTGGAACCGGTCGAAGCTCAATTCGTCGGCGACCCAAAGGGCGATCATCAGGCAACAGGCCATTCCCAGGGCCAGCCCGACGATGTTGATGAACGAGTATCCTGCGTGCCGCCGG
>MEXZ01000078.1:25112-25243 GCA_001773855.1 Candidatus Aminicenantes bacterium RBG_13_64_14
CAGCATGACCAACTCTCCCGCCGATAGTCCGGTATCATTCAAATGGTTAGACGCCCGTCCCCCTGATTTGGTTGCCCTCGGGCAGCGCCCGTCCCTCCCCTGCAGACCCGAGGCCCTTGCGAAAACCCTTG
>MEXZ01000078.1:25323-25417 GCA_001773855.1 Candidatus Aminicenantes bacterium RBG_13_64_14
ATCCCGCCATTTCGCCCGACGGCGTGACCCTGGCCTTCTCCGCCCAGTACGAGGGACCGACCGAAGTCTACACCATGCCTCTCGCCGGAGGCCT
>MEXZ01000078.1:25475-27796 GCA_001773855.1 Candidatus Aminicenantes bacterium RBG_13_64_14
AACGGTACAAGGGCGGCACGGCCCAGAACCTGTGGATATTCGCCCTCGGCGGCGAGGAAGCCGCGCCCCTGACCGCCGACTACGCCGGGACGAGTAAGAACCCCATGGCCTGGCAGGACCGCGTGTATTTCCTGAGCGACCGCGACGGCACCATGAATATCTGGTCCATGGACCTCAAGGGCGGCGGGCTCAAGCAGCATACCTTCCACAAAGGATACGACGCCAGCTCGCCGAGTCTCCACGACGGACGGGTCGCCTATCAGCTCGTGGCCGACATCCACGTCTTCGACATCGCTTCGGGGAAGGACACCGGGCTCGCCATCACCCTGCCCTCGGACTTCGACCAGATGCGCGAGAGGTGGGTGACGAAACCGCTCGACTACCTCACTGCGGCTCACGTCTCCCCTGCCGGGGACTGCGTCGTCCTCGTTTCCCGCGGTCACGTCTTCGTCGCCCCCGTGGGCGACGGCCGTTGGGTCCGTGTCAGCCGAAAGGACGGCGTCCGCGCCCGGGCGGCGCGCTTCCTCGGCGACGGCAAGAGCCTCATGGTCCTGTCCGACGAGACCGGCGAGTGGGAATTCCACCGTTTCGCGGCCGACGGGCTGGGCGCACCGGAGCAGTTGACGACGGGCGCCAAGGTCCTGCGCTTCGACGGCATCCCTTCTCCCGACGGCAAATGGATCGCCTTCGCTGACAAGGACTACCAGCTCTGGCTGTTCAACGTCGGCAAGAAAGCCCTGACACGGATGGCCGTCTCCGCGATCAGCATGTTCGAGAACCTCGCCTGGTCCCCCGACAGCCGCTGGCTCGCCTACGTCCAGGGGGCCTCGAACGGATTCAGCCAGGTCGTGCTCCTCGAGGCAGAGTCGGGCCGGACGACGGAGCTGACCAACGACCGCGTCGATTCCTACAACCCGGCCTGGAGCCCGGACGGGAAATGGCTCTACTTTCTTTCGGATCGCTATTTCCGGAGCGTCGTGGGTAGCCCATGGGGCGCCCGCCAGCCCGAGCCGTATTTCGACAAGACGACCAAGATCTACGCCATGGCCCTGACGGCCAAGGAAACGTTCCCCTTCGCCCCGACGACGGAGCTTCAAGACGAGGCGAAGGACACGAAGGAGGAGAAGGGCGCCAAGGAGCCACCGGCCAAGGCGGGAGCGCCGGCCGAGAAGCCAGCCGCGGCGCCCAAGGTCATCATCGAACTCGCCGGCATCGAGAACCGTGTGTTCGAGGTCCCGCTCCCCGCGAGCGTCTACGGCGGGCTCGTCGTTGGTGACAAGGCCCTGTTCTTCATCGACGCGGAGTCGACTGCCGCCGGCAAGCCCAAGCTCCAGGCCGTCGAGATCAAGAACCGCAACGTCCAGGCCAAGACGGTCCTCGAGGATGTCCGGAACTTCGAGCTTTCAGCCGACGGCAAGAAGATCTTCGTCCGCAAGGGCGGCGACTTCTACGTCATCGACGCCGGGACGGCCCAGCCGACCCAGCAGACGCTCGCCGAACGGCGCGTCGACCTCTCCCGCTGGACCTTCTCCATCGATCCGCGCGAGGAGTGGCGCCAGATGTTCGTCGACGCCTGGCGGATGGAGCGCGACTACTTCTACGACCGCAACCTCCACAACGTCGACTACCAAGGGCTGCTAGAGCGGCACCGCCCATTCGTCGACCGGGTCAGCGACCGGGCCGAGCTCAACGACCTCCTGGCCCACCTCGTCGGCGAGCTCTCGGCCCTGCACACGTTCGTCCGGGGCGGCGACCTGAGACAGTCGACGGACAGCGTCGCACCCGGCTCGCTCGGGGCGCGTCTCGTCCGCGACGAGGCCAGGGGCGGCTATCGGATCGACCACATCTACCGGGCCGACCCCGAGTATCCGGAAGGCCTGTCCCCCCTGGGGAAACCGATGTCGGCGATCCGTGAGGGCGAGATCATCGCCACGGTCAACGGGGTTTCGGCTCTCAGCATCCCCGACCCGGCGATCCTTCTGAGGAATACGGCCGGTCAGCAGGTCCTCCTCGAGGTCAAGCCGGCGGCGGGCGGCGCGGCCCGGAAAGAGATAGTTTTCCCCATCACACCGGGCGCCGAGTCCGATCTCCGCTACGCCGAGTGGGAGTACACCCGGCGCCTCGAAGTCGAGATGGCCGGGAAGAGCGAGATCGGTTACGTCCACCTCAGGGCCATGGGCGGCGCCAACTACACGGAGTGGGTCAAGAATTTCTACCCGGTATTCGACCGTAAGGGCCTCATCATCGACGTCCGTCACAACAGAGGCGGGAACATCGACTCTTGGATCCTGGAGAAGCTCCTGCGGCGGGCCTGGTTTTAC
>MEXZ01000079.1:0-7214 GCA_001773855.1 Candidatus Aminicenantes bacterium RBG_13_64_14
CCCCTGGCCGTCCTCCTCGGTACGGGCCTGCTGACGCTTCTCGATTTTCTGTTCGTCCGGGCGGCGGGCCGAGTCCCCGCCCTCAAGGATGTCTGGTGGGCCGCCTTCCTCGTTCCCGTCGCTGCCGGTTTCCTGGCTTCCCTGTGGTCGCGGAGAAAACGGATGGGAAAGAGGATGGCCGCCGGGATCACGGCCGGGGCGCTCGCCGGCCTCATCTATGGAGCCGTCAATACTTTCTTATCGCCTCTGTTCCCCGGCCTTGTCGCGGCGTCCGGTCCGGTCGTAGCCAACGGCGCCCTGGCCCTGACCGTGCTCTGGAAGGTGTTTATTTTCGCGCTTCTCGCGATCGCCGGCGCGCTCCTCGCCGAGACCGGCCCCACAAAAGCTTAGGGATCTCCTTCGGGACACCGTCTGGATGGGACGTGTCCCTTAGCCGCGGAGCTTGAGGCCGAGCTCTTCGAGCTGACGCTCGGAGACGCACGAGGGCGAATTCGTCATCAGGTCGAGGGCGCTCGTCGTCTTGGGGAAGGGGATGACCTCGCGGATCGATTCCTCGCCGGCGAGGAGCATGACCAGGCGGTCGAAGCCGAAGGCGATGCCGCCGTGCGGCGGGGCGCCGAAGCTCAAGGCCTCGAGGAAGTAGCCGAACTTCTCCTCGGTCTCCCTGTCCGTCAATCCCAGCGTCTTGAAAACGCGGCGCTGGAGGTCCATGTCGTGGATACGGATCGAGCCGCCGCCCACCTCGACGCCGTTGAGGATGAGGTCGTAGGCCTTAGCCCGGACCTTATCGGGAGACGTCTCGAGGAGGCCCAGGTCGTCCTCGTGGGGGGACGTGAACGGATGGTGCATGGAGACTAAGCGCTTCTCCTCTTCGCTCCATTCGTAGAGTGGAAAATCGGTGATCCAGCAGAACCCGAGGAGTCCCCGGCGCGCGGACTCGTCCATCGGCCAGGTCCGGCGGATCTCGCCGAGGGCTTTGAGGGCCGTCGCCTTCTTGTCGGCGACGAGGAGGGCCAGGTCGGCGTCGGCGCCGCCTAGGGCGGCCCAGACCTTCTCGAAGTCCGCGTCGGCCAGCTTGAGCGACGACTTCCAGCCGTCCTGCTTCTTGATCCAGACGAGGCCCTTGGCGCCGAGCGCCATGGCCTTGTCGCCGAGCTTGTCGAGCTGGCTGCGCGACAGCCCCCCGGCCCCGGGAACGAGGAGGCCCTTGATCTCCCCGCCCGCGGCGATCGCAGCCTTGAGGACGTCCGACGAGCCGTCCCGGCCGACGGCTGTAAGGTCGCGCATCTCGAGGGGCACACGCAGGTCGGGTTTATCGGAACCGTACTTCTCCATGGCCTCGGCATAGGGCAGGCGGGGGAAGGGCCGCTCGGGCTTCCGGCCGGTCAGGGCGAAGAGGGCTTCCATCAGCCCTTCGTTGAGGGCGAAGAACTCTTCCCGCTCGATGAAGCTCATTTCGATATCGATCTGAGTGAATTCGGGTTGGCGGTCGGCCCGGAGGTCTTCGTCCCGGAAGCAGCGGACGAGCTGGAAATAGCGGTCGAAGCCGGAGATCATGAGGGTCTGTTTGAACTGCTGAGGCGACTGCGGCAGGGCGTAGAAACGACCCTTGTATATCCGGCTGGGGACGAGGTAATCCCGGGCCCCTTCGGGCGTGGGGTTGGCCAGGATGGGCGTCTCGATCTCGAGGAAACCGGCCCGGCTCATGTAGTTGCGCACGGCCAGGGAGGCCTCGTGCCGGAGGCGGATATGGCGCTGCATCTTGGGACGGCGCAAGTCGAGAAAACGGTACTTCAGGCGCAACTCTTCGGAGGCTTGGGGCGGGTCGGCGATGACGAACGGCGTAACCTTCGAGGCCGCGAAAACGTGGAGCTCGAACGCCTCGACCTCGACCTCGCCCGTGGGGATGTCCTTGTTCACGGCCGAGCGGCGGCGGACGAGGCCGCGGACCCCGACGACGAACTCGTTGCGGAGTTTTTTAGCTTCCTCCACGAGCTCGGGGCGGTCGGACTGGAAGACGATCTGGGCCAGGCCCTCGCGGTCGCGGAGGTCGACGAAGACGAGATGTCCCATGTCACGGGTCTTGTGGACCCAGCCGCAGAGCACGACCTCCCGGCCCTCGTGCGCCGCCCGCAACTCGCCGCAGTACACGGTTCTTTTCAACATGGTGCCTCTATTCCGCGCTGGATCCCCGGGGAATTGCGCGCTATCTGTCTCGGAGGAGCGCTAAGAGCTCCTCCCGTGTTCCTTCGACTTGGCGGCCGGTCGCCATTTCTTTGAGCCCGAACCGGCCTTTCTTGATCTCGTCCTCGCCGATGACGAGGACCCAGGCCGCTTCGAGCTTGTTGGCCCGGCCGAAATGGGCTTTCATCCCCCGGTCCTTGAATTCGACCAGGCATTCGAGCCCGTTCGCCCGGAAATATCGGGCCAATTCCAGGCCCGATCTCTTGGCGTTGTCGCCGAGGTAGGCGAGGTAAAGAAGCGAGCGTTTGGGCGACGTGACCTGGGCGATCGACAGAACCCGTTCCATGCCCATGGCGAAGCCGATGCCGCAGATGTCGGGCCCGCCGAAATCCTTCATCAAGTCGTCGTAACGGCCCCCGCCGAGCAGGGCGTTTTGGGCCCCGAGATGCGCAGAGATGATCTCGAAGGTTGTCTTGGTGTAATAGTCGAGGCCGCGGACGAGCCGGGGTTCCACCCGGTAAGTGATCCTATATTGGTTGAGGAAGACAAGGAGCGTGTTGAAGTGGCTCAGGCATTCGCCGCAGAGAAAGTCCTGGATCAAGGGGAACGAGCGGGCGACGGCCTGGCAGGATTCTACCTTGCAGTCGAAGATGCGCAGGGGATTGGTCTCCGCTTTTCTTTGGCAGTCGGGGCAGAGGTCGGACTTGCGTTTCCCGGCCGTTTCGCGCAGAGCTTGGCTGTAAGCCGGCCGGCACTCCCTGCAGCCGACCGAGTTGACCAGGGTCTCCGTCCCGGCGACGCCGAGCCTGCGGAGGAAGGAGTCGGCCATCTCGATGATCTCGGCGTCGACGGCTGCGTCTTTCTCACCGAAAACCTCGATGTCAACCTGGTGGAACTGACGGTAGCGCCCCTTCTGGGGCTTGTCGTACCTGAACATCGGGCCCATATAATAGTAGCGCATGGGCTCAGGCTGGAGGTCGAGCCGGTGCTCGATGATGGCCCGGACGACCGAGGGGGTGTATTCGGGCCTCAAGGTCAGCGAACGGCCGCCCTTGTCGGTGAATGTGTACATTTCCTTGTTGACGATGTCGGAAGTGGGGCCGGTGCCCTTTACGAAAAGCTCCGTGGCCTCAAAAACCGGGGCCCTAAGCTCCCGATAGCCGTAGAGTTCGAAGGTCTCCCGGGCCAGGCGCTCGAGGGTCTGCCAACTCTCGACCTCTTTGGGAAGGATGTCCTTGGCGCCCTTGACAGCGGCGAGCTCTCTTCTGGCGGAGGGGTCTTCGGTCACCGTTCTTCGAAGACCCCCAGCTTGCGGATTTTTTTGTAGCGCTCGTCGAGGAGCTCGCCGACGGGCTTGCCATCGAACTTCTTCAGGGCCTGGTAGAGGTGCTTGTCGACGTTCTTGAAGGTCTTCTCGGGGTCGATGTGAGCCCCGCCGGGCGGCTCGGGGATGATCTTGTCGACGATCCCGAACCCGAGGAGGGTAGCCGCCCGGAGGCCCAGATTCTCGGCCGCCAGCTTAATGGCGTTCTGGTCCTTCCAGAGAATGGCGGCGCACCCTTCCGGTGAAATGACCGAGTAGAAGGAATGTTCGAGCATAAAGGTCTGGTCGCCGAAGCCGATGCCGAGACCCCCGCCGCTCCCCCCTTCGCCAATGACGACGTTGATGACGGGGGTCTTCAAAGTGGAGATCGTCTTCAGGTTGAAGGCGATGGCTTCGGCCTGACCGCGTTCCTCGGCGCCGATGCCGGGATAGGCGCCGGGCGTGTCGATCAGGGTGATCACGGGAAAGCCGAATTTTTCGGCTTCCTGCATGACCCGGAGGGCCTTGCGGTAGCCTTCGGGATTGGCCTGGCCGAAGTTCCGGTCGATCCGGGCCTTGGTCGTCCGGCCCTTCTGATGGCCGATGACGGCCACGGTCCGGCCCTTGTAGAAGGCCAGCCCGGCGACGATGGCCGGGTCGTCGGCGAAACGGCGGTCGCCGTGCATTTCCATGAAATCCTGGAAGAGGAAAGCGATGTAGTCCAGGGTGTAGGGGCGCTTGGGGTGGCGGGCGATCTGGACGATATGGACGGTCGTGAGCTCGGGCACGATCTTGGCCCACTCTTTTTCGATTTCTCCCCTGAGGGCGGCGATCCTGTCCATTTTGCCGAGGTCGTCGGTCTCGGCCAGGGCGTCGATCTGGTCCTTGAGGGCCAGGATGCCCTTTTCCAGGGTATAAAACTCCACCGCTTTTTCCATGCTCAACTCTTTCAGCAGTTTACGATACGGGCCTATTCTAAGTGTCGAGGGAAGCGAAGTCAAGATGGGCCTCGGGGATCATCCTCGTTCGCTCCGAAGGTTTTCTCCGCCCATTTTCCCCTCTAGGGCGGGGCGACTCCTCCCTCGGCGTTACCCCCATCCGTCCTCGCCGCCCCAAAGAGCTCACGGGCATCAGCGGCTCCGGGCGGGTGGGGGGCCCCCACGCCGTTGTGTCGTCACCCCTTTCGTCGTACGCCCGGAGATCCCCAGCTAGTTCTTTGAATATTCCCCTGATGCTCTCTTTGTGATCTCCTCAGCCCTGTTCAGCGCGAAAGCCGTGACCCGGTTATCTTCGCCGTTGGCGGACGACCTCGAAGAAGAAGACGGCTGCTGCTGCGGCGACGTTGAGGGAGCCGACCTTGCCGGCCAGGGGGATGGCCAGGACCTTGTCGCACGTCTTGCGGACGAGCGGCCGGAGCCCGCGTCCCTCGGAGCCGAGGACGATACCGATCGGGCCGGTGAAGTCGAACGAATACCAGGGTTCGTCGCCGGAGCCTTCGGCGCCGACGAGCCAGAGGCCCTTGTCCTTGAGCTCTTCCATGGCCCGGACGAGGTTCGTGACCCGGGCGACGAGGAGGTGCTCGAGGGCGCCGGCCGAGACCGTGTCGACGGTCTCGGTCAGGCCGGCCGAGCGCCGCTCGGGCAGGATGAGGCCGTCGGCTCCCGCCCCCTCGGCGCTGCGGATGATGGCGCCGAGGTTCTGGGGGTCCTCGACCTCGTCGAGAATGACGACGAAGGGTTTGGCCGAGCGGGCCAGGATGTCACCGAGAGAGGCGTAGCCCTTGGGGGAGACTTCGGCCATGACGCCCTGGTGGCCGGGCGCGACCTGGTCGAGCCGGCGGGCCGGGACAAAGACGCAGGGGACATGCCGGGCCTTGGCCTCGCGGATGACCTCTCCGATCCGGGCGTGGCCCTTCTCCTCCTGGATGAAGACCTTATTGACCCTTCCGGCCGCGGACTTGAGGGCCTCGAGGAGGGGGTTGATCCGGATGATCCTGTTCATGGCGGGCTCCGGCTCATTATAAGATAAGAGGCGGACGCGTGCCAAAATCTTTTTTGTTTTTTTGCCCGATTTCGGGGATTGAACGACGGCGGTGAAGGCCCCCCAGAAGCTCCCCGATTGTTTCGTCCCGGCGCATCGGGTAAAATGACCCCCGTGAAACCGATGGAGGCTGGCCATGCCGGATAGCATCAAAACCACAAGGATCTGTCTCGTCGTCGCCGCGGGCTTGGAGATCGCGACGGCGGCGCTTATCCTCTTCATCTTCCTCTCGGGGGCTGTCCTTGTCGGCTGGGGCACGGAGCGCTCCGAGCTCCTCGGGAGCGCCCTCCTCGGCGCCACGGGGATCACACTTGCCGTACTTTTCGCCGCATACGGCGTATTCGGTCTCTTCACCGCCGCCGGGATCGCCAAGGGCCGGCCCTGGTCGAGGATTGCCGGGCTCGTCCTGGCCGTCCTCCTGCTGCCGGCCTTTCCCGTGGGCACCGTCATCGGCATCTTCGCCCTCAAGGGGCTCCTGGGGCCGGACGCCCGGGCCTGGTTCGGGACGCCGAACGGGGCCCCGCCGGTGTCTTTTCGCCCGCCCTCGACCCTTTAGCCACCGCGCTCCGATTTCGCTTTCCGAGTATAATGATAGGGATTTATCGAAAGGAGTCCATTCATGGCCAAAAGAACGATCATCGAGATCGACCGCGATAAATGCAACGGCTGCGGGCTCTGCACGACGGCCTGCGCCGAAGGCGCCCTGGTTCTCGACGCCGAGAACAAGGCCGTCCTTGTCCGGGAGATCTTCTGCGACGGATTGGGGGCCTGCCTCGACGTCTGCCCGACGGACGCCCTTAAGGTCGTCGAAAGAGAGAGCGAGAAGTACGACGCCGGGGCCGCCTTTAGCCATGTCCTCAAGACGCGGGGGGCCGACGCGGCCTCACGCGTTTACGGCATCGACGGCGGGCACGCGCACGCCGGTCCTTCCGGCTGTCCCGGAAGCCTGGCCCGGAACATCCCCTGCGGCCCCGACGGCGACGACGGGCCGGCCGCATCCGCCAAGTCCCGGCTCAGCCAGTGGCCGATCCAGCTTCACCTCATCTCGCCCCTTGCCCCCTACTTCGAGGGAAGCGACCTCCTCGTCGCCGCCGACTGCACGGCCTTCGCGCTCGGAGGGTTCCACGACAGCATGCTCAAGGGGAAAAAGCTCGTCATCGCCTGCCCCAAGCTCGATGAGACACAGGGCTACGTCGAGAAGCTGGCCGAGCTCATCCGGCGAAACCGCCTCAAATCACTGACCGTGGCCATCATGACCGTCCCCTGCTGTTCCGGTCTCGAGCGCATCGTCAGGGAGGCCGTCGAGCTGTCGGAGGAGCCGCTCGAGGTGAAGAAGGTCGTCGTCGGGATCGACGGCCGGGTCGTTCCGGCCGCCTGAGCCCGGTTCAGATGGAAAGGGCGATCAGAAGCTGGGCCGGGAAATAGGTTCCGAGGATGATGGCTTGGGCGGGACCGAGCTTTTTGGCGAAGCGGTCATAGGCCAGGACGGAGTCGGAAACAAGAAAAAGAACGGCCCCGGCAAAGGCCAGAAGCGGCCGTGTCCCGCCCCCATCGACAAACCGGCCCGCTGCGAGCCCGGCCATGGCCGTGATGGCCGCGATGTAAACAAGGACGGGGATCTTCAGCCGACCGAGCGACGGAGCCAGAAGTCTGAACATCAGCAATCCGAAGATGAGGAAAGGTACGA
>MEXZ01000079.1:7278-7410 GCA_001773855.1 Candidatus Aminicenantes bacterium RBG_13_64_14
CAACCGCCGGCGCCCGAGGGTGTCGGACCAGATGGTCAGGACGGCCGAAAAAAGAACGCAGGCTGAGATGATGATGACGGACATCGGAACGGACATGACCTATTTCCTTTCCTCTTTTTCCTGCCGCAGGCG
>MEXZ01000079.1:7455-17748 GCA_001773855.1 Candidatus Aminicenantes bacterium RBG_13_64_14
GGTTCGCTCTTCGAACGAGCGCTTCTCGACCATTTTCAGGAATCCCTCGAACTCGTTGAAGTAAGAACCGTAGATGTGGAAGCTGTCGACGAGGTCGGCGTAGCGGCCGGAGCGGACGGGCCGGCCGGTTTTCGCGGCCAGCTTCGCGGCGATCGCCCTTTGGAGATCGGTCAGGGCGAAGACGTTCATGTAGGCGGCCTTGTAGGCGTCGCGCGAACGCCAGTGGGCGTTCATGTTCAGGACGAGCTCCCCCTTGTCGTCCTCGAGGAGGCGGCACCAGAGCCGCTGGAGGCAGGGCGGGTCGTAGGTCGGCGGATCGAGTTTGGGGTTCCAGGTGATGGCCTGGGCCCGGCGGGTGTGGCCCGCCTGAGCGAGCTTATCGACGAGGGCGCTTATCTGGTCGACTGTCTCGCCCTCGATCTCGTAGGCGAACAATCTCTTGTGGTAGGTGTAGGTCCATTTCCCTTCTTCAGGGCAGATCCAGTGGTCGTGGACGCCGTCGACGACCTCCTGGCGGTAGACCTCGAGGTCCTCGAGACCGCCGGGGAAGGCCCGGGGGATGCGCGGCTCGGCGAACGGGTCCTCGACCGTCCAAAGCATCGTGCAGTCCCGGCTCGGCGGGTCGCCCGGCTTGTCGTATTCCGTTTTGATGGCCACGCCGTTCCGCCAGCAGGCCAGGACGGCTTTCTCCCAGGCCTCGGGAAGATTCTTGCCGGACACGCTGAGCGTCGGGATGTTTCCGTTCATGGTGTCACCTTTCTCATCAGCCCAGTTTTTAACATACGGCGGGCGGTCCGTCAACGGCGGCAGGGGCACCGGTCTTGCAAGGACCGGTACTGGGAAGCCCGGCCCCGGGTTTGCCCGGGGATCCACTTCCGCCGCGATGGCTCGTCCCTTGACGCGGCGTCCGCCGCCGACCCCGTCAGGGGTTCTTATGACGAAGGTTGAAGGATGTGCCGGAATGTATTAATGTGCCGGGTTGGAGGTGTCGATGTCCGAAATCCGCGTGACCTACTACGAGTCCCCGATCGGGCTCCTCGAGGTCAGGGGCGGCGAGCGGGGCGTTTCCGCTGTCACTTTCGTCGACGCACTCCCCCGGTCGGCCCGCGGGGTGCGGGCCGCACGGGGCGGGAAGGGGCCGCTCCCGGCCCCGCTCGCCGAATGTCTGACCCAGCTCGAGGAGTATTTCCAGGGCCGGCGCCGGACGTTTTCCATCAAGCTCGACCTTGGCGGCACGGCCTTCCAGAACAAGGTCTGGCGGGCGCTCCGGACCGTCCGTTTCGGGAAGATGGCGTCCTATAAGGACGTCGCCAGGAACGTCGGCAATCCCGCGGCCACGAGGGCCGTCGGCGGGGCCAACCATCGCAACCCCGTTTCGATCATCATTCCCTGCCACCGCATTGTCGGGAGCGACGGCCGGCTGACGGGCTACGGCGGCGGCTTGTGGCGGAAAGAGTGGCTTCTCCGCCACGAAGGGAACGACCTGTCTTCGAGTTGACAGCCCGGCCGAGGAACAGGATAAAATAGGGCATTCCGGATCCGGAGGAGGCTTCTCATGGTCGAAACACTCAGTCAGCTTTTCCTCAACACCGTGAAGACCTACATCAAGGACAGTCTGCTCACGGCCAAGGTCGAAGGCCGTTACGTCCCGCTTTCGACGGGCGAAGTCGCCCGGCGGGTGAAGCATCTCTCTCTCGGCCTGGCCGAGGTCAATAGGACGACACCCCACCTGGCGTCCTACGAGCGGATCAAGAAGGTCGTCCTCCTCGACCGCGATTTCGACGTCGACTCGGAATTGACGCCGTCCCTCAAGGTCAAGCGCCACATCGTCGAAAAGACCTTCAAGATCCTGATCGACTTCCTCTACAAGGAATAGCATCGGCCCGGAATGGGATAGAATCGGCCCGCCCAGCGTCCTTTATATAAGACGCCATGAACGAAAACCCGAGCGGGCCGGAGAAGGGGACCCCCGAAGGGGCTGGGCACCGGGACCGCCTGCGCCAGAAGTTCCTCAACGGGGGGCTCTCGGCCTTCCTGGACTACGAGGTCGTCGAGCTCCTCCTGACCCTCGGCACGCCCCGGCGCGACTGCAAAACGCCCGCTCGCGAGGCCCTGAGGGAATTCAAGACCTTCGGCGGCGTCCTCGAGGCCTGCCCGGAGGACCTGCAGCGGATCCCGGGGATCGGCTCCCGGAACGTCTTCGGCCTGAAGCTCGTCCACGAGGTCTCCCGCCGTTTCCTCAAGGACAAGATGATGAGCCGGCCGATCTGCCACTCTTCCCAGGAGGTCTACGACTACCTCCGCCACTCCCTTCGCGACCTGAAGAAGGAGCGGTTCAAGGTCATCTTCCTCGACCCGAAGAATCAGGTCGTCGAGGAGAAGACCCTGTTCGAGGGGACGGTCGACTCGAGCGCCGTCTATCCCCGCGAGGTCATCAAGGACGCCCTCCGTTACGAAGCGTCGGCGCTGATCTTCGCCCACAACCATCCGTCCGGAGACCCCGAGCCATCGCTCTGCGACCGCGAGGTCACCCGGGACCTGATCTTCGCCGCCCGAGTCGTCCAGATCAAAGTCCTCGACCATATCATCATCGGGAACAACCGCTACTTCAGCTTCGCCGACCAGGGCCTGATCGACGACTACGACCGGATGTTCAACGGTTTCCCGAGATGAGGGTAAAGTGAGGGTGGCCGAAAAGGGATTGAAAGACCGGGGCAATCCGGGTAAACTCGGGAGAGGGGAGGGTGCCTGTGGGCAAGAAGGACATTGAGAAGGAGCGAGCGGACATGCAAAAAAAAGACACGACCCGGGAAGGAGGACCCATGAAAGAAGCCGATACGGACGAAAAACATACATCCCGCCACAAGGCCATCGACGCCGCGCTCTCCCAGATCGAGAAGCAGTTCGGCAAGGGCGCGATCATGAAGCTCGGGCAGAAAGGGGCGGCGGTGGCCGTCGACGCCATCCCCACCGGTTCGATCTCCTTCGACCTGGCCCTGGGCATCGGCGGCTTCCCGCGCGGGCGGGTCATCGAGATCTACGGCCCGGAGGCCACCGGCAAAACGACGCTGGCCCTCCACGTCATCGCCGAGGCCCAGAAGCGCGGCGGCCAGGCGGCGTTCATCGACGCCGAGCACGCCCTCTCTCCGGCCTACGCCGCCCGCATCGGGATCGACATCGACAACCTGCTCATCTCCCAACCTGACTACGGGGAACAGGCCCTGGAGATCGCCGAGGTCCTCGTCCGCAGCGGCGCGGTCGACGTCATCGTCGTCGACTCCGTAGCCGCCCTCGTTCCCAAAGCCGAGCTCGAAGGCGAGATGGGCGATTCGCACATGGGGCTCCAGGCGAGGCTGATGTCCCAGGCCCTGCGCAAGCTGACGGCCATCGTCGCCCGGTCGAAGACCTGCTTCATCTTCATCAACCAGCTCCGGGAGAAGATCGGCATTTTCATCGGCAATCCCGAGACGACGACCGGGGGCCGGGCCCTGAAATTCTACGCGTCCTTGCGGGTCGACGTCCGCCGGCTGGCCGTGATCAAGGACGGCGAGAGCGTCGTCGGCAATCGGGCCAAGGTCAAGATCGTCAAGAACAAGATGGCCCCGCCCTTCCGCGAGGCCCAGTTCGACATCATCTTCGGGGAAGGCATATCCCGGGAGGGCGACCTCGTGGACATCGGCTTCGAGACCGGGATCCTCGACAAGGCCGGCACCTGGTACTCCTACCGGGGCGAGCGTCTCGGACAGGGCCGGGAAAATGTCAAGAAGCTGCTCAAGGAGAACAAGGAGCTGGCCGCCCAGCTCGAAGCGGAGATCCGGGCGAAGGTGGGCCTGGTCGAAGAAAAAGCGGGCGGCGAAAAACCCGCGTCGAAGTGAACAGCCGGGGGATATGCATGACCCCCATCACTGTCCGGGCAGCATCCCGCAAAGGGGACTTGCCTTAAACCTACTTATTTGATAGGATTTAATCGAAAGAGGATAGGAACCGTGCTCCGGCGCAGAGATTTCCTGAAAGTCGCGGGTTACGGAGGGGCCGCCTGGGCGGCGTCCCGGACCCTGCCCGCTGGAGTACGGGAACCGATACTGTTACAGGAGGGAAAATCCATGAATTACACGGCCAAGGACTATTCCAAGCTCATCGGCATGCCCGGGTTCAGCGAGACTCTCCTCAAGAACCATTTCACGCTGTACCAGGGCTATGTCACCAACACGAACAAAGTCCTCGACATCCTGGGCCTCATGGCCGCGGACGGCAAGACGGCGACCCCGGAGTACGCCGAGCTCAAACGCCGCCTCGGCTGGGAATTCAACGGGATGAGGCTGCACGAGTACTACTTCGAGAGCCTGGGCGGGAAGGCGGCCCTCGACCCGGCGAGCGAGCTTCGGCTGAAGATCGTCAAGCAATTCGGCGACATCGAGTCCTGGGAGAAGGACTTCCGGGCGACGGGCGCCATGCGGGGCATCGGCTGGGTCGTCCTCTACGAAGACCCGGCCAACGGCCGGCTGATCAACTTCTGGGTCAACGAGCACGACGCCGGCCACCCGGCCGGGTGCCGGCCGCTGCTCATCATGGACGTCTTCGAGCACGCCTTCATGATCGACTACGGATTGAAGAAGGGCGATTACATCGAGGCCTTCTTTAAGAACATCGATTGGGCCGCCGTCGGGTCGAGGCTCAAGTAAGGTCCCGTCTATCCTATCGCCGCCGGAAGCCTTTCGAACGGGCCTTGCCCTGACCCGGTCGCGGAACTCCTGGAAAATCGCCGCGAAACGGACTATCCTGAGAAGAGATCGAGCCAGGAGGTCCATATGACCAGCGAAGAAGCCAGACGCTCGGAAAAGGCGGGGCTGCCTCCGGGGACGCTCATGCACGTCGGGGAGAAGAAGACCGAGAAGACGCGGATCACGGTCATCGATTACGACGCGGCCGGGTTCATCGAAAAAGAGGTCGCCGATGTCGAGGATTGTTTCCCGTTCAAGGATACGGCCACGGTCACCTGGATCAACGTCGACGGCGTCCACGATGCCTCGATCATCGAGAAACTCGGCGCCCGGTTCGACATCCACTCCCTCGTTCTCGAGGACATCATGACGACGACCCAGCGGCCGAAGACCGAGGATCTGGGGGGCGCCGTGTTCGTCGTCCTGCGGATGATCGAGTGCGACGACAAGGGGCTGGGTCTGATGACCGACCAGCTCAGCCTCATCCTGGGCCCCAACTTCGTCATCTCGTTCCAGGAGACGCCGGGTGACTGCCTCGACCCCGTGCGCGAGCGCATCCGCAACGGCAAGGGGCGCATCCGCAAGCTCGGCCCCGACTACCTGGCCTACGCCCTGATAGACGCCGTCGTCGACAACTATTTCTTCGTCCTCGAGAAGCAGGGGGAAAAAATCGATGGCCTCGAGGAGCGTTTGATTGCCGAGCCCCGCCGGGAGATCCTCCACGAAATTCACCTTTTGAAGCGGGAAATGATCAACCTCCGCAAGTCGGTTTGGCCGCTGCGCGAGGTCATCAACGGGCTGGAGCGCCTGGAATCGCCGCTCATCAAAAAATCGACCGGCGTTTTTCTCCGGGACGTCTACGACCACGCCATCCAGGTCATCGACACGGTCGAGTCTTTCCGGGAAATCCTGACCAGCATGGTCGAAACCTATCTCTCGAGCGTCTCCAACCGGATGAACGAGGTCATGAAGGTCCTGACGATCATCGCCACGATCTTCATTCCCATCACCTTCCTCGTCGGCGTTTATGGGATGAACTTCGAGTTCATGCCGGAGATCAAGTGGCGCTGGGGTTACGCGTTCGTCTGGGCGGTCATCATCGGGACCATCGTGACGATGCTCGCTTACTTCCGCAGAAAGAAGTGGCTCTGAAGCCGGGCCGCACGCGGCTAAAAGAGGAGGGGGTCCACGTTTTCGTCGCCGAGTTCGTATCGGCGCAGCTTGTGATAGAGAGTGGACCGGGAGATGGCCAGGATCCGGGAGACCTCGGCCCTGTTGTGGTCAGTGATCTCGAGAAGGAAGCCGATGTAGTCCTTTTCGAGGTTTCTCAGGGTTGGAAAGCCGGCGGGCTTGGCATACTCGCGGTCCTCATCCAGCCCTAGGTAGCGCTGGAGGTAAAAGTTCATCGGCGAGCCTCAGCGGGCGCGGGCGCCCTGGATCAGCCTCATGTTGTTGGCCACGACGTAGGACAACAGGGCATTGGAAGCCGTGGTCATGATCCAGGCGACCGTCTTGTTCCTTTTGAAGATGGCCTTCATGCTCCAGTAGGACAGGGCCGTCGTCCCGAGCTTGATGGCGGCGAAGGCGGCGGGGCTCTTGACGAAGGGCTTCATCAGGGGATTCGTCTCCGTCAGGCCCGGATACTTAAGGGCTTCGCGGGTCGAAATGTAGTCGGCGATGTTGAGCCCGACCATGAGGACGAGGTTGGCATCGAAAAGGGTTTTTCCGGAATTCGCGGCCGGCTTGAAGATCGGAATGGTGCGGGGGATGGAAAGATGGGGGGCCGGCGCGGGGATGGGTTCCTCGAAGAGAAGCTCCACAGGACCGGCGCCGGGGAGGGGAAGAAAGTCGTGCGCTGCGGCCGGCTCGAGGGCCGTGACGACGAGGACCTCGCTTACGGGTTCGACAGCCGCGAGCGATCCGGCCGCGATGACGAACACCGCCAAGGCGATGAGAATGGGCTTGCTTTTCATTGGCGACGCTCCTTATCCTTTTTAACACCACGTTTAAAGGCAAGAATGGTGCCAAGAAGCCTGTTGTTACGTAAAGATATTATAAAGAATAACATAGACATACATACGGCTTAATGTTATAAAATATAATAGCATTAATAATGAACACTAATAGTCGATAATAATGTAGTAATATGTTTAAATAGAATAATATAAGCTTATATATTACTAAGTGTATATAAATAGGTCAATTATTCAAAGTTTAATCGTGTTGTGAGTTCTTTAAATGGACAACTTGTGAGCCATGCTTTCGCCGGGATACGTCCCTTGACAACTCCAGCGCTCTTTGGTAGCTTATTAGATACGAAGGGGAATGATGATGGACCCGAAAGCCCGGATCAGGCGCCCGGCCCTCACTCTCTGGCTCCTGGCCGGGACCGGCCTTCTTCTATTGGCCTATGGGGTCATGTGCTTGGCCATCGGCACCGGCGTCGACGACGTTCTTGAGAAGGCCCGCGGCGGGTTTTCCGGAAAAGACACGAACGCGCTCGTCGCCATGATGAACTCCAACGATATAACGCTCAAGGACAGGAACTTGGCGGTTTGGGCTCTCGGGCAATTGGGAGATCCACGGGCCTTGCCGTCGCTCGAGGACCTTGTGACTGGGGGGCCGTGCGATCACGCCGCCGCGGTCTGCCAGCACGAGCTTAGGAAGGCGATCCGGCAGTGCCGGGGCGGCGTCAACATCACTCGCTGGGCCTGGAAGCCGCTCGTCCTCTAAGACCCGTTTTTTTCTCCCGCTGAGCCGCCTTTTGCCCGCCGTTTGCCCGGCCGAGCGATTCCTTCAGGTACCTGGCCGTGATGGATACTCGGCTCTGGGCCACCCTTTCGGGCGTGCCCTGGGCGACGACCCGGCCGCCGGCCTCGCCGCCCTCGGGGCCGAGATCGATGACGTGGTCGGCGCTCTTGACGACGTCTAGGTTGTGCTCGATGACGACAACGGTATGGCCCTCGTTGACGAGCTTCTGGAAGGAGCGCAGGAGGACGGCGACGTCGTTCGGGTGAAGGCCGATCGTGGGCTCGTCGAAGAGGTAGAGGGTCCTTTTCCACTTCTCGTGAACGAGGTGATAGGCGAGTTTGATCCGCTGCAGCTCGCCGCCGGAGAGGGTCGTCGTCGGCTGGCCGAGCTTGAGGTAGCCGAGCCCGACCTCGACCAGGGGATAAAGCTTTTTCGTGATCTCGGACCGCCCGGCGAAAAAGAGGCAGGCCTCGGTGACGCTCAGGCCGAGGATTTCGTCGATATTCCTGCCGTTCCAGCGGACCTCGAGGATGTCCTTCTTGAACCGCTTTCCCTTGCAGGCGTCGCAGACGAGGCTGACGTCGGAGAGGAACTGCATCTCGACGACCTGAACGCCGGCGCCTTTACAGTCCTCGCACCGTCCGCCGGCGGTGTTGAAGGAGAAATAGCCGGGCCGGAAGCCCATGAGCTTGGCTTCGCGGGTCTGGCTGAAGAGGTCGCGGATCCCGTCCATCGCCTTGGTGTAGGTGGCCGGGATGGAGCGCGGCGAGGCGCTCAGGGGAGACTGGTCGACCATGATGACCTTATGGACCTTATCCCGGCCCCGGATCTCACCGAAGCCATTGTCGGCGACGCCTTCAAAGCCCTGATAGAGGACGTCGTGGAGGAGCGTGCTCTTGCCGGAGCCGGAAACGCCGGTGACGCAGGTGAAAATGCCGAGGGGGATGCGGACGTCGATGTGCTTGAGGTTGTGTTTGTGGGCGTCACGGATCTCGAGGTACGACTTCGACGACCGGCGGGCCGCCGGGAGGGCGATCTCCTTCTCGCCGCGCACGTACTGGGCGGTGAGCGAGTCCTTGCTGCGGAGGAAGTTGGGCCAGGGGCCGGAGAAGACGACCTCGCCGCCGGCCTCGCCGGCGCGCGGGCCCATGTCGATGACGTACTCCGCGGCCCGGACGATGTCGGAGTCGTGCTCGACGACGACGACCGTGTTGCCGATGTCGCGGAGCGACTCGAGGATCTGGACGAGGCGGTGGTTGTCGCGGGGGTGGAGCCCGATCGAAGGCTCGTCGAGGACGAACAGGGTCCCGACGAGCGAGGCGCTGAGGGCCGCGGCCAGGTTGATGCGCTGGGCCTCGCCGCCGCTCAGCGTGAAGGTCATGCGGTCGAGGGCGATGTAATCCAGTCCGACCTCGAGGAGGAACTTGAGGCGGCCGCGGACTTCCTGGACGAGCTTGTCGGCCACCTGGCGTTCGAACGGCTCGAGCCGGAGACGGTCGAAAAATTCGGAGGCCTCGCGGACGGTCATCCGGACGACCTCGCCGATGTTGAGGCCCTTGATCCTCACGCTCAGGGCCCGGGCGTTGAGGCGGGTCTTGGCGCAGGCCGGGCAGGCGACGTATTTGCGGTAGCGACTGAGCAGGACCCGGACCTGGACCTTGTACTTCTTGGACTGGAGCCAATCGAAAAAGCCCTTGACGCCGTAATAACCGTCGCCGCCCTCGAAGACGAAGCGCTGATGTTCTTTCCGGAGGTCACGGAATGGTACGTTGGTCGGAATGCGCCGGCGACGGGCCTCGGCCAGGAGCTCCTTCTGCATGCCCTTGGACAGGGGTTTCGTCCAGGGCTCGACGGCGCCCTGCTCCAGGGACTTCGAGGTGTCGGGGACGACCTTGTCCTCGTCGACGACGGCCAGGTCGCCGAAGCCGTGGCACTCGGGGCAGGCGCCGTGCGGGCTGTTGAAGGAGAAGAGGTTGGGGTAGGGGTCGTCGGCGGCGACCCGGCACGTCTTGCACTCGAGCTTTTCGGAGAAGGGGAACTCCCGGCCGCCCTCGTCCGGACCGTGGACGGTCCGGACGAGGACCCGCCCATCCCCCCTTTTCAGACCCATCTCCAGCGAGTCGGCCAGGCGATCGCGTTCGTCGACGCCGAGGGTGATGCGGTCGACCAGGATGTCCAGGGGGCCGGTCCGCTTGACCGCCGCGTCGAGGTCGACGATGGCGCCGGCGGCGACGGCCCGGGTAAAGCCGTCCTTCTTGAGCGAAGCCAGGTTCCTTTCGCGGGGCCAGGCGAAGGTCACGAGAGCCCGCGTCCCTTGCGGCTCCTTCGACAGGTCGGCGATCATGCCGTCGATCGTGTCCCGGAGGACGGGCTGCCCGCACTGGAGACAATGGACGGTCCCGATGCGGGCGAAGAGGACCCGGAGGAAGTCGAAGATCTCGGTCACCGTGGCCACGGTCGAGCGCGGGTTCTTAGCGGCGCCCTTCTGCTGGATGGCGATCGCCGGCGGGATGCCCTCGATCGTATCGGCGTCGGGCTTGTCCATCCTTTCCAGGAACTGCCGAGCGTAGGAGGACAGGGATTCGATGTAGCGGCGCTGGCCTTCCGCGTAGAGCGTGTCGAAGGCCAGGGATGATTTCCCGGAGCCGCTGACCCCGGTGACCACGATGAGCTTGTTGAGGGGGACGTCGAGGTCGATCCCCTTGAGGTTGTGCACCTTCACGCCGCGGAGGATGATGCTGTCTGTGGCCGCCATGGTGTATACCGAATTGAATATTATAACATGGCTGGCTGGGGACGCCACGTGCTTTTTGGTGTGACG
>MEXZ01000079.1:17780-18953 GCA_001773855.1 Candidatus Aminicenantes bacterium RBG_13_64_14
CCAGTCCCGGCGGCCCCCCCGCCTTCGGCGGGTCCCCCTCCTCTACGGGGGATTCGGACGGTTACCCGTCACCCCGCAGTGGCGCCCCCAGCTCAGAAAGTGATATCCCGGTTCTGTTATAATGACTGACTCGGAGAATACACGTGTCGCTAATTTTAATTTGGGGAGTCGCGGTGGCCCTGGCCATGGACTGCTTCGCCATTACCCTTGGCTTGGCGTGCGGGGCCAGGGGCCTGACGATGAAACAAGCCGTCCGGATGGCGGCGTTTTTCGGCGGCTTCCAGTTCGTCATGCCCGTCGCCGGTTGGTTCGCCGGGGATAAGCTCCTCGGCTTTATCCGGAACTTCGACCACTGGGTGGCTTTCGGACTCCTAGCCCTGATCGGCGGACGGATGATCTACGAATCGTTTGAGCTCAGTGATGAGGAGAAAGCCGGCCGGCCGGACCAGACCCAGGGAATGCGGCTCGTCGCCCTCGCGCTGGCGACGAGCATCGATGCCTTGGCTGTCGGGTTGAGCTTGGGCGTCGTCCGGACAAGCATCCTCCTCCCGGCGGTCGTCATCGGCGGGACCAGCTTTGCCCTGACGGTCGTCGGGGCCAAGCTCGGCCCTGTCGTCGGAAGGATCGTGGGCAAGCGGGCCGAGCTCCTCGGCGGGCTCATCCTAATCGGGATCGGCGCGAAGATCCTGTTCGAACATCTCGCCGGCTGAATATTTGGGACGCTGCCCGTTTTGTCAGCGATGGAACCCATGTATATCCCCCGGCCCCCGGGAACCAGTCCCGACGGTTCCCCCATCGGCAAGTTGCCGATGGGCCCCACTCCGCTACGGGGTCTCTACATGGGCCCCATCACTGCCCGGGCAGCGTCTAGGAGCGGCAGGGAGCGGAGTCTTCGGAGCGACCAGCAGAATTGCGCGGAGTTCCCGAAGCCGCAATTCTGGTATATATCTGAAACGAAACTCTGATGCTCTTCGGTCAAAAGGGCAGGATGACAAAAACGAGAAGGTCCCAGACCGTATGGCTGATGACATTGACTAGAGGTGACCGGTAGCGCAGGTAGAGCCAGCCCCAGAAGACGCCGCAGACCGCCGCGGCCAGGGTGAGCATGATGTTTCCGCTGGCCAGGTGAACCGAGGTGTAAAGCAGCGACGCCAGGATGAAACCTGCCGTGCG
>MEXZ01000080.1:0-286 GCA_001773855.1 Candidatus Aminicenantes bacterium RBG_13_64_14
CCCTTCTCGATGCGGATCTGCTTCTGACGGCGGATGTCCCGGCCGAATCCGGTCTTCTTGGGCACGACCTTGAAGCTGCCGAAGCCGCGGATCTCGACCTTTTCCTTGTTCGTCAGGGCGTTCTTGAGGGCTTCGAGGACGCCCTCGACGACCGACAATGATCTGGCCCTGTTGTACTCCGTCTTCTTTTCGATCGCCAGGGCGATATCATTCTTGATCATCGAAAAAGCTCCTTGCTGCGAACGCGAATATTATATTTAATTTATTGAAAATAAAAAGTCAAGAA
>MEXZ01000080.1:365-748 GCA_001773855.1 Candidatus Aminicenantes bacterium RBG_13_64_14
TCGTCAGGATCAAGGTCGATGCCCCCATCCATCCGGTCACATCCGAATACGTCGTCCGGTCCCTTGAAATGGCCGACCGGGACGGGGCGGACCTCGTCGTCCTGACCCTCGACACGCCGGGCGGGCTCGACACCTCGATGCGCGAGATCATGGCGGCGATCGTCAACGCCAAGACCCCCGTGGCGGTCTTCGTCGGCCCCAGCGGGTCGCGGGCCGCGTCGGCCGGGTTCTTCATCGCCCTGGCCGCCGACGTCTTCGCCATGGCCCCGGGCACGAGCACGGGCGCCGCCCATCCCGTCGGCGTCTCGCTCACGGGCCAAGCCATGGACAAGACCATGGAGGAGAAGGTCGTCAACGACGCCGCGGCCTATATCCGGACGGTC
>MEXZ01000080.1:840-994 GCA_001773855.1 Candidatus Aminicenantes bacterium RBG_13_64_14
CATCGATCTCATCGTCGGAACGGAGGAGGAGCTGGTCGCCCGCCTCGACGGCCGCGTCCTCAAGCGCTTCGACGGCTCCGCGAGGACGCTCGCTCTCGCCGGCAAGCCCCTGGTCGATCGCCCCATGACCTTCCGGCAGAGGTTCCTTCTCACG
>MEXZ01000080.1:1038-1121 GCA_001773855.1 Candidatus Aminicenantes bacterium RBG_13_64_14
CCTGGGGCTCTATTTCGAGTTCTCCCACCCCGGGGCCATCCTGCCGGGCGTCTTGGGAGGGATCTCGCTCCTGCTCGCCGTCT
>MEXZ01000080.1:1246-1961 GCA_001773855.1 Candidatus Aminicenantes bacterium RBG_13_64_14
ATGATCATCGGGTCGCTCATGCTCATCAAGGCCCCCATCACCGAGCTCCGGCCCAGCCTGCGCATCGTCCTGCCGGTCGTCCTCGCCGTTTCCGTCATCGTCATCTTCCTCCTCACCCTGGTCGTCCGGGCCCATGCCCGGCGCTCGCTCTCCGGCCGGGAAGGGATGATCGGCGAGAGAGGGACGGCCAGGACCGGCCTCTCCCCCGCGGGCTGGGTCTTCGTCCACGGCGAGCTCTGGGAGGCCGAGGCGGAGGAGCCCGTCAAGGCGGGCGAGAAAGTCAAGGTCGTCGAGGTCATCGACGGCCTGAAAATAAGGGTCGGCAAAGTCTGACCCGGCAACTTCGACGGGGCCCGACGGCCTCGACAAGGAGAAGAACATGAACCTTTTGACGGCGCCTATCATCATCGTCGGTCTCATCGTCCTCTACATCCTGAACTCCATCAAGGTCCTGCGGGAGTACGAGCGGGGGGTCATCTTCCGCCTCGGCCGCGTCCTGCCCCAGCCCAAGGGCCCCGGCCTCATCCTGGTCTTCGCCCCGATCGACCGCATCGTCAGGATCAGTCTCCGGCTCATCACCATGGACATCCCGCCCCAGGACGTCATCACCAAGGACAACGTCACGGTCAAGGTCAATGCCGTGCTCTACTTCCGGGTCATCGACCCGCTCAAGTCCGTGATCGACGTCCAGGACTATCTCTACGCCACGTCCCAG
>MEXZ01000080.1:2153-2729 GCA_001773855.1 Candidatus Aminicenantes bacterium RBG_13_64_14
CAGGCCGAGGCCGAGCGCGAACGCAGGGCCAAGGTCATCCACGCCGAAGGAGAATTCCAGGCCGCCGACAAGCTGACCCAGGCCGCCGACATCATCTCCCGGAATCCGCAGGCGCTCCAGCTCCGTTTCCTGAGCACGCTCGCCGAGATCGCCACCGAAAAGAACTCGACCATCGTTTTCCCCCTGCCCCTGGAAATCCTGAAGGCTTTCACCTATGATAAGGGCCAGGAGAAAAAACAGAGTTGATGAAGAACAACAATTTCCGGGAGATCCAGGTCTCGAGCTCCCTGCTCGTCGTCATCTTCCTCGGCGTTCTCGCCCTGGGCGTGTTCATCTTCCTGCTCGGCGTCTCGGTCGGCAAGAAGCAGGTCCGCCTCTCGGCGCCGGCCCAGGTCGTCACCCAGCAGATCCCCGAACCCGTCAAGGAGGTCCCGGTCAAGCCGACCTCGGCCGAAACGGAGTCCGCGAAGTCCTCCGCGCCTTCGGGCGCCGGAACGTCCCAGCCGCCCGCGGGCGGGCTCGCGTCCAAGACCTCGGCCAAGGACACGGCCGTCAAGGCCCCCGCCTCCAAGCCTC
>MEXZ01000080.1:2887-3144 GCA_001773855.1 Candidatus Aminicenantes bacterium RBG_13_64_14
TGGTACCGGGTCCGGCTGGGGGGATACACGTCCAGGGACCGGGCCGTCAGCCTGCTCGACAAGCTGAACGCCGCGGCCGGCAAAAAGACCGACTTCCGGATCGTCCAGGACTGACCTCCAAGTCCCTAAAGGAACAACGACGCCATGACACCCGCCGATAGCAAGACGCTCGACCTCAAGGCCCGGCTCAACGGCCTCTTCGCCAAAGTCGAAGAGGTCCGAGGTTTTCTTTGACCTAGACCACAAGACGGCTGAGC
>MEXZ01000080.1:3184-3743 GCA_001773855.1 Candidatus Aminicenantes bacterium RBG_13_64_14
GCAGGACCAGAAGGCCTCCCAGTCCCTCCAGCAGAAGAAGAAGCTCCTCGAGAAGGACCTCCAGTTCTTCAAGCGTATCCTCGGCCAGAAGGAGGAGCTCGAGGTCCTCGCCGAGCTTGCCGCCGAGGGAGAGAGCGTCCAGGCCGACGTCGAAGCCGGGATCTCCCGGCTCGAGAAGGACCTTCAGGAGGCCGAGCTCCGGGCCCTCTTCTGCGACGAGGACGATCCCCGCAACGCCATCCTGACCGTCCACCCGGGCGCGGGCGGCACGGAATCCCAGGATTGGGCCCAGATGCTTCTCCGGATGTACCTGCGCTATGCCGAGCGCAAGGGCTTCAAGGCCGAGGTCCTCGACCACCAGCCGGGGGAAGAGGCGGGGCTCAAGAGCGCGACCATCCGCTTCGAGGGCGACTACGCCTTCGGCAATCTCAGCCAGGAGACGGGCGTCCACCGGCTCGTCCGCATCTCCCCCTTCGACGCCAACAAGCGGCGCCACACGTCCTTCGCCGCCGTCTTCGCTTATCCCGAGGTCGACGAGGACATCGAGGTCGCCATCAAC
>MEXZ01000080.1:5008-5566 GCA_001773855.1 Candidatus Aminicenantes bacterium RBG_13_64_14
GACGTCCCCGTGGCCCGCGCCAAAGCGTCCCTCAAAGCGGGGGATCTGTCGTTCACGGTCGATAAGAAGGACATTCTCCTTATCGACGACGTCCTGATGACGGGGCGGACGATCCGGGCGGCCATGGACGCCCTCATCGAGCGGGGCCGGCCGCAGACGATCCAGCTCGTCGTCCTCATCGACCGCGGCCACCGCGAGCTTCCCATCCGGCCGGACTACGTCGGCAAGGTCCTGCCGACCTCGCGCCGTGAGGTCGTCCGGGTCCGCCTCAGGGAGATGGACGGGGCCGACGAGGTCATCATCGCGGAACCGGTCAAGACGAGCGGAGCGAGGAAACGGTGAGGCTCCTCGTCCGGGGCGGCCGGATCGTGGATCCCGCGACCGGGACCGATGGCCGCCGGGACATCCTCCTCGAAGGCCCGGCCATCGCTGCGGTCGGGACGGATCTGGCCGCCGCCGCGGACCGGACGGTCGACGCGTCCGGCCTCGTCGTCGTCCCCGGCCTCATCGATATGCACGTCCACCTGCGCGAGCCGGGATACGAGGCCAAAGAGACGA
>MEXZ01000080.1:5650-6416 GCA_001773855.1 Candidatus Aminicenantes bacterium RBG_13_64_14
CCGAGATCATCGCCAGGATCCTGGCCGAGGCGCGGCGGGTCGGGCTGGCCAACGTCCTGCCCATCGCCGCGGTCACGCGCGGCAGCGCCGGCGAGGAGCTCGTCGACATGGCGGCCTGCGTCGCGGCCGGCGCGGTCGCCTTCTCGGACGACGGCCGGCCCGTCCCTTCGGACGCGATCATGCGCCGGGCGCTGGCCGGGGCGGCCGCGGCGAAGAGCCTGATCATCGATCACTGCGAGGACCGGGCCCTCGCCGCCGGCGGCGTGATGCACGAGGGCCGGGCCTCGGCGCGCCTGGGCCTTCCCGGCATCTCTTCGGCTTCCGAGGAGGTCATGGTCGCCCGGGACATCGCCCTCGCGGAAGAGCTCGGCGCCCGGGTCCACATCGCCCATCTCTCGACCTCGGGAGGGGTGGCCATTGTCGGCCAAGCCAAGAGCCGCGGAGTCCGCGTCTCCGCCGAGGCGACCCCTCACCACCTCCTGCTCACCGACGAGGACCTCCGGACGGCCGACCCGGATCTCAAGATGAACCCGCCCTTGCGCTCCGCGTTTGACGCGGCCGCCCTCGTCGAGGGCCTGCGGACGGGCGTCATCGACGCCATCGCCACCGACCATGCCCCGCACACGGCGGCGGAAAAGGCCCGGGGCTTCCGCGAGGCCCCGTTCGGCATCGTCGGCCTGGAGACGGCCGTCTCCCTCATCCTCGACCGTCTCGTCGCGGCGGGCGTGATCCCGATCGGCCGGTTCGTCGAGCTCTTTTCGACGAA
>MEXZ01000080.1:6460-6573 GCA_001773855.1 Candidatus Aminicenantes bacterium RBG_13_64_14
AGCCCGGACAAACGAAGGATCGAACGTCTGGAAAAGACCATCGGCCACACCTTCAAGGACCGCGCCCTGCTCCTCCGGGCCCTGACCCACAGCTCCCTCGCCTACGAAACGAA
>MEXZ01000080.1:7141-7217 GCA_001773855.1 Candidatus Aminicenantes bacterium RBG_13_64_14
GAAGAAGGCGAAGGCGACGCGGAGGACCGTGGCGATCCACGAGCCGATGTTGGGGATGTAGTTGAGGAAGAACGCC
>MEXZ01000080.1:7371-7822 GCA_001773855.1 Candidatus Aminicenantes bacterium RBG_13_64_14
GGACAGGTCGACCTTGAACGGGCCCACACCGTTCTCGAGGAACCGGCCGATGTCGTTCAGCCGGTCCTGGTATTTCGGCAGCTCGGCGACTAACGCCTTGCCGCTCGTATAGGCCAGGACCCCGAAGAGGTAGAGGGTGACGAACATCAGGCCCAGGGCGATGAGCACGGCCCCCGGCCTGGGGCAGCGGCACCGGGTCAGGAAGGTCAGCGCGGGATCGATGATAAAGGAGAGGAAGACGGCCAGGATGAACGGGATGAGGACCGGCCGGGCCAGCTTGAGGACGACTCCCAGGATGAACAGGAGGACGGCGGCCAAGGCCGCCTTGAAGTACCGGTTATCGTCCACGAGCCCCCTTCCCGGCCACGCGGCCTCAGCCCGGTATCATTTCGAGGCCCCTCGCTCGGCCAGGGCGACCGTCAGGGCCCTGAGAAGAGACTGGCCCGACGCC
>MEXZ01000080.1:7883-8268 GCA_001773855.1 Candidatus Aminicenantes bacterium RBG_13_64_14
GGTGCTGGCCGAAGCGGGTCCGGACGCGGTGGCCCAGCGGGGTCTTCTCCGTGGACGCGCCGTCCGCGGTCAGGGCTCCGAGGAGCTTGGACGTCATCTCCTCGGCGTCCTTCTCGGAACGCCCTTCGATGAAGAAGCCTTCGATCTCCCGGTCGCCGGCCTTGTAGGCCGCTACATAGCCGTCGCGGAGGAACTCGTAGCCCATGACGTTCCTCTTGATATATCTCTCGCTGCGGGCGACGAGGCCGTCCTTCGGGAAAGCCGTGACGAGCCTCGGAAGCCCGCCCCCCGACTTGATCCCGGAGGCGACCTTGAGGCCGACCTGCCGGAGGAACGGCTCCGTACCGTCGCCGAGGCCGAAGGCGAGCATCTTCACATAGAACCT
>MEXZ01000080.1:8296-8593 GCA_001773855.1 Candidatus Aminicenantes bacterium RBG_13_64_14
TCGAAGTAGCCCAGATCGCCGACCGGGACGGCGGCGTTGTCCGGATAGCGCTCCGCGCCGAAGATGCCGAAGGCGTTGACCGCCTCGCCCATGTCATAGATCTCCAGGGTCAGCGTGGCGTCCGTGCCCGTCCGGCCGAAGTCGGCGACGGCGAGCTCGCGGAAGTCGTAGCTCAGATAGCTTTCGGCGGCCCCGTTGATGTACTCGAAGAGGTCGTCGGGGAAGAAGCTGCGGACGGCCTCGGTCGGCGACCAGCCTTCGAGACGGGGCACGAGAGCGGCGAGCTCCGGGCTCCCC
>MEXZ01000081.1:0-3158 GCA_001773855.1 Candidatus Aminicenantes bacterium RBG_13_64_14
AATATCTAACGATTTACGGGAATTGTCGGCATGCCGACATTGCCCCCAGTCATTCCTGGATGGAAAGAGAATTCGTTAAAAAAACATCTGCGCATCTCTTGCTTTTTATCTAACCGTGGACTATAAAGGCCTCTAAGGCCGGTCACTATTTGTTAAGGGAGAGAGGCTCTTGATCATCGCCATCACGAATCAGAAAGGCGGCGTAGGCAAGACGACGACATCGATCAACGTCGCCGCGGCCATCGCGCTGATGGGGAAGAAGGTCCTGCTCGTCGACATGGATCCCCAGGCCCACAGCACCATCTCCACGGTCTCCAATCCGGAAAAATACGAGAAATCCCTCTACGACGTCCTCATGAACAAGAACGAGCGCGTCGAGGACATCATCGTCCGCTCGAACGTCCCCGGCCTCGACACGGCCATCACCAAGATCTCGATGGCCAAGCTCGAGCCATCGCTCTCCGGGGAGTTCGACGCCCATTTCAGGCTCAAGGACGCCCTCGAGCAGATCCGCGGCAAGTACCAGTACGTATTCATCGACACGCCGCCGACACTCGGCCTGATCACCCTGAACGCCCTGGTCGCCGCCAATTTCATCCTCATACCCATCCAATCGTCCTACCTCTGCCTCGAGGGGACAGACGACCTCCTCGAAACGATCGAGAAGGTCAAGAGGATCGCCAACCCCCAGCTCAAGGTCATGGGCGTCCTCATCACGCTCTACGACAAGAGGACCAACCTGGCCCGCGACGTCGTCAAGAGGATCCGCCAGGTCTTCGGAGTAAAGCTCTTCAAGACCTTTATCTCGAAAAGCGTCAAGCTCGAAGAGAGCCCGGCCTATAAAGAGTCCATCTTCACCTACGCGCCGGGCTCGATCGGGGCGGAACAGTATCGGAAAGTCGCCGAGGAGATTATGAGCCGTGCCAAAAACTAAAAGATCCGGTTTGCCCGCATCGGTAGCGATGAAGCACGACGGCCATTTCGTCGACCTGATCTCGTCGCGCTCGCTCGGACCAAGGATCCGCATGATCCCCCTCGACAAGATCGACCCGAACCCCCATCAGGCCCGTTGCGAGCTCGGCAATATCGACGAGCTCATGGACTCCATCCGGAGCAAGGGCATCCTGGAGCCGATCCTCGTCCGGGCCAAGGGAAGCCGCTTCGAGATCATCGCGGGAGAAAGGCGTTTTATGGCCTCGAAAGGCATCGGCCTCAAGGAGCTGCCCTGCATCGACATGGACGTCGAGGACAACGAGGCCATGGAGATCGCCCTCATCGAGAACCTCCAGCGCAAGGACCTCGATGTCTTCGAAGAGGCCGACGGGCTCCAGGCCCTGGCCGATATGCACAGCTATAACCACGAGCAGATCTCGTTAAAGATCGGCAAGGCCCGGTCGACCATCACCGAGATCCTCTCGATCGCCGGCATCCCGCAGAAGGCCCGGGCCCTTATCAAACAGGCCGGGGGCTTCAGCCGATCGACCCTGGTCGAGATCGCCAAGCTCAAGTCCGAAGAGGATATGATCAAGCTGACCCGCGACATCGTCGACCGGCGCCTGACCCGCGAGGACACCCGGGATCTCGCGAAATATCTCAAGGGAAAAACGAAGAAGCTCAAGTATTACGTCTACAATTTCGTCCCGGACGACACAGACAAGTTCCGCCTGAGGCTCGAGTTCAAGAAGCAGACCGTGACGAAACAGGAGATCATCGCCATCCTGCAGGATATCATCGACCGCATCCGGAAGAAGGACGAGCCGCCGGCCCTCAAGAACTAGAGCCCGGGAAAACGAGACCCCGGCCCCTCCAGAACCCCGTTTCGCCTCCCTATGTTAGTTGACATAATAATCCTTATGCGACTCAGTAACCGGGACGGGCTTATCAATTTTCTTATCAACGAGATGCCAATACCCACACCCTGTGGGAATCCGCACCGCCCAATCCCTGGGCAAATGAGGAAATCTCCGCTTCCCAATTGACCGAGCGCCTTGAGAACCGCGGGATTGGCCGCGCACCTCGTGCTTTGCGCGCGCTTCGGGCCTTCCCTGAGAACAGACGATCTTTGACACTGAGCGGCGCCAGCATTCTTCGCGACCCTGTCGAACGATCTAGCTTAACAAACGAGGATGCTTCCCGCACTGCCGAGACGCCCATATCCCTGGAATGAATGCAGGCTGCGCCCTCTTGGGCTCCTGAGCTTCGCTCGAAAGGGGCCTGTCCCCTCTTGGATTCGAAATTCGGGTTGCCATACGGACGCGCGCCAACAAGTGGGCCCGGGGAGCCCGAAATACAATGTGTCGCAGGAACCTGCTGGCCTTGCCTTCAGTTGCTGTTATTATATTTATTATCTTATACTTACGACGACAACATTCTTATGTTGCTGATAATAAATGCATTATAGAATAGTTTGGTCTTTGCTAACCTGGGACGGGTATGACGCGGAAATCCTCTCTCTCTCTGGCATGAATCTTGCTAAATTATAATTCGGGTAATTACGTCATTGAAGGGAGCTAAACCTTGAAAATTGGAATCCTGGGCACCGGCGACGTCGGGAAGACCCTGGGATCGGCTTTAATCCGGCGGGGCAACGACGTCATGCTCGGAACACGCAACGTCAGCCGGAAGATGGAGGAAAAGGCCACCGAGGAAGCGCCGCAGAGCTTCCACGAGTGGCTTTCCAAGAACAAGAAAGTCCGACTCGGCACCTTCGCCGAGGCGGCGGCGCACGGCGAGATCATAATGAACGCCGTCGCCGGGCATGCCGCGATCGAGGTCCTGGCCAAGGTCAAGCCCTCCGATCTCAAGGACAAGATCCTGATCGACATTACGAACGCTCTGGGGCCCTGGGGAAAGGGCCCGATCGAGCTGTTCGTGGCCAACACGGATTCACTTGCCGAGCGCATCCAGCGGGCCCATCCCGGAATCCGCGTGGTCAAGTCGCTGAACACGGTCACGGCGCACATCATGGTCAATCCCGCCGGCCTGGCCGGCGGCGACCATGACGTCTTCGTCGCCGGGAACGATCCCGAGGCCCGCGAAAGGGTCGCCCGCTTCCTCCGGGAGGAATTCGGCTGGAAGACCGTCCTCGACCTCGGCGACTTGACGGCGGCCCGCGGTCTGGAGATGATGATCATGGTCTGGCTGAAGATCTGGTCCGC
>MEXZ01000081.1:3166-3720 GCA_001773855.1 Candidatus Aminicenantes bacterium RBG_13_64_14
CGTCGGATTTCAACTACAAGATCGCCCGCTGAGGCCGAAAGGATTCTCCGCCCATGGCCAAAGACACCAAAGCCGCCAAGCGCGCTCCGACGGCCGATGCCGAGGGAGCGTCCGGAGGGCGCCCGACCTGGACGGGCATGATCAGCTTCGGCCTGGTCAACGTGCCGGTCAATCTCTATACCGCGGTGAAGCCCGAGCTCCACGCGATGAACTACCTGCGCAAGGATGACCTCTGCCCTATCTCGTACAAGAAGGTCTGCCGGGCGACGGGAGAGGAAGTCCCCTTCAAGGACATCGTCAAAGGGTACGAATACAGGGACGGGGATTTCGTCGTCTTGAGCGACGAGGATTTCGAGAAGGCCGACGTCAAGAGGACATCGACCATCGACGTAGAGGTCTTCGTCGACGAGCAGGACGTCGACCCCAAGTACCTGGAGAAGCCGTACTATCTGGAGCCGCAAAAAAAAGCCCACAAAGCCTACGCCCTGTTCCGCGAGGCCATGGCCCAGTCGAAGAAGGTCGGCATCGGAACGTTCGTCCTCCGGGACCGCGAG
>MEXZ01000081.1:3795-6050 GCA_001773855.1 Candidatus Aminicenantes bacterium RBG_13_64_14
AGGCCCCGAGAGAGACCGAGGTCGAAGATATCATGGCCAAGCTCAAAGAGAGCCTGGCCGCGACGAGGCACTAGGACCCGGACGCCATGGGGCTGAAGGATTACGGTCGGAAGAGGACGTTCCGCCAGACCCCAGAACCTAAGCCCGCCCGGGGCCCGGCCGGAGCCGGGCGTCATTTCGTCGTCCAGAAGCACCAAGCGTCGCACCTTCACTACGATCTCCGGCTGGAGCATGCGGGGGTCTTGAAAAGCTGGGCCGTTCCCAAGGGCCCGTCAATGGATCCCCGCGACAAGCGCTTGGCCATCCAGGTCGAGGACCATCCCCTGGCCTATAAGGATTTCGCGGGCCGGATCCCGGAGGGGCAGTATGGCGCCGGCCTGGTCGAGATATGGGACGAGGGCACGTTCGCGGTCGAGGAAGGCTTGGATCTCCCGGAAACGGAGAAGCTCATGGCCGCGGCCTTGAAAAAGGGCCATCTCGATTTCTTTCTCCACGGGAAGAGGCTCCGCGGGCTCTTCACCCTCGTCCGTCTGAAGCCCCGGGACAATGCCAAGGACAATCAATGGCTTCTGATGAAGAGGCACGATGACCCGCCCGCCGCACCGGCCGGCGCGCCGCGCGCGAGCCGGACTTCCCGCTCGCATTCCCTCGCGGACCTGGATTTCGAGGGCGCGGTCAAAGGCCCCTTCCCCGGCGACATCGAGCCCATGCTGGCCACGCTCGTCGATGGGCCGTTCGACCGGGAGGGTTGGGCCTTCGAGGTGAAATGGGACGGATACCGCTCGCTCGCCGCGATCAAGGGAGGCAAGGTCCGGCTTCTCTCGCGCAACGGCAAGGCGCAGAACGCCAAGTTCCCGACGGTCGCCGCTGCCCTCAGCGGCTTTCCCGTCGAGGCCGTGTTCGACGGCGAGATCGTGGCCGTGGACGCGAAGGGCCGGCCGCACTTTCAGTACCTGCAAAACTCGATGCGCGCTGGGGAAGGCCGCATCCTCTACTATGTCTTCGACGTCCTCTATGCCGGGGGATACGACCTCCGGGCTCTGCCTCTCAGGCGCCGCCGGGCCATCCTGGAGAAGCTCCTCCCCGTCTCCGAGACCGTGCGGCTGAGCGAAGCGATCGAAAGAACGGGTCGGGCCTTCTTCCAGGCCGCGGAAGCGAACGGCCTCGAGGGCATCGTGGCCAAGGATCTGGCCAGCCCTTACCACTCCGGCGCCCGGACCCGGGAATGGCTCAAGATCAAGGCCCAACAGGGGCAGGAAGCGGTCGTCTGCGGCTTCACCCGCCCCCGCTCCTCCCGCAAATATTTCGGGGCCCTGATCCTGGGGGCCTACAAGAAAGGCAAGCTCGTATACATCGGCCACGTCGGCACGGGCTTCACCGAGCACACCTTGAAGGAGATTCACGCCAAGCTCACGCCGCTTGTGACACCCCGGTCCCCCTTCGCGGAGGAGCCGAGGACCAACATGCCGGTGACGTGGGTCGCGCCGCGCCTCATCTGCGAGGTCAAGTTCTCCGAATGGACCTCCGAGGGACTCATGCGGCATCCCGTCTTCATGGGCCTTCGGGAGGACAAGAGCGCCCGGGAGGTCGAGCGGGAAAGGGCCGAGCCCAGAGGGGCGGCGCTGGAGAAACCGAAGCTCCGGACCCGGGCGGAGCTGACCCACCTCGACAAGGTCTTCTGGCCGGGCGAGGGATACACGAAGTACGACCTGGTCGATTATTACGGGCGGATGGCGGAGTGGATCCTCCCCTACCTCAAGGACAGGCCGCAAGCGCTGAACCGGCATCCCGACGGCATCGAAGGCGAGAGCTTCTTCCAGAAGAACTTGGTCCAGGCCCCGCCCCCGTGGGTGAAGACCGTGGAGGTCCCCTCCGAAAGCCGGGACAAAGACATCCGCTATCTCGTCTGCCAGAACCGGGACACCCTGCTCTATGAGGCCAATCTGGGTTGCATCGAGATCAACGTCTGGAGCTCGTCGCTCCCTCACCTGGATTCCCCCGACTATATCGTCCTCGATTTCGATCCCCTGGAGACCTCTTTCCCCAGCGTCGTCGAGGCCGTCCTGGCCGCCAAGGATCTCCTCGACGAGCTGGCCCTGCCCGCGTTCTGCAAGACGTCCGGGGCCACGGGCCTGCACATCTATATCCCCCTGGAGCCCCGCTTCAGCCACGACCAGGCCCGGGAGCTGGCGCATCTCGTGCTTCTCTTCGTCAACCGGCGCCATCCCGACCTGACGAGCCTCGCGCGAAGCCCG
>MEXZ01000081.1:6072-6301 GCA_001773855.1 Candidatus Aminicenantes bacterium RBG_13_64_14
ACCTGGACTACCTGCAGAACCGCCAGGGGGCGACCATGGCCGCCCCGTACGCTATCAGGCCCCGGGCGGGAGCGCCCGTGTCGATGCCCCTCGCTTGGAAGGACGTCACTCCGCGGCTCGACCCCCTGGACTTCACGATCCGCACGGTCCCGGCGCGGCTCGCCCGCAAGGGCGACGCTTGGCGGGACCTGTTCAAGAAGCGGGTCGATCTCAACGCGGCCCTGGCCAG
>MEXZ01000082.1:0-186 GCA_001773855.1 Candidatus Aminicenantes bacterium RBG_13_64_14
CCTTCGCCTGATGATGAACTAGGTCGAAAAACTGGCTGTTTATGTCGGAGATAAAAAGGGGATCGACGAGGACGACGTCAGCCAGGCCACGGCCTGGCAGCGCAGTTTCCAGACCTATGAGCTCGACGACGCCCTGACCGCCGCCGACTTCGCCAAGGGGGTGGCCATTCTGAACGACCTCTTCGC
>MEXZ01000082.1:216-667 GCA_001773855.1 Candidatus Aminicenantes bacterium RBG_13_64_14
CCGGCTGGCCGGCTACTTTCGCAACGTCCTCGCCGCTCAGGCCTGGCTCAGGGAGAGAAGCCGGACGAAGGACGAGATCTTCCAGGCCCTATTCCCCCATATCCAGAAAGGCTGGAGCATGTACGGCGATAAGTCGCGTCAGTTCTTCGGGGTCGTGGAGGGGCTGTCGCCTGCCGAGCTCAACGCCCTCCTGGGCAAGCTCCGGAAAGTGGACATCCGCCTCAAGACGACTGACTCCGCCCCGAAGACGGTCCTGGAAATCTTCCTGAGGGAGTACTGCCTGGCGAGAAAAGAGAAGACGATTATTTCGCCGGAGCGGGGTTGATGAGCCCGACCTGCCGGCTGAGCCGGGATTTGTAGCGGCTTCCGGTGTTCTTCTTGATGGCCCGCTTCTTGACCGACTTGTCGATGGCCTGGAAGACCCCGGGAAGGAGCTTGGCCGACCCTTCCC
>MEXZ01000082.1:694-835 GCA_001773855.1 Candidatus Aminicenantes bacterium RBG_13_64_14
TCTTGCGCATCTGGGGGCGGAGGGCGGACTTCGTCTGCGTGTTGACGGATTTCCTGCGGAGGCTGCGGCGGTGCTGCCGAAGCGCCGATTTGTGACGGGCCATTTCTTTCTCCTCTTAAAGGGTCCTATGTTAGAATATCC
>MEXZ01000082.1:957-1058 GCA_001773855.1 Candidatus Aminicenantes bacterium RBG_13_64_14
GTCCTCGGCTATATCCGCGATCTCCTCCAGGCCTACTACCTCGGCACGGGCAACAGCGCCGACGCCTTCACCATCGCCTTCACCATCCCCAACCTCTTCCG
>MEXZ01000082.1:1089-1191 GCA_001773855.1 Candidatus Aminicenantes bacterium RBG_13_64_14
GCCTTCGTCCCGACCTTCACGGAGCTCAAACAGAACCGGGGCCGGACCGAGCTCTGGGCCTTCGGGAACGTTTTTTTCTGGGACCTCGCCCTGCTGATGGCG
>MEXZ01000082.1:1355-2088 GCA_001773855.1 Candidatus Aminicenantes bacterium RBG_13_64_14
GAACTCCTTCGGCCGGTTCTTCGTCCCGGCCTCGACGCCCATCCTGTTCAACCTCGCCGTCATCGCCGCAGTCACCGGCTGGGCCGGGAGCTCCCGCGATCCCGCGCTCGTCTTCGCCGTCGGGGTCGTCGCGGGGGGGATCCTCCAGCTCGCCCTCCAGGTCCCGTTCCTCTGGCGGGAGGGGATGCGCTTTACGCCGGGTCTCTCCTTCCGTCACCCGGTCGTCCGCCGCGTGGGGAAGCTCATGGTCCCCGGGATCTTCGGGGCCAGCGTCTACCAGGTCAACTTCGCCCTGAGCCGGATGATCGCCTCCGGGCTCGAAAAAGGGAGCACCTCCGCGCTTTACTACGCGTCGCGGATCGAGGAACTGACCCTCGGCCTTTTTTCGATCGCCCTCGCCGCGGCCCTCCTGCCGGCCTTCTCCGAACAGGTCGCCGCCCGGGACATCGGCGAGATGAAAAAAACCCTCGGCTTTTCCCTCAAGCTGACGGCCATCGTCACCTTCCCCGCCGCGGCCGGTCTCGTGGCCCTCAACGGGCCGATCATCCGTACGCTCTTCGAACGGGGCATGTTCGACCGGGGGTCGACGTCCCTGAGCGCGTCATGCCTCCTGTTCTTCGCCCTCGGCCTGCCCTTCGTTTCCGGGGTCAAGGTCGTCGCCCCGGCCTTCTTCTCCCTCAAGGACACCCGGACGCCCGTCGCCATCGGGGTCGCCGTCATGCTGGTGAACACG
>MEXZ01000082.1:2110-3812 GCA_001773855.1 Candidatus Aminicenantes bacterium RBG_13_64_14
GCCCGCTCCGGGTCGGCGGCTTGGCCCTGTCGCTCTCTCTGTCGCAGATCCTCAATTTCGTCCTTCTCTTCCTCTGGCTCGAACGCAAGGTCGGGCCGCTCGGCAAGGGCCACTGGGTCCTTCCGGCGGCGAAGTCGGCGGCGGCGGCCGCGGTCATGGGGACGGTTCTGCGTCTTCTCTGGCCGGCCGCGGCGCTCGAACGGGCGGCTTTTATCGTCCGGGCGGGCGCGCTGGCCGCCGCGATCGTAACGGGCATCGTCATTTATGTGGCCCTCCTCCGGGTCCTCAGCCCGGCCGACCTTAAAAGCGTGGTCGGGATCCTCAAGAGGGCGGCGGGCAAGGAGAGGTCATGAGAATCGTGCTCCAGCGGGTGAAAGAGGCGCGCGTCGACGTCGACGGGCGGACGGTCGGCCGGATCGGCCGGGGCGTCTGCCTGCTCGTCGGGGTCGAAAAGGGCGACACCGCGAGCGATGCGGAGGCCCTGGCGAAAAAAGCGGTCGAACTGCGCATCTTCCCGGACGCCGAGGCCAAGATGAATCTCTCTCTCTCCGAGGCCGGGGGCGAGGTCCTGGCCGTCTCCCAGTTCACGCTCGCGGCGTCGGTCCGCAAGGGCCGGCGGCCGAGTTTCGATGGAGCCGAGGAACCGCGCCGGGCGGCCGAGCTCTTCGATCATTTCGTCGGTGCCGTCGAGGCCCTCGGGGTGACCGTGGAGACCGGGGTGTTTCAGGCCCTCATGGACGTCCACATCCTCAACGACGGCCCGGTGACCTTCATCCTCGAGTCCGGGAAAACTCCCCGGCCCCGGGCCGAGGGGTGAGGCGACCTCTCTTTTCTCACCCTTTGGGGGGAGGGGAGAAGGGCAAAAATCACCCCCGGATTCGCCGGTCCCGGCCATGTCCGCCGCCGCCCGGTTCTCTAGAATGGCGTACGGACGATTTTATGAGGAGGAGTCCGTTCACGCTTCGAGAAGTTCGCCCATGAGTCGATTCGTCAACCGCAAAGAGGTCGCCCGTCTGCCCCGGATCCCTCTGCGCGGGACCATCGACCTGACCTACCGGTGCAATAACGACTGCCGCCACTGCTGGCTCCGGCTTCCCCCGGATTCTGGCGACGCGGCCGGCGAGCTCACGGCCGACGAGATCCGCCGCCTCGTCGACGACGCCCGGGCGATGGGCTGCCGGGAGTGGTTCGTTTCCGGCGGCGAGCCGATGCTGCGGCCCGATTTCCCCGAGATCTTCGCCGCGATCACGGCCAAGTCGGCCTGGTACACGCTGAACACCAACGGCACCCTGATCACCCCGGAGATCGCCCGCCTCCTGCGACGGAAAGGCACGAAACTCGTCGCCCTCTACGGGGCCACGGCCGAGATCCACGACGCCGTCACCCGGACCCCCGGCTCCTTCGAAGCCCTGCGAAGGGGGGTCGCCTACCTTCGAGAGGCGGGGGCGGGGTTCAGCGTCCAGGTCGTCCCCATGAAAACGAACATTTCCCAATACGACGCGATGATCCGGCTAGCCGAGTCCTGGAGCCCGAGCTGGCGGCTCGGCGCGACCTGGCTCTACCTTTCCGCGTCCGGCGACCCGGCCAAGAACGCGGAGATCAGAGCCGAGAGATTGGACCCGGCCCGGGTCGTCGAGCTCGACGGCGCGGGCGGCGCGGGTTCGGGCGCCTTGGAGGATGACGCGGCTTCGTCCTGCGGCTC
>MEXZ01000082.1:3828-3944 GCA_001773855.1 Candidatus Aminicenantes bacterium RBG_13_64_14
CGGGGCGTGCGACCTGCGGCCGGACTGTAAATGGTGTCCCGTTTACGCCTATCTCGAATGCCGCGACCATGCGGCCAAGATCGACGACCTCTGCGCGATTGCCCGGGAGATGCGCC
>MEXZ01000082.1:4254-5048 GCA_001773855.1 Candidatus Aminicenantes bacterium RBG_13_64_14
TCTCCGCCAGGCCCGGGTCAACCGCCTGGAGCGCGTCGACGACCCGAGGGCCGTCCTCCGCGATTTCCTGCCCCGGCTCGTCCGGCCTCTCGTCTCGGCCGACTGGTGGGAGCGGGCGCTCGCCCTGGCCGAAGACGTGGTCCGCGAAGTCCCGTTCTACAACCTCTGGTTCGACAAGAGCGGGGCCGTCGTCGAGATCCTGGAAGAGTTCGTGGAGCGGCCATGACCGGAACGGCCTACGTGAAAAAGATCCGCTCCGGCGAGGCCCGCCTGTGGCCGTCACGAAAGCCCCCGCTGACACGGCTCGACATCGAGCTCACGGAGCGCTGCAACAACGATTGCGTCCACTGCTCGGTCAACCGTCCGGCCGGGAACCGCGAAGCCCGGGAGCGGGAGTGGGGCGCCGAGTCCTGGAAGAAGCTCCTCGGCGAGGCGGCGGCCCTCGGCTGTCTCGTCGTCCGGCTGACCGGTGGGGAACCCCTCTTGAGGGACGACTTCGAGGAGATCTACATCCATGCCCGGCGACTCGGGCTGAGGGTGATGATCTTCACCAACGCCACGCTCGTGACGCCCCGCCTGGCCCGTCTTCTGAAGGACATGCCGCCGCTCGAAGCCGTCGAGGTTTCCGTTTTCGGGATGAAAAAGGAAACCTATGAAGCGGTGACCCGGGTGCCCGGCTCGTTCGACGCCTTCCGCCGCGGCCTCGGACTTCTCCGGGAGAACGGCGTGCCCTTCATCGTCAAGGGCGCGGTGCTGCCGGCCACCCGCGGCGAGATGGACGAATTCGAGGCCTG
>MEXZ01000082.1:5110-6165 GCA_001773855.1 Candidatus Aminicenantes bacterium RBG_13_64_14
CCCGTCGGCCGGGCCGGAAGAACGCGCTGATCTCGAGCCTGCGGACGGACGCCGATGAGTTCGTCCGGGTCTCGCGGCGTCACGGCGAGGAAGCCGTCGGGGAGTGGCGGGACCTCTGCGCCAGGTCCGGCGGCGGCCGCGGCGGCCGTCTTTTCTCGTGCCTGCCGTCCGGCGGGTCGGCCGCGGTCGACCCTTACGGGCGCCTCCAATATTGCCTGGGACTGCGTCATCCGGCCACGGTTTACGACCTCGCGACAGGCTCGCTCCGCGAGGCGGTGACGGAGTTCCTGCCGCGCGTCCGGGACATGCGTTCGGCCGGCCGGGCCTACCTCGAGCGCTGCGGCCGGTGTTTCCTCAAGGGCCTTTGCGAGCAGTGCCCGGCCAAGTCCTGGGCCGAGCACGGGACCCTGGACACGCCGGTCGTGTATTTCTGCGGCATCGCCCACGCCCAGGCCGTTGCCGCCGGTCTTCTCGAGCCCGGGGAGAAGGCCTGGACCGTCACCGACGGGGCGGCGAGAACGAAACGAAGGAGTTGACCCATGAGCGACAAGATCGACCTCGACAAGGTTTACGCGCCGTCCGAGGACGTCGTCGTCCGGGAGATCGAAGGGGAGGTCGTCATCGTCCCCCTCGTCTCCGGGATCGGGGACATAGAGGACGAGCTCTTCACCCTCAACGAGACCGGGCGCGACATCTGGAAAAGGGTCGATGGGTCGAAGCCCCTGGCCGCGGTCGTCCGGGAGCTGGCCGAGGAATACGACGCCCCCGCCGGACTCATCGAGGGCGATGTCGTCGGCCTCCTCGAAGAGCTCCTCGTGAGGAAGATGGTCGTCGAGAAAGAGTGAACGGGATGGACGAAAAACCCTCTCCGCGCATCTCGTCCGGAGGCGAGCTCCCGCTCTCGGGGGAATCGCTCGCCGGACTGATGCGGGCGGTCCTCGACAAGGGCAAGCCCTTCCGCTTCGAGGCCAGGGGGACGAGCATGCATCCCTTCATCCGGGACGGGGACGTGGTCACCGTCGCCCCGCTCGCAGGTCGGGACCCGAAGCCGGGGG
>MEXZ01000083.1:0-5395 GCA_001773855.1 Candidatus Aminicenantes bacterium RBG_13_64_14
TACCGCTCCGACGACGCGGGAGCGGGTTGGCATAAGGTCAGCCCCCCGGGCATGGAACGCTTCGGCGGCACCTACGGCTGGGTCTTCGCCCAGATCCGGGTCGACCCCAACACACCGGAAACGATCTACATCATGGGTCTGGGCCTGTCCAAGTCGACCGACGGCGGCAAGACCTACGTCAACCTCTACTCCGAAGGGCTGCACGGCGACCACCACGGCCTGTGGATCGACCCCCACGACAGCGACCACCTCATCAACAACAACGACGGCGGCGTCAACGTCTCCTACGACGGCGGCAAGAGCTGGCGGGACTTTCACAACGGCATCCCCTGCGTCCAGTTCTACAACGTCTCCTTCGACTTCTCGACGCCGTTCTGGGTCTACGGCTCGGTCCAGGACCAGGGCACTTACCGGGGCCTCATCCCGCTCCAAAAGCCCACCACGGGCGCTCCGGCCGGACGTCGGCGTTTCGGCATGGCCCAGCCCAAATGGGAGACCGCCCCAGGCGGCGAGGGGACGCTCATCGGCATCGACCCGACGGACCCGAATACGGTCTACTCCTCCTCGTTCTACGGCCGGCTCGAACGGTCCGAATACAAGGACGGGCAGTGGACGAGCAAGGAGATCTTCCCCAAAGCGGCCCAAGGCGAGCCCGAACACCGCGGCCAGTGGCTGGCGGCGACCATGCTTTCCCCCCATAATCCGCAGGTCGTCTATCACGGCTTCCAGTATCTCTTCCGGTCCATGAACAAGGGCGAAACCTGGGAGAAGATCAGCCCCGACCTGACCTATAACAATCCCGCCGAGCAGGGCAAGTGGCCCTACGCCATCCCCTTCGCCTCGATCACCGCGGTCGACGAATCGCCGTTCAAGTTCGGCCTCCTCTATGCGGGCACGGACGACGGCCGGGTCTGGGTGACGAAGACGAGCGGCGACAGCTGGACGGAGATCACGGCCGGACTCCCCTACAACAAACACGTCTGGAAGGTCGTCGCCTCGAAGTACGACCTGGCCACCGTCTATGTGACGCTCATCGGCCGCCACGACGACGACTTCAACCCCTACATCTTCAAGTCCGCCGACTACGGCAAGACCTGGGTCTCGATCGCCGCGAACATCCCCGGCGGACCGGTCAACGTCGTCCGCGAAGACCCGAAGAAAAAGGACATCCTCTACGCGGGCACGGACACGGGCGTTTATGTCAGCCTGGACGCGGGCAAGAGCTGGAACGTCCTCGGCGGCGGACTCCCGACGAGCTATGTCTGGGACATCGCCATCCACCCCAGGGACAACGCCATGATCATCGCCACGAACGGCCGGGGGATGTGGATCATCGACGACCTCGCCCCCGTCCAGAACGCGGCCAAATAAACCGGCGGAGCCGGTTCGAACGTCCAAGGGACGTCCGCCTCAGGGGGACGTCCCTTTTTTTGGTGCTTCTCCCGATTCCGGGGAAGCCCTCAATTCGGCTTGGCGAAGGATATCGCCCTTAGCCCCCCGGCCCCCCGGGAACCAGTCCCGGCGGTCGGCCAGGGAATCACTGCAACAACGGGCAGCGTTAAAGCGATTCCCTTGAAGGGCCGAGGGTGCTACAATGCCCGCATGGCCAATGTCGTCAGCATCATCATGGCCGGGGGTCAAGGCAGCCGGCTCTATCCGCTGACCAAGGTCCGGAGCAAGCCGGCCGTGCCCGTCGCCGGCCGCTTCCGGCTCATCGACATCTCGATCTCGAACTGCATTCATTCGAATGTCCGAAGCATCTTCGTGCTGACCCAGTTCGCCAGCGAGTCCCTCCACCGTCACATCTTCACGACCTACCGCTTCGACAATTTCCATCGCGATTTCATCACCCTCCTATCGGCCCAGCAGACCCTCGAGAACAGGAACTGGTACCAGGGCACGGCCGACGCCGTCCGCCAGAACCTCAATTTCATCGAAGACGCCGGGTCGCTCATCCTCGTCCTCGCCGGCGACCATCTCTACCGGATGGACTACCGGAAGTTCCTGGAGTCCCACGAGAGGACCGGCGCCGATATCAGCGTCGCCGTCACCCCCGTCCGGGCGGAGCAGGCGCCGGAGTTCGGCGTCATGAAGGTCAATAGCCAGGGCCGGATCACCGAGTTCTCCGAGAAGCCCAAGGCCGCCGCCGACATCGACCGGATGAGTGTTCCGGAGGACATCTTCAAGAAGTTCGGCGTTCCCGACGAAGGCCGGACACATCTCGCCTCGATGGGCGTATACCTCTTCAACCAGAACGTCCTTCGCGACCTGCTCGCCCACAACGATTACAAGGATTTCGGCCGGGAGGTCATCCCGCACGCGATCGGCGAGCGCCGGGTCTTCGGTCACTTCTTCGACGGCTACTGGGAGGACATCGGGACCATCCCGAGTTTTTTCGAGGCTCATATGGACCTGACCCGGCCCCTTCCGAAGTTCGACTTCTACGACGAGGACAGGCCCATCTTCACCCAAGCTCGCTTTCTCCCCGGTTCCAAAATCCTCGCCTCCGAGGTCGAGAACGCCATCCTCTGCGAAGGGAGCATCGTCAACCGCTCTCGGATCCGGGATTCCATAGTCGGCATCCGGTCGCGCATCGGCGACAATTGCCGCCTCGAGCGGACCGTGATCATGGGCGCGGACTATTTCGAATCCCGTGAGGACCAGGCCCTAAACCGGGAGAACGGTGTTCCCGACGTCGGGGTCGGCCGCGACTGCGAGATCCGCAACGCCATCGTCGACAAGAACGCCCGGATCGGCCACGGCGTCAGGCTGGTCAACCGGAACGGGGCGGCCAACGAATCCGCCGAGAATTACGTCATCGTCGACGGCATCATCGTCGTCCCGAAAAGTGCCGTCATCCCCGACGGCACGGTCATCTAAGCCCCTTTCTGGTCTGGATCGTTCATAAAAACACCGGGGTTTCTATAGGACGTACCTAAAGCCAGCAAATTGAAGGCCCTACGGAAGGCAGCAAAAGACTCAGAGCACAGGTAATAAATCGGCGTTTTTATGAACGGTCCAGGTCAAGACCCGGTGAGGTGGAGAAATACCGATTCGAGGTCCGGCGCCGTCCGGGCCGACCGAAGAAGGCGCCATTCCTTGATCCCGGCATGGGCGATAGCCGTTCCCCGGCGGAGGACGATGAAGCCGTCGGCGATCCGCTCCATCTCGGCCAGCATATGAGAGCTCAGGAGAAGGGTCGTCCCGGCGTCTCTAAGCTCGAGGAAGAGGTTCCGGACGCACTTGATCGAGGGCGGGTCGAGGGCGGCAAAGGGCTCGTCGACGACGAGGAGGTCCGGCCTGGCGACGAGGTTCTGAACGTAGGCGAACTTCTTCGCGTTCCCGGCCGAGTACGAGCCGGGGCGGCGCCGGAGGAGGGCCGGATCGAAGAGGAGGTCTCCCGCGACCGCCAGGATGCGCGCCCCTGGATCCTTCCCGTTCCCGTTCGCCTGTCCGTCGGACAGCCCCAGGATCGTCCGCCCGTCGAGCCAGGTGAAATAGACCGGCCTGTCGGGGACGTACCCGACGCGGCCGGGGGCGACGATGACGGTCCCCGAGTCTGGCCTGAGGAACCCGAGGAGGATCTTGAGCGTGGTCGTCTTGCCCGCGCCGTTTTCGCCGAGCATGGCCGTGATCGTCCCTTTCCGGATCTTGAAACTGACATCCTGCAGGGCCTGGACCGGTCCGAATCGTTTGGACAACCGATAAGCTTCGATCATGTTCGCCTCCTATTTTTCGAGTTCGAGCGCCCGGACCAGCCGATGCTGGACGAAAAGCGAAAGCGCGAGCCCGGCCAGGACCTCGGCGCCGAACGCGGACAGGCGGCCGGATACAACCAGGTTGGGCAGGACAGCGACGAGCCCGCCGAATAGGAGCTTGGAGCCGACGCCGGGGAAGCGGCCCGAGGCCGCGTAGTCGAGGAAACCCGTCCGCGAAGTGGCCGAGAAGAGGAGCCCGACCAAGGCGGCCGATTGGGCCAGGAGCAGAACCAGCGTATTCGAGCCGGCCCTGAGGAAATAGCTCAGGGTCCCGGCCAGGCCGATATAGTAAAATCCGGCCAGGAGTCCCATCCCGAATTGGGCGGCGTGGACGGGCCTGAATTCGCCCAAGGCCAGTCCCCAGGCCGAGAACAGGGCGAAAAGCAGGAGGGCGTACGCCCCGCCGGCCCCGGCCAGGACGAAGTTCTTCGCCCATAAAAAGCGCCTGAATCTCCCCCCGAGGAAGAGGACGTTCTCGAGGGCCCCGCCGTCGATATCCGTGCGGACCATGTCCTGGGCGGCGATGAGAAACACGTGGGGAAAGAGAAAAAAGAAGAACTTCGCCGCCGTTTCGTAGGAGTCGCCGAGGCCGATCCAGACGATGACCGCAGGGAAGGCCAGGCCGGCGGCTAAGGTCAGCGGCGAGGCGACGAGCCGGCGCCGGGTGACCCGCCAGGTCAGCGGTAAAAGAGCCGTGTCAAACATCGTTTCAATTCCTCCCGGCGGCCGTCGGGATCGACGTAGGCATCATCCCGGTAGACCGCCTCCGTCCCGAGGAGCAGGGCCTTGAAAGGGACGGCGTCCACCTTGTACTTCTTGAAAAGGACCTTCCGCCTGTCCAGGACGACGGGCAGCGTCCAGGCATACTTCTCGAGAAAGGCCCGGAGGTCATCCCGCAGTCCGGAAAAGACGCCGACCACGGACACGGGCCAGCGGCCTTTATCGACGAGGTATCTCGACTCGAAGAGGTCGTCGTAGCAGCTCGGGCAATCCGTCGAGAAGAAGACGAGAAGGACCGGGCCGGGACAGCCCCGGGACGCCTCTTCGAGCGAGGCGCAGATGCGGGTCTCGACGGCGTCCCGGCCCGCGCCCATCGCGCCTCCGGCGAGGGCCGCGGCAAGGGCGATGGGGAGCAGTCCGCGTTTCATCGCACGACCTCGAAGATCCTCAGCCCGCCGTCATCGTCGATGGCATAGACCCGCGCTCCTTCGACGACGAAACGGTGGACGGGGCATGGCAGTTCGATGGAAGCGGTCAGTCGGCCCTCCCGGTCGACGACGGACAGGAGCCGGCCCGGCCCGAGGTCCTTCCCCTCCACGGGCGCGGGCGCCGATATATAGAAGAATCCCCGGTCCCAGGCCGCGGCCCAGCAAAAACCGAGGAGGCGCTTCTTCGGTCCCCGGAAGGGCATGTTCATCGGCTGGAAGGCGTAACGCTCGTCGACGGAAATTTTCCCGACAAGCGCCCCGGAGCTCGCGAAGTGGAGGATGCTCCGCTCGCCGCTCCGGAAGACGACAAAAAAATCCCCGCCCTCGCCGGGGCAGACCAGGATCATATTGCGGAAGGCGTCGAACACGGGGTCGGACGACGCCCGGGCCTCGAGCCCTTCCCAGCGGAGACGGCCGCCGGCGTCGTAT
>MEXZ01000083.1:5403-15197 GCA_001773855.1 Candidatus Aminicenantes bacterium RBG_13_64_14
CATTTTTTCGGCCGCCAGCCGGCCGGTCGGGTTGCTCGTGACGAGGAGCGTTTCGCCGGTGAGCGCCCAGGCCTTGTCCGGTGCGAAGGGCGTTGAAAATCCCCCGCAGGGCTCCCCCGCCCAGTCGAAGGCCTGGACCCTGTAGTTGAATTTATCCGCGACATAGAGCCGCCCGCCGATGACGGACACGCCGGACGGGAAAGAAAGCTCGCCAGGGCCGCGGCCTTTCCGGCCGACCACCCTGAGGAATTCCCCGTCCTTCGAAAATATCTTGACCGCGCAGTCCTGAGCATCGACGATGTAGAGATGATCGGCGTCGAGGGCCAGGGCGATGGGCCGCCCGAGACAGGCCTCGTCCGTGTCGTTGGCCGGCACGGCGACCTCGACCGCCTTCCATTTCCCGACGCCGGGTCTGTCCGCCGCCCGAACCGCCGTGAAAGCGGCCAGCGAGACGCCGATGACCGCCATGATCAAGTTTTTTTCTCTTCTCATGCTTGTCGTGCCTCCCCAAGAAAAAAGTCGAGGGCCCTCGAAGACGAGGGCCCTCTTCGTCTCCGTCACAGGCCCAAGGCGCACTTGCCGAGCGCGATGTCGCAAACCGTCAAGATGAGCATGACCTTGTACCAGGGAGCATCCAGGCTGAGGGCGTTCTCCCGGCAGTCCCGGTGGTCCCTGTAGCACTCATTGACATCGTGGGCGGCGAGGGACGTGGGGAAAAAAAGGGCCGCTGAGACGAGGACGAGCCCGGCTAGGGCTAAGATTGCCAACTTTTTCATCGGTATCTCCTTTCACCCTCTCCAGAGCAAACAGCGTGCCAGCGGCGAGGGACTCGGAGCGCAGTCCAAACCGTTGATAAAATTCAGGATGGGACAGAACTCTGGAAGCCGCCGGAAAGGCAGGTTGACATCGGAAGGGCGCGCGCGCCGCGGCGCGTCGCTCGCTTTTGACGATCGGCAAAAACCAGGACGGGCCCGCTGGCCGCGGCCGGTTTTATTTCATCATGGGGATCTTGATGCCGTTCTTTTTCGCGCAGGCGATGGCGTCCGGATATCCGGCGTCGGCGTGACGGACGACGCCCAAGCCCGGATCGACCGTCAGGACGCGCTCCAGCCGGCGGCCCATCATGGGCGTGCCGTCGGCGACGATGACCATGCCGGCGTGGAGGGACAGGCCGATGCCCACGCCGCCGCCGTGGTGGACGGACACCCAGGAGGCGCCGCTGACGGCGTTGAGGAGGGCGTTGAGGACCGGCCAGTCGGCGATGGCGTCCGAACCGTCCCGCATGTTCTCGGTCTCGCGGTTCGGCGAGGCGACCGACCCCGCGTCCAGATGGTCGCGGCCGATGACGATAGGCGCAGCCGTCTTTCCCTTCTTCACCAGGTGGTTGATGACGGCGCCGAAGCGGGCCCGCTCGCCGTAGCCGAGCCAGCAGATGCGCGACGGCAGGCCCTGGAACTTGACCTGGCTGCGAGCCTTGCTGATCCAGCGGGCCAATGCCTCGTCCTCCGGGAATTCCCTGAGGACGGCCGCGTCCGTGGCGTAGATGTCCTGCGGTTTCCCCGAGAGCGCCGCCCAGCGGAAGGGTCCCTTACCAAGACAGAAGAGGGGCCGGATATACTCCGGGACGAAGCCGGGGATGTCGAAGGCCTTTTCGACCCCCGCTTTACGGGCCTGGCCGCGGATGTTGTTGCCGTAGTCGAAGGCCTTCGCCCCTCTTCTCCGAAGCTCGAGCATGGCCTCGACGTGGGCGGCCATCGAGACGTAGGACCGCCGGATGTAGTCGGCCGGGTCCTTGACTCGGAGGGCCAGCGCGTCCTCGTAGGCGAGGCCGTGGGGCACATAGCCGTTGAGCTCGTCGTGGGCCGAGGTCTGATCGGTCAGGATGTCCGGAGTGATGCCCCTGCGGACGAACTCCGGCAGGACGTCGGCGGCGTTCGCGAGGAGTGCGATCGAAAGCGGCGCCTCCTTCTTCATGGCCGCCCGGGCCAGGCGCAGGGCCTCGTCCAGGCTGTCGGTCTTGACGTCGACGTACTTCGTGTCGAGGCGCCTTTCGATGCGGTGGGGATCGACCTCGACGACGATGGCCACGCCGTCGTTCATGGTCACGGCCAGGGGCTGGGCCCCGCCCATCCCGCCCAGGCCGGCGGTCAGAGCAAGCCGGCCCTTGAGCGAGCCGCCGAAATGCTTCCGGGCGACCGCGGCCAGCGTCTCGTAGGTCCCCTGGAGGATACCCTGCGTCCCAATGTAGATCCAGCTCCCGGCCGTCATCTGACCGTACATGGTCAGGCCCAGCGCTTCGAGTCGGCGGAACTCGTCCCAGGTCGCCCATTGGGGCACGATCAGGGCGTTGACGATCAGGACCCGGGGCGCCTCGGGGTGGGTCCTGAAGACGGCCACGGGTTTGCCCGACTGGACGATGAGCGTCTCGTCGTTCTCCAGCTTCCTGAGGCTGGCCACGATGGCCCGGTAGGCCTCCCAGTTCCGGGCGGCCTTGCCGGTGCCCCCGTAGACGATGAGCTCTCCGGGTTTTTCGGCGACCTGCGGGTCCAAATTGTTCATGAGCATCCGCAGAGCCCCTTCCTGGGACCAGCCCTTGGTCGTCAGGCGGGAGCCCCTGGGGGCCCGGATGGAGGTGATGGGTTCGTTGTTCGTCCGCGCCATTTCTCGTCTCCTCGAATATGTTCCGCCCCTGGAATATACCATACCCCGGGACCGCTTTTCAAAAGCCAGGAATCCCCCCCGGGAGGGCCGATCCGGGGGGAAAAATAATGATTGACGAAGGCCGGACAACTGATGTAAATTATTTTCAGGAAGTGAAGAGCTTTTTGCTCTTTTTGTTAGGTCCGGGCCAAGGTTTTTTACGAAGAGGGCTATGATCCAAAAGCGCATCCTCGTTGTCAACCCATCGTCTGCGGAAGCCGACCGCCTGGCCCGGCTGGCCCAAAAGTACGGCTCGGCCCTGTCTGAAACCGACCCCGAGGCGGCCATGGCCGTGTTCACCGAGGGGGATTTCGCCGTAGCGGTTTTCGACGTCGCCTTCGCGGGGTCGACGGCCCTCCAAGCCATGATCCATCCCCCGACCGGGGTCCTCCTGACCGGCGCCGACGAGGACATCGTCTCTCGGGCCGCCGACGAATGGCCGCCGGGCGTCGACGTCGACGTCTGCCTGACCTCTCCCGGAAACCCGCGCGAGCTGGCCTTCCTCCACGCCCTCGGCCGGGCCGTCGAACACGCCCAGCTGAAGACGGAGGCAGTCGCCCTCCGCCGGTCCCTCGGCCTCCAGGATGCCAAGGTCAAGGACGTCCTCGCCGAGATCCACGAGATAAAGGGCCTGCTCAACACGGGTTTCCTGCGCGAAGTCGAAAAGCGCATCGCCATCGAGGCCCGCTATGTCGGGTCCCAGCAGGAGCGCCAGAGGGTCGAGAGCATCCTGCGGAAGATCTACGGCGCGGACGACGTCAGCAGCCTCCTCGACATCGTGCCCGAGATCCGAGACATCGTCCAGGCGGAGAGCGTCACGGTCTACATCCTGGAGGAGAACGAGGTCATCGGCCCCTACTTGAAGCCCCTCGTCTGGGACAACGCCTTCCTGGCCCACTCCGACTTCTCCAAATACATCGCCCCGCTCGAGGCCCAGGATTTCGCCGCCTCGGTGGCCCGGTTCGGCCACGGCATCGGCGTCGCCGACCTCGCCTTCGACAGGCGCCTGAGCAAGCGCTACACGTCCTTCCTCAAGGCCCCGTTGAAGAACCTGCTCGGCGTGCCCATCATGCACGGCCGCAAGGTCATCGGCGTCCTCGAGGTCTACAACAAAACGGCCGGGGGGAAGGCGTGCCCCGAGGGTTTCACCCGGGAAGACCAGCAGATCCTCCGCGGCCTCTCCGAGCACATGGCCATCGCCATGGCCAAGCTCAACCTCATCCAGTTCGACCCCCTGACCGGGCTCCTCAGGCCCGAGCCGTTCTTCGAAAAAGTCCTCCAGAAGGTCAACGCCCTGAGCAAGCGGCGCCGCGAAGAGGGCTCCATGGCCCTGGTCATGGGCGACGTGGACTGGTTCAAGGCCTACAACGACCGCAACGGCCACGAAGCGGGGAACAAGCTCCTCCGGGAGCTGGCCCATGTACTCAAGCTTTCGATCCGCGAGGAGGACCTGCTCTGCCGCTACGGCGGGGAGGAATTCCTCTTTTTCCTGAAAGGCGTCAATAGCGTCGACGAGGCGACCCTGCTCACCGAGCGGATCCGCAAGAACGTCGAGGACCATTATTTCGAGCTCCAGGAGTTCCAGCCGCGCAGCAACCTGACCATGTCGTTCGGCGTAACGATCACCCCCAAAGACGACGGCGAGCAGCCTGCCCCGCTGACCAAGGCGGACCTTAAGCGCCTGGCCGGCGAGGCGGACCTGGCCATGGCCGAAGCGAAGGGAAAGCATCGGCCGGACCTGAAACCCCGCGGGCCGGCGGACGTCCCCATCGACAAGAACCGCGTCTGCAGTTTCTTCTGGGAAGAGGTCGCCGATAAAAAGAAAATGGAGCACCCGGCCGCGGCCAGCCGCCTCGCCCGGGAGAAGAGGAAATACGAACGCTACAACGTCTCGACGCCCTTCCTCTACCGGGAGAACGGCGGCTTCAAGGTCGCCAAAACCGTCAACATCGGCCTCGAAGGGGCGCGGATCGTCTCCGACACGGCCCTCCCCCCGGCCAAAACGCTCGAAACGATCCTCGTCATCGAAGACAAGGCCAACCTCATCCAGAGCGACGTCGTCTATACGGAGAAAGGCGGAGGCGATCCGGGTTTCTATTATTCGGGCTTGAAGTTCAAGGACCTGACCTACAAAGAGATCAAGGGGATCGAGAGCTATCTATTCCATTTCAGGAGAAGGGACGTCCTCCCCTGACCCTCCGTCCGGCCTCCCCGGCCGGATCCTATTCGGTTTCGATCTCCCGCTTCAGCGACAGGAGATAGGCGAGGCGCGGTTCGACCTTGGCCTGGAAAGCCTTCTTGATCTCCGACATCGCCGCGGAGAAGGAAGCGAACTCTTCGAGGTTGCTCCAATTCTCCATGCTCAGCCGTTCGAGCAGCCGCCGCAGGATCTGAGAATTGAGGATCTCCTGGGTGTAGCGCGGCAGGGACCAGGAGCTCTTTTCGCACATTTTGATGACCCGCAGGAAAAGCGCCCGCAGGCCCTCCTGCCAGTTTATGAGCTCCTGCTTGATGAAGAACTGGTCCTTGGGCGATTCCGTCTGGCCGAGCTTCAGCGACAGCCGCTGGGCTTCTTCCAGGGTCCTGTCCACGGCGGCCAGGATCTTTTCCGGGTCGGCGATGATGACCTTGTCTTTTTGGAAGTAGTGGATCTCGCCGCTACCGTTGGCGGGTTCCGTCCGGCGGCAGTTTTCAAGGAAGGCGATCAGGTCCTCCTCCGAATCCATTTCGCAGGCGTCCGGGACGGGCTCGGGCGCCGGTTCGAGGGCCGTTTCGACGGGCGGCGCCTCTTCGGCCGGGGTTTCGGGGCTATCCGGGGCAACCGGCCCGGAGATGAGGTCCTGGAGCTTGGGGATCTCCACGCCGGCCGAATCCGCGGCGGCGTCCATAACGGCCAGATCTTCCCGGCGGGCCGCTTCGCCGCCCATGCGGCCCAGGTTCGCGGCCGCCGATTCGATGGCCAGGAGGTCCTTGATCTTGCGGAGCTTCTCCAGCTCTTCGTCGAGATCAAGGCCGAGGGGCTTGGGTTCCTCCTCCATGACCTCGGCGACGATGCCGAAACGTTCCTTCAGATCGTTCTTGAGGAAGGCCGCCCGTTCCGACGTTTTCGTCCGCAGGCCCTCGAGCCGCTCCTGGATCTCGTTGACCCGCTTGATCTCCTCGACCGTGGACTTGGCCAGGCTCTCGATCTCCGCTTGGAACTTAAGGACTTTCTGGAAGCGGTCGCGGGCTTCGTTGAGAAGGCCGGCCCTCTGTTCCTCGAAATCGTGGACCATGACCCGGTAGTCGGTCAGGGCCGTTTTTTCTTTGTCGAACTCCAGTTCGATCTCCTCCTTGCGCCGGCGGGCGGCTTCTTTTTCGCGGTTGATGCGCTCGACGAGCTCGGAGTCGACGTCGCGGAATTTCTTCTGGAGGATGCGCTCCAACTGGTCTTCGACTTCCTGGATGACCTGCGAGGAATCCCTGAAAATATTCGGGTCGTGTTCCATGGCCGCTCCTTAACCTTAGCGTGCATATTATGCTTATTCGGACGCTTCCATGTCAAGAAGGAAGAAGGGGAAACTTGAATCGAAAAGAAGAAAAGGGTATAAAAATCGGGATGAGCGAAGAGCGGGTCGTCCTGGTCGGCGGAAATGACAAAAAACGGGCGAGCTTGGCCGCATTTTTGTCCGGACTCGGCATGGAAGTCGAAGTCTTGACCGCCCTGCCTGAGCCTTCCGCGGGTCCGGGACTGGCGATTAGCCTGTCCGCCTTGATCGCCGCCCTCCAAGGCGAGAAGGACGCCAAGGAAAATCTGCGCCGCTTAAAGAAGGAGTTCAGTCTCCACCTCCGCAAGTCCCGGGAGCTCGAGGAGGCCTACGACACGACCCTCGAGAATTTCATGGCCGCCCTGGACCTGCGGGACGTCGAAACCTACGGCCACTCCAAGACGGTCGCCCGTTACAGCCACGTCCTGGCCGAGGCCGTCGGAATCCGGGACCCCCGCGCGTGCGACAGCATCCGCAAGGGGGCGCTCCTCCACGACGCGGGCAAGATGGCCATCCCCGATTCCATCCTGAAAAAGCCCGGTCCTCTGTCAGGCAAGGAATGGGAGGTCATCCGCAGGCACCCGGCCCTCGGCTACGGTCTCGTCCGCGACGTCAAGCTCGTCCGCGAAGTCGGTAACATCATCCTCTGCCACCACGAAAAATACGATGGAACGGGCTATCCGAAAGGCCTGAAGGGCGACGCCATCCCGCTCGAAGCGCGGGTCTTTGCCGTGGCCGACACGCTCGACGCCGTGACGTCCCACCGTCCCTACCGCGCGCCGCGGGACTTCCGCGTCGCCCGGCGCGAACTCGTCGGGAACGCGGGGAGACAGTTCGATCCGAAGGTCGTCGACGTCTTCTGCGGCATGGACCTGGCCGTCTGGGAGAAGATCCGCTTCGAGACGACGCGCCTCCTCCCCCCCATCGAGGACTACGCGCCCCTGGTCGCGAAGAGGTAGGCCGCCGTGTCGAAGCTTCTGGTCCTCGCGAGCAGTCCCCGGCCGAAGGGCAACAGCACCATCCTGGCCGGCGAGGCCGCCCGCGGGGCGAAGAACGCCGGCGCGGAGGTCAAGACATTCCGCCTGGCCAAGATGAAGATCGGGCCCTGCCTGGGCTGTGACGGCTGCCGCAAGCCGAAGGCCGCCGGCTGCGTCCGGAAAGACGACATGAGCACCCTCTACGCGGAATTACGCGCCGCCGACGCCCTCCTCATCGCCACTCCCGTCTACTGGTTCACCATGAGCGCCCAGGTCAAGCTGTTCATGGACAGGCTCTATGCCTTCGGTGCGGAAGCGTACCGGCCGCTCAAGGGCAAGCGCGTCGGCATCATCCTGACCTACGGCGACGCCGATCCTTTCGCGTCGGGCGCGGTGAACGCCCTCCGGTCGTTCCAGGACGCCTTCGCCTACGTCGGCGCCCCGATCGAAGGGATGGTCTACGGCAGCGCGGACAAGCCCGGCGAGGTCAGGGCGAACAAGGCCCTCATGAAGGACGCCTACGCGCTCGGCCAAAAACTCGCCTAGGCCCTTCTGGCCGTGATGACCCGCGGTTTGCCGGCCATGTCCCAGGCCGTCTCGATCTCGGTCCAGCGCTTGCCGAAAAGGGCCAGGACCCGGTCGCGCTGGCCGTCCCCGATCTCGAAAATGAGGTAGCCGCCGGGACTTAGAAAAGTCCCGGCCCGGCGGACGAGGCGCTCGATCATCTCCAGGCCGGACTCTCCTGAAAGGAGCGCCCGCCGGGGTTCGAAGTCGCGAACCTCGGGCGGCAGCCCGGCCCACTCGTCCCGCGAAATGTAAGGCGGGTTCGAAACGATAAAGTCGAAGCGAACGCCCGTTCCCCGGAACACGGAGAAGAGGTCGCTCCTGTGGAACTGGACGTGCCTCGTTTTGTGAAGCAGGGCGTTCCGCCGGGCGACGCGCAGGGCCCTCTCGGAGATGTCCACCGCCTGGATGTGGGCCCGGGGCAGTTCCTTGGCCAGGGCGACGGCGATACAGCCGCTGCCCGTCCCGAGGTCGAGGATCGACTCGCTCTCGCGCGTCGAAAGCTCGAGGACCTTTTCGACCAGGACCTCGGTCTCGGGACGCGGGACAAGGACGGAGGGCGTCACCTTGAACGGGATGGACCAGAATTCCTTCATTCCGGTGAGATAGGCGAGCGGCGCCCCGCCCAGCCGCTTCTCGACGAGCCTCCGGAAATAAGCTTCCGCCTTCGGCGAGCAGGGATTGTTAGGGGCGGCGAGGTATCGTTCTTCGGTCAGGGCGGCGGCCTGGAGAAGAAGGACTTTGGCTTCGAGGAGGGCCTGGGGCCGGTCTTGAAGGAGGGCCATCCCGCTCCTGAAGAGGTCGGCGAGCGTCTTATTAGATTCCAACGTCCTTGGCCTGGCCCGGGCCCCCGGGCGTTTCGCCTAGGGCTTCCGCTTGGGCCTGGAGGACGAGCTTCGCCAGGATGTCGTCCAGGTCCCCCTCCAGGATGCCCTCCATGTTATGGAAGTTCATGTTCAGCCGGTGGTCGGTGATCCGCGATTGGGGAAAGTTGTAGGTCCGGATCTTCTCGCTCCTCTCCGCCGTCCCGACCTGGGACCGCCGGTTCTTGGCGATCTTCGCCTGCTGCTCGCGCTGGGCGATGTCCAGGAGCCGCGAGCGGAGGACCCGCATGGCTTTCTCCTTGTTCCGGTGCTGGGACTTTTCATCCTGGCAGGAGACGACGAGGCCCGACGGCTTGTGGCTGACGCGGATCGCGGTGTAATTCCGGTTGACGCTTTGGCCGCCCGGGCCCGAGGAGCCGAAGGCCTCGATCTTGAGGTCCTTGGGGTCGATCTTGAGGTCGATCTCCTCGGCCTCCGGCAGGACGGCCACGGTCGCCGTCGAGGTGTGGATGCGCCCGGAGGCCTCGGTCTTGGGCACGCGCTGGACGCGGTGGACGCCGCTTTCGTACTTGAGGACCGAGTAGGCGCCCTTGCCGCGGACGTTGCCGATGGCCTCCTTGAGACCGCCGATCGGCGAGAAGCTCGTGTCCACGATCTCGAGCTTCCAGCCCTTCCTTTCGGCGAACCGGGAGTACATCCGGAAAAGGTCCTGGGCGAAAAGCGACGCTTCGTCCCCTCCCGCCCCGGCCCGGATCTCGAGGATGACGTTCTTCTCGTCGTTGGGGTCCTTGGGGAGGAGCATGGTCCGGAGGTCGGCCGCGAGGGCCTGCTCCCGCTTGCCGAGCTCCTCGGCCTCGCCCTCGGCCATGCGCCGAAGCTCCGGCTCGGTCTTGGGGTCGTCCAGGAGGTGCCTGGCTTCTTCGCCGTCCTTGTGAACCCTCTTGTATTCCTCGTACTTCCGGAAGACGGGCTCGAGCTCCGCCCGTTCCTTGGCCAAGTCGCGGATCTTCAGGGGATTGGAGGCGATCGCGGGGTCGGAGAGGGCGGCTGTCAGCCGGCGGTACTTGTCCTCGATCGCCTGGAGTTCATGGATCATCGAGAGGATTTTTTGGGCTTCGCGATGCTCTTGATGTTCTTGGTGTCGCCGTATTTTTTCTTGAACTTCTCGATGCGACCGGCGCTGTCGATGAACTTCTGCGTGC
>MEXZ01000084.1:0-129 GCA_001773855.1 Candidatus Aminicenantes bacterium RBG_13_64_14
CCGAAGCGTTCCTCCTTCCCGGCTGGAAGGTCTTTGGAAACGTCGCCGCGATCCGCGGCAGGAGTCTGGAAACCGGCGTCCCCCTGAACGACATCCCCCCCGTTCAGATCTACCCGGGGACGAGGGTTT
>MEXZ01000084.1:245-356 GCA_001773855.1 Candidatus Aminicenantes bacterium RBG_13_64_14
CTCTGGCGCGGCCTGAATTTCTATGTCACTCTCGGAAACATTTTCAACGCTGCCTACATCGCCAGGGCGGATTCCGAAGCCATGGTCGAACCGGGGAGAAACCTCCGCCTC
>MEXZ01000084.1:372-471 GCA_001773855.1 Candidatus Aminicenantes bacterium RBG_13_64_14
TCTAGACGCGATTTTTCATGACCGCCCACCTCGGGTCTTGCCAGTACCGGGACTGGGAAACCCGGCCCGGCATTCCGGCATCCTACGAAGAAGTGCGTT